>CAVDZW010000144.1:2103-11749 GCA_963613305.1 bacterium | reverse complement strand
TCTGCATGAGGTCGCCGTCGTAGTTGGCGCTCTTGTGCTGCATGATGGCGGCCATACGCTCGAGACCCATGCCGGTATCGAGGTTGCGGTGCGGGAGCTCCGGCATGGAGCCGTCCTCCTGGCGGTCGTACTGGGTGAACACGAGGTTCCAGAACTCGAGGAAGCGATCGCAGTCGCATCCCGGGGCGCAGTCGGGGTTGCCGCAGCCGACCTCCTCGCCCTGATCGAAGTAGATCTCGGAACAGGGGCCGCAGGGGCCGGTAGGGCCGGCGGCCCAGAAGTTGTCGTCCTCGCCGAGACGCGAGATGTGATCCTCAGGAACGCCGAGGCCCTTCCAGATCTCGCTCGTCTCGTCGTCCTCGGTGAAGACGGTGAAGTAGAGTCGGTCGACCGGAAGCTTGAACTCCTTGGTGATGAGCTCAAAGGCCCATGCGCAGGCCTGCTCCTTGGAGACACCGCCGAACGAGAAATCGCCGAGCATCTCGAAGAAGGACAGGTGACGGCCGTCCTCACCGATGCAGTCGATGTCGTTGGTGCGCACGCACTTCTGGCACGAGCACGCACCGATCTCGGTCATGGTCTTCTTGCCCTGGTAGTACTCCTTGAACTGGTTCATGCCAGCGTTGGCGAGCAGGAGCGACGGATCGTCGGGCACGAGCGAGGAGCTGGGATAGAGCTTGAGACCTCGCTCCTGGAAGAAATTAAGGAACGTCGAGCGGATCTCGGCGGTGGTCATAGTCGGAAAATCAGCGGGCATGCGCGTGTATCTCCTCGGATCGAATACGTTCAAACGAAAGAATTCTACCATCCGTGAAGGGAACACGATGCGCATGGAGCAGATTTCACAACCGGGCAGGCACCGGACGGGCGCCACCCACGGGAGTTTGTAAACTACTTCTGTACGCTATCTTCGACCGAATCAACAGGCGAGCCGCTGTCGGCGTCTTCTTTATTGAGAGCGTTGTCGCGTGCGTCTTCGCGGGTTTCCTCGCGATCGAACACAAAGGGAATCTTGAACGCAGGCACGTCGGC
The DNA here is from genome assembly GCA_963613305.1 of bacterium. Taxonomy (GTDB): domain Bacteria; phylum Actinomycetota; class Coriobacteriia; order Coriobacteriales; family Coriobacteriaceae; genus Collinsella. Next base: position 10,717 of record CAVDZW010000144.1, on the reverse strand, counting down.
ATCTTGCAGCACCGGTAGCTTAGGCCACGGGTTCTCGAGCGCGGGGCGCGGGGCTGCCTCGGCCTCGGGTGCGAACTCGTCGGCGATAAGCTCGGAATCCGAAACGAACGTGTCATCACCGAGCGCATCGTAGGCAGCGACCGGGCGGCCCTCTGCGTCGTGGAAAGGCACTCCCTTAAAAATCGCCCCTTCGTAGCTCACGAGCTGACGCTCCGTCTCGTTCTCGAAGTAGAAGATGAAGAGACCCTTGAGCGCGGCTGAGAGCGGAATCGCAATGACCATGCCGATGGGGCCCATGAGCGTCGAGCCGATCACGAGGGCGGTCAGGCTCATAGCAGGATGCACCTGCACCGAGCTCTGCATGACCTTTGGCGAGATCACGTTGTCGGTAACGTTTTGCGCGATGACCGTCACGGCAAGCGTGGCCACGCCGAGCACGGGATCGTAGATGAGCGCGAGCACCGTCGCAAAGGCCGCAGAGATCCAGGGGCCGACGACGGGAATGAGATGGAAGATGCCGGTCAGAAGGCCCATCAACGCCGCATACGGATGCCCGACGGCAACAAAGCCGACAAACGAGAGCAGACCGCCAATGATGGACGTGATGACCATGCCGCGCATGTAGCCACCGACCGCACGCGAGAGGACCGCCACCATAAAGCGGTAATCCTCCTCCTTCTCATCGCCGAGAATGATGGCGACCTCGCGATGCATGCGTGGATAGTCGCAGGCGAGCCAGTATGCGAGCACGAGACCGAGAAAAATCACGAACATCTGAGAGGCAAAAGCCGAGATGAACGGGAACATACCACGTCCGAGCTCACCGGCCACCTTGGTCACGTACCTGGTGGAAGTGCTCGTGATGGAATCGAGTGTTGAATCGATGTTCATGCCGAGCGGGGTCGACTTTACCGACTTGAACCGCTGCAAAAGGTCGCTCAGGGTCTCACCGACATAGCGCACCTGCGTGGGGAGCTTGCCCAGGATCTCGGTCATCTGGTTAAAGAGCACTGGCGCGATCACCGCCATGAATCCCACGACGGCGGCAACGACCACGACCAAGCCCACAAGCGCGCCGATACCACGCGGCACGCCCCTATGCTCGAGAAAGTTGACGATGGGCGCCTCGGTAAAGGCCACGAGGCCGCCCACCGCGAGGAACTCGACCACAGGGGCGAGCACACCGAGCACGTTAAGACACACGGCGGCGATAACTATGGCACCGATGACGCTCCAGATACGAAGCGCGGTATTGAGGGGCTCTTGTTTGCGAGTTCCGGCACTCATGAACGGGTCATGACTCCCTCGGGGTCGATGCGGTCCTGAATCTTCTTGAGCGTGCGACGCAGCAGTCGCGAGACCTGGACCTGCGAGATGCCAAGCTGCTTGGCGATCTCGATCTGGGTCATGCCCTTGATAAAGCGCATCTCGATGACCTCGCGCTCGCGAGGCGAGAAATCCTTGAGCGCTTCCTCGATGACGAGCCTGTCGTCGGTAAACGAAAGGGCGCTGTCTTCGGTGGCGTAGCGATCGATGATCGAAGGGGCGTCGTCGGCATCGGAATTGGACGAGCCCTCGAGAGGCACCGAGCTGTACGCAGAAGAAGACTCCATGGCCTCGAGCACCTCGTCGACCGTGACACCCAGGTAATCGGCGATCTCTTCGACCTTGGGCGAGCGCTGCAGCTCGTTGGTGAGCTTGTCCGTCGCCTGGTTCACCTTTGCGGAGAGCTCCTGGAGACGGCGCGGCACGCGCACGCTCCAGCCCTTGTCGCGAAAATGACGCTTGATCTCGCCGAGGATGGTCGGGGTCGCGTACGTCGTGAACTCGAGCCCGCGGCTCGGCTCAAAACGATCGATAGCTTTGAGAAGACCCAGGTAGCCGACCTGAATGAGATCGTCGATGGGCTCTCCCCTGTTCTTGAACTTGTTCGCCAAGAAGCGCACGAGATTCATATGCGACATGACGAGCTTTTCGCGCGCCTCCATGTCGCCCTCTTCCTTGAACTTGCGGAAGAGCTCGTGAGTCTTTTCCTTGTCCCATGCGGTCTTGGCGTCTCGGGACGTATTGGCCATGCTACACATCAGCCCCCAGCTCGATATGGAGAAGCGAGGCGTCTTCGCTCTTCTCGTAGGCATCGCAGACGCTTGCCAAGATCAGATCGGCATAGACAGCATTGGCATCGCCGTTCTGCTCAACATCGAACGTCGCGTCAAAAAGCAAGAAGTCCATGGACACGCCCGTCTCGTCGGCTTTGAAGGCGACCGCAAGGGCAGCGCCCTCCGAAGCAGAGCAGGCGAAAATAAAAGCCTCCTCGGCAGCCATCTTGATGTCCTCGACGCGCTCGACCGACATGGACGAGAGCATCGCGACGTTGGCGGCAGACATGCGCACGAGACGCGCGAGACTCGGGTCGGCAGCGAGGCGAAGCTCGACGCAGGTGGGGTTCTGGCTACTCATCGGTATCCTCGCTCTCTGCGCTTGCATAGGTGTAGTAGGACTTCTGGGCCGAGACCGGGGAGTCGTCCTCGGGAATCTCAACGCGCGCGGGGGCCTCGGACTCATCTGCACCTTCGGTCTCGCCGGCAAGTGTGCGGTCGGCAGGAGGGATATCTGCCTTCTTTTTGCCGAGGAATCGCTGAACGGCCTCGGTCGCGGTGTCGGTGATGCCCGAGACGGCGCTTCCGGCATTTGCTGCGGCGCCGGTCACGCTCGACACGTCGCGCACGACCGACTCGACCTCAACGAGGTTGGCCGTAAGGGCATCGACGGCGGTGTTGGTGGACTTGAGGAGAGGCTCCACCTGGGCCAGCGCAGGCTGAAGCTCGTCGACGGCGCCATCGAGCTTAGCAACGATAGGACGTGCTTCCGCGATCGTGTTGTTGAGCTCGCTTACCGTCTCGTCGAGCGAGTTCACGACCCCACGCGTTTTGCGCAGCGTGAGCGCGAGCTCGGCGATAGCCCAGATGCCGGCAATGACCAGCACGATCAGCGCGATCTCAAAGGGTTCCATGGTGCCTCCGGTCAAAATTCCTAGGTCGAAACAATCTTTCCCAGTCTACCCCAAAGGGCAGGGATGAAACGAACGGGCTATTCAGCGGACCCACGCGAGGGCTCAGAAGCGCTCCGATCGCGAGCCGACTGCTCAACGCGCCATTCCTCCCAGCCCCGTCCGGCGGGTTTCCAAAAGGCACCGCGCTCGAGCCCTTCGGGGAGATAGCGCTGGTCCACCCAGCCCTCGGGATAATCGTGCGGATAACGGTAGACACCGTACTCGTCGGACCCCGGACGGTGGCGATCGCGGAGATAGCTGGGAACCTCACGGGCGCCGCTCGTCTTGATATCCGCAAGCGCTGCGTCAATGGACGCCTCGCAGGCGTTTGATTTGGGGGCGAGGCACACGTAGAGCGCGGCTTGGGCAAGGTTGATGCGGCATTCCGGATACCCGATGACCTCAGCAGATTTGAAGGCAGCATGAGCGATCAGCAGGGCCTGCGGGTCCGCGTTTCCCACGTCTTCGGACGCGTGGATCATGATGCGTCGCGCGATGAACTTGGGATCCTCGCCCGCATCGATCATGCGCGCGAGCCAATACACCGTGGCATCGGGGTCCGAACCACGCATCGACTTGATGAAGGCCGAGATGATGTCGTAGTGCATGTCGCCGTGCTTGTCGTAAGCAAAGCCACGCCGGGGGTTCGCGGTCTGCACGTCCTCCACCGTGATGTGCCATGCCTCCCCCTCGGCTGGTGCCGAGGTGCCGTCGGTATCGGGCCTCGTAACCGCGATCTCGCTTGCAAGCTCAAGGGTCGTGAGGGCCGACCGCGCATCGCCCGCGGCAAGGGTGCAGATGGACTTCACCGCGTCGTCGTCCGCCTCAAACCGACCGTCGAGGCCCTTCGGTGAGGCAAGGGCACGTCGCACAACGGTCTCGATGTCCTCGTCCGAGAGATGTTCGAGTTCGACCACGCGCCCACGCGACAGCAGAGCCGAATTCACCTCAAAATACGGGTTCTCGGTTGTAGCGCCGATCATCACCACGGTGCGGTTCTCGACAGCATGGAGCAAAGCGTCCTGCTGCGAGCGCGAGAAACGATGGATCTCGTCGATGAAGAGAATGGTCTTGCGCCCATAGGTCAAAAGCCGGTGCTTGGCGTCATCGATCTCGCGACGCAGGTCCTTGACCGAACCGGTAACGGCAGAGACCTCGACGAACTCGCTCTCGGTATGTGCGGCGATAATGCGCGCAAGCGTGGTCTTGCCGGTGCCTGCCGGCCCGTAAAGAATCACGCTTGAGAGCACATCGTGCTCGATGGCAGAGCGAAGCCACGATCCAGGGCCGACCGCCTTGGCCTGTCCAACGTACTCGTCAAGCGACGTAGGCCGCATGCGAACGGCAAGCGGCGCGCTTTTGAGAGCGCGTTCGTTGTCGGCAGCGCTAAACAGATCGTTCATTGATATATGTCCTTATCGGAAAATGCACGTTCGGGAACAGCTTGCTCGCAAGCTCGGAAAAATAATCGTCGGTCATACTCGCGATGTAATCGACAACCGTCTGGTTAAGATCACGTTCCCACTCATATGTCCGGCCGTAATGCGAGAGCGACTCCTCGATCCTGGCGATATGGTGCCTAAAGATGAGCGACGATTCGTCGCCTCGTTTGAGATCGTCGAGAAAGCGCTCGTACATGAGCCGAAAGGTCTCGAGCAACAGCTCGGCGCGCTCTCCCTCGATTCCGCTCGAACGGTAGATTTTTGCATAGTTCTCCGCCTTGGCCCGTTTGATCTCGGCAAAGAGCTCCTCGCTCATCTCGATGCGATCCTTGCCGTAGCTGTGCTCGATGATGTCAACAGAGGCATGTGAGAGGATCCAGGAGTTGTAAAGGCCGCCGAGACCGTCGTCGAAAGCATCGTCCTTGAGCAGTCCGGCCTCGATCGCGTCCTGACGGTCGCGCCCCACGTAGGCGATGATGTCAGAGATGCGAACCACACAGCCCTCAAGCGTCATAGGCCGAAGGCGACCGACAGCAACGTCGCCCGATGAATAGCAGGCCTCGAGCGCCCGGTCAAGCTCATCGAAGCCCTTGAGCCCCGAAAGCTGAAACACGCGTTGCTCATATTCGCCGTTATGAGTGAGGATGCCGTCGAGCGTTTGCAGCGTTACATTGCGACCGTAGAGCGTATCGAGAACGCGAACAGAATGGACGTTATGGAAAAAGTGCCGTCCCGTGTGCTCAGAAAAGACCTCGTTGAGGTAACGCTCGCCAGCATGGCCGAAGGGCGTATGTCCCAGATCGTGACCGAGGGCAATCGCCTCGATAAGATCGCAATTGAGCCCGAGCGCAAAACCGATATCGCGGGCGATGCGCGAAACGAGCTGAACATGCAGTCCGCGCCGCGAAAGGTCATCATTCGAACGAAAGCTAAATACCTGCGTTTTTCCTGCATAGCGGCTATATGCCGGCGTATGGAGAATCTTTTCGGCATCGCGCACGAACGCAGGGCGCCAAACACTCGCGGCATCGGACGAGCGAGTAAAGCGCCTAACAGCCAAAGCATTGTCGCAACGATAGGGACTGAGTCGACCCTCCGCCCGGTCTTCCTCTATGCGCTTGACAAGCGAGTCGGAAAGCGCAGATGGAATGGCACCCATACGCGCTTTGATATCCGCCCGCTCAGAGTCGATAGCTTGATCCATGGCAAGACCTTTCAAACATGTGTTCGCATATTCTCGCACGGAGGACGCTCGGCGTCAAAGACCGAAAACCAGCCAAAGAACAAGAAAGCACGGGACGATGAAAGGCAGCGCAGGCAACGAATCGCGGTCCTTGATAACGCATGTGACGGCAAGCAGCAAAAGTCCTGCGGCAAACCCAAAAAAGCCAGCATAGAAATCGAGTGTGAGCAGCGAGAACATCGCTTTAAGATCTCCGATTCCAATCCCCACGGCATCTCGCTTTTGCCTTGACGCCGCCTCGAAGGCAAAGAGGACCGCGCAAAACGCAAATGCGCGCAGGACAGCAATCACACATGCCTTCGTTCCGGCCTCAGCAAAAACAAATACGACACTCATTAAAGCGAGTGCGATCGCAAGTTCATTTGGTAACGTACGTACTCGAGCATCGAAAACCACCGCCATCGCAAGCAATGCGCAGACGATGAGCTTAAGGACAAACGACAACATAGAAACACATCCTAACGAACGCCCTCGACGACCTCTTCGAGCGTGACCGACACATCGTGAGGGGTGGGCACCCAGTCAACCTTGAGGAAGAGCGCCGCAAGGGTGAGCGGAATATAGGTGAACATGAAGAGCGGGAAGGTAAACACGTTCGTGATCAGACGCCAGCGTTGCGGGCAATGGATGCGCTTGAACTCGGTGACGGTCGTGGCAAGTCCGCGAACAAAGTACGCCACGTAAAAGTACGCAAGCGTCACGAGGATCGATCCAAAACACGCGTTGAGCTCGGCGTCGGTTGCCAAGAACCCGTGCGAAAGACCGCCGACGATCAGAAACGTTGCGTTCACCAAGACGGTCACAAGCGTGAGCAGGTTGCCAGGTGCGACCGTCATGAACAGGTCGTAAGCAGGAAAGCGACGGTAGCGGAAGATCGACTTGAGGAACTGCCCGCCGTATGTGAAAAGAATCTGGTAAAAGCCCTTGGTCCAGCGCATACGCTGCTTGATGGAGGGCTTGAGTTTGACCGGTTGTTCGTCAAAGAACTCCGCCGGGGCGTAGCCGATACGAACCCCGTGGATGGCGCAGAACGAGGAGAACTGGATATCCTCGGTAAGGGTATGGAACTGCCAACCGTGCATGGCTTCGACGATCTTGGACGAGATGAGATAGCCAGAGCCCGAAACGGCGCACGATGCGCCGAGCATCATACGCGGGCCGTTCATAAAGCGAGCCTCGCTCAAAAATCCGGTCGCATAGCCCGAGGAAATCCACGAACTGCCGAAGTTCTTGGAGTTGCGGTAACTCGTCAGCGCCATATAGCCCTGATCGAAAACGTCGTTCATGATCGAGACGTACTCACGCGAGAGCAGGTTATCGGCGTCGAAAATAAAGAACGCCTCGTGCTTGCCGGGATACTCGCGCAAGATCCGGTCGAAACCGTAGTCCATGACCCAACTCTTGCCCTTGCGCGCGAGGTCGTTTCGCTCGTAGACGATCGCGCCCGCTTCGCGCGCGACCCGCGCCGTGTCGTCGGTGCAGGCATCGGCAACGACGAAGATATCGATCAGTTCCGACGGATAGTCCTGGTCCTTGATGGATTTGACGAGGTTGGCGATGACGGGCTCCTCGTTGTGCGCAGCGATAAAGAAGGCGTACCTATGCTGCGTCGCAGCCGCCTTAGGACGCGACGGATGCTTGACGAGCCCGAGCACGAAATAAACAGCCTGATAGATGAAGCAGATCATGAACAGGTTGCCGATGATGAGATTGAAAGCGACGATCGGTGTCACGAATGAGCCCCCGTAAATTCAAGAAGTAACCCCTGAATTCTACGACAAACCCGAACAGCGGGCCCGCAATCGCAGCAGGCCTGCGCCAAACTCCTCAAACTCTAGTAGCCGAGAAGACGCGGAACGATATCCCGACCAACCTCGGTCTTGCCAACCGAACGTTCCTCAATCTCCTCGAGAACGGCCGCGAGGTCCCACGGCAACTCATCGGTGAGAGCGATACGCTCCCCCGTCATGGGATGATCGAAGGCTACGCTCCACGAATGCAGAAATTGACGCTCGAGCCCGAGGTTTTGACGATCGCTGCCTTTTCCGTAGAGCGGGTCGCCCACGCATGGATGGTTGATATGGCGCATATGGACGCGGATCTGATGCGTGCGCCCGGTAAACAGGTGGCATTCGAGGAGGGTAAACCCATCGTCGCCACGCGCCGGCTCAAAGCGCTCGAGCACCCTGAACGTGGTAATTGCTTGCCGCGCCATGGGGTCGTCGGAGACCGCCATCTTCACGCGGTCGCGGGTCGAGCGCGCGATACCGGTGCTGATCGTGCCTTCATCCATCGTGACCTCGCCATGCACGAGCGTGATGTAGCGACGGTCGAGCGTGCGCGTACGAATGAGGTTCTGGAGCTCGCGCTGGGTGTCATCGTCCTTGGCGGCAAGCATAAGCCCCGAGGTGTCGCGGTCGAGCCGATGAACGATGCCGGGGCGATCCTCGCCTTGGACGGTGCCAAGATGGTCGAGGCCGCAATGGTAAACGAGAGCATTGGCAAGCGTGCCCGAATCGTGCCCGTGGGCAGGATGGCACACAAGACCACGCTGCTTCGAGAGAACGATCAGATGGTCGTCCTCAAAACGTATGTCGAGCGGGATCGCCTCGCCCACGATGTCACCGGGCTCGCGCACCTCGGGCAACGAGACCACGATGCGCTCCCCCGCCGCGACCTGGCGCTTTTTGGAGTTGCAGACCTCGCCGTCCACCTGCACTGCCCCATCATCGACAAGATGCGCGCAGGCCGAACGAGAAGGGCACTCCGGGCAGGAACCGAGATAGGCGTCAAGGCGCTTTGCCGCGTCCTCCTGACTCACGATAAAGGTAACCTCGCTCATCGACGATCCCCCGAATTGCGCGTGCGCTTCTTGCG
>CAVDZW010000144.1:0-2093 GCA_963613305.1 bacterium | reverse complement strand
TCGGTTGAGTTCGGCCGTCGCGTCGACCTGCGCCCCGGGAGCCAAGAAAACGAATGCGATTACCGAGACGACAACGCCGCACGTGATGGCGATATCGGCTACGTTGAACACCGGAAAGTCGATAAAAGTCGCTGCGATGAAGTCGCACACGTACCCGAACACCACACGGTCGATCGCGTTTCCGATACCTCCCGCGCACACGGCGGCAAGGCCCACGCACTCAACCTTTGAGATTTCGGGCGTACGCACGATGTAGATGGCGACGGCAATCGCTACAGCGACGGCAAGCGCCACAAACACGAGCCCATGCCCCTCGCCGAAGCTGAAAGCGGCGCCGGTATTTTGCACGTAGCGAAAATCGATCAGGCCGGGAATGGCCGTCACGTTCAGGGCGGGACGCATCGAGCGCACCATGGCCTTGGTGAGCTGATCGAGCACGAGAACCGCAAACAAGACAAACCCGGAGGCGCACAGGCGCCATGCCAGGGACGGCTTCATATCGACAGGTGCGTCAGCACTATTTTCCGGCACAGGGCCTCCTTAGGTCGAACGGTATCGATACGTTAGCAGAGACGGCAAGGCATATTCTCGCGCACGGCGCATCAACAGCAAAACCCGCCCGCATCGCAGCCGAACGAGGAACGCGGAATAGCGGCTCCTCGTAACGGAGCAGATGCGGGCGGGCAGACAACAGCGCAGGCAATCGCAGGCCTAAAGCCTATACGAGCTCTAGCTCAGGGCCTCGGCACAGCGCTTGCAGACATGAGCGTGCTCGCCGTAAGCGCCCACCGACGTGCGGTAGTTCCAGCAACGGTCGCAGCACTCGCCCTCGGCCGCAGAAATCTCGACCGCGAGTTCCGCGCCCTCCTCGAGCTCAACGTCGGAGACGATGTAGAACTCGGCAAGGTCGACGGCCTTGTCGCCCGTGAGAAGCGCATACATCTCGGTGGGAACGGTCGCGTGCACGCGCACCTGCTGGCTCTTGGTGAAGGTACCAGCTGAGCGCGCGTCCTCGAGAGCCTTGGTCACGGCCGAGCGCAGCTCGAGCGAGGCCTCGAGCACACCGGCGAACTCATCGGCGGTCTCAAGCGAAATCGGGCTCTTGTACCAGTCGAGGAGCGCTGCGTACTTCTGGTTGTCGACGATGCCCGCCGGCGCATAGGCCATGGCCTCGTCGCAGGTGTAGGCAAGAATCGGCTGAAGGTCGCGCAGCAGCATGCTGAAGAGCTCGGCAACGACGGTCTGGGCGCTCCGGCGCTCGAGCGAAGCCGGCTTCTCGCAGTACAGACGATCCTTGAGGGCATCGAGGTAAACGTTGGAGAGCTCGGTCACCACGAAGTCGTAGAGCGCACGGTAGGCGCGATTGAACTCGTAGCCGGCATAGGCCTCGTCGACCTCAGCCTGCACCTGCGTGAGGCGCGCGACCATGAGTTTGTCGAGCGGGAGCAGCTCGTCAAAGGCGACCGCATCGGTCTCGGGCTCGAACTGACCCTCAAGCTCGGAGAGCAGGAAGCGCAGCGTGTTGCGGAAGCGACGGTAGGCGTCGGACGTGCGCGCAAGGATCTCGTGATCGATGGCGACATCGGAGCTCGTGTCGACCGAAGAGGTCCAGAGGCGGATGATGTCGGCGCCCATCTCGTCGCAGACCTTGTTGGGGTCGATGACGTTGCCGAGCGACTTGGACATCTTGCGGCCCTCGCCATCGAGGGTGAAGCCCTGGCTCACGACGGCCTTGTAGGGAGCGATGTCGTTGGCGCCCACGGAGGTGAGCAGCGAGCTCTGGAACCAGCCGCGGTGCTGGTCGGAGCCCTCGAGGTAGACGTCGGCCGGGTACTGAAGCTCAGGACGGAACTCGCAGACGGCCTTCCAAGAGACGCCCGAATCCCACCAGACGTCGAGGATGTCGCGGTCGGGCTTGAGGTTGTGGCCACCGCACTTGGTGCAGGTGCAGGCATCGCCAAGATAGCTCGCCGGCTCATCGGTGAACCAGGCATCGGAGCCCTTCTCGTGGAAGAGCTTGATGACGGCATCGAGCGTGGCGTCGTTCATGACCTTCTCGCCGCAGTCGGCGCAGGTATAACTCGGGATGGGCA
>CAVDZW010000143.1:3109-13705 GCA_963613305.1 bacterium | reverse complement strand
GAGGCCGCCGACATCGTGCTCATGGACGACAAACCCTCCAACATCGCCCGCGCCATGCGGATCGCGCGCAAGACCATGGGTATCGTCTGGCAAAACATCGTGTTCGCTCTTGGCATCAAGCTCATCATCCTGGTGCTTGCGGCCCTCGGCATCGCCAATATGTGGCTTGCCGTCTTTGGCGACGTGGGCGTGGCCATCATCGCCATCCTCAACGCCATGCGCGCCATGAACGTCAAAAGCCTTTAAACGGGATCGCACTCCTTAACGCAGAGAACCCGGCTCGGAATCGTATCCGAGCCGGGTTCTCCTTGTTTCATGCGCCGGTGTCCATGCGAGCTGTGAGGCGAGGGCTACGACCTCGTGCGCAGCCTCCGCAGGCCCTCGGCCATGGCCAGCAAGCCGAGCGCAGCGCACACGCTCACCGCAAGCAGCTGAGAGTCGCCTGTGGCCACCAGGCCCTGCGCCGTGGCCTTGCGCGAATCGCCCGACTCAGAGGCAGAGGGCAGCTCGACCTTATCGCTCACGACGATCCGGGGCTTGCCGTCCTTGTCCTCGGCAAGCGAGACATTCTCAGGCTTCTCATGGCCCTCGGCAACCGCGACGGAACCGTCCGCGCTCACGGTAAAGACGAAGGGCGTGGCGTCGAGTTCATAGCCCTCGGGCGCCTTGCTCTCGATGAGGGTGTAGGCCTCCCCCACCACCAGGCCGCAGAGGTCATCTGCCGCATCGCCAGCGACCTTGAGCGTACCGTCTGCTGCCGTCTCGACCTCGCGCACCTCGTTCTTGGTTGAACCGTCGCCTGCAGCAAATGCGCCTTCCAGCGAGAACGTGGCGCCCGCGAGCAGATGCGAGGCGTCGCTCTCATCGACCTTGGAAAGCCCCACGTGCACGGGGTCGTCGATCGCGCTCAGCGTGTAGACGCCGTCCTCACTGGCGAGCGTCCATGCCGACACGCTCTCGGCATTCGCCGCTTCATCCTTCACGACGCTGACGGTGCCATCCTGCGCCACCGCGATAACGAGCTCCTCCTCGAGCAGCTTGTAGCCCGCCGGCGCGCGTACCTCGCTCACGCGGTACTTGCAGCCCGCCACAAGTTTGCCCGCGAGCGATTCGGTAAGACCGCGCTTGCCGGTCGTGAGCTCGATCGCATCCGTGGCGCCGTTCGCAAAGGTCGACGCCTTGCCCTCGGGCTTAACGCTAAAGACGGCTCCTGCCATGGCGGAATCGTCCGCATCGTCGCTCGCAACCTTCTGCAGGCGCAGCTCGATAACGGTGTCGGTCACGTCGATGGCCGTACCGCCGTCCTCGATCGCATAGGCATCCGGGCCCGAGACCTTCTCGACCGTGCCGTCGGCCTTGACCGTAAAGGTGAGGCCAGCGTTCTCGGTGGTGCCGTCGACCGTGATAAGCCCATAGCCGTCGGGAGGCGCCGTCTCGGTGAGCGTGTAGGTATTGCCCGCAACGAGCTCGCCCGCGATGGCAAGTTCGCCGTCGGCTCCGGTCGTCAGCGATTTGACGTCCGCGCTCGAGCCATCGGCAAAGTGGTTGACCTCGCCATCCTCGTTCTCGCCCTCGGCGCACATGAGCTCAAAGGTCGCACCCGCAAGGGCCGCACCCTTCTGAGACGACTTCTTGACGGTGATGTTCGTCGGCGCATCTGCTGCGGTCACGGTAAAGAGCCCCTCGTCCGTCACCGTGTAGCCCGCATCTGCGGCCTCGTCCGCATCGAGCGGCGTCACGGTGCCGTCCGTGGCCAAGGTAAAGCGCAGCTTGTAGCTCGAAAGCACGTAGCCCCAGGGAGCCACGGTCTCGGTGAGCTCATAGACCGTCTTGCCGTCGGCACGCAAGAGCGCGCGGTCGAATTCGGCCCAGCCGGCGGGCAGGCCGCCCTCGGCATCGTCGTTCGTGCCCTGCGTGCCGCTCGTGGTCACCGTCTTGGCCTCGGAGGAACCGTCGGCAAACGTGCCGTCATCGACCGGCTCGAGCGCAAACGTGGCGCCCGCAAGACCGAGCAGCGCATTCTCGGACGAAACCTTGCGCACCATAAGGCGCGTGGGGTCGTTGGCTACATCGCCCGCAAAGACCTCGAGCGTGCCGTCGGCTCGCATCTGGTACGCGCTCGGGACCTCACCCGCGGCAGCAAGCGAGCCGTCCTCGCGCACGACGACCTCGAGCGGCTCCGCCACGAGTTTGTATCCGGCGGGTGCCTCGATCTCTTGAATGAGATAGCGAGCGCCGACCACGAGCTTGCCCGTAAGCTCTGCGCTGCCGCCATGGCCGCCCTCGCCCGTGGTAAACGAGATGGGCTTGATGCTATCGTCGGCGAACGCGCAGCCGTCCGCAGGCGTCACGCTAAAGGTCGCGCCGGCAAGAGGTGTGCTCTCGGCACCGTCCTCGTCAAAACCCTCACTGCTGTACTTAATAAGGTCGAACGACACGACCTTATCGGTCACATCGATCTGCATGCCGCTCTCGCCGATCTTGACGGTACCGTTAGCGCTGGTATCGGAAGAGTGGCTCACACGACCGTCCGTGCCCACCGAGAACGCGTACGAACCCGTTATCTGCTGGTAGCCCGCGGGAGCCTTGACCTCGCTGAGGACATAGCTCGCCCCGCCAATGAGCTGAGGCTCGGGTACCTGAGCCGTACCGTTCTCGTCGGTCTCAATCGTGAGCTCGGTCGTGACACCGTCGGCAAAGGTCCCCTCTGACGGCACGAGCTTAAAAGTCGCCTTGGCAAGGGCCGTGCCGTCTTCGTTCTTCTTGGTCACGGTGAGCGTAATGGGCTCGTCGACGATCTTGAGCGCACGTCCGTCGTCGTCAACCGTATACGAGTCTTTTGCGGCACCCTCCACCTTGGTGATGGTGCCGTCCTCGCCTACGGTGAACGTCGCCTCGCCGGCGATGATCTTGTAGCCCGCAGGAGCCGCGACTTCCTTGAGGGTATAGCTCTGGCCCTGCGCAAACTTGAGGTTCGCAAGATCGGAGCAGCTCTGGTTATAGAGCGTCTCCTCGTCCTTCAGCTCGCCTGCGGCGTTGGCAAAGCGCCCGGTGATATCAAACTTCGCGCCCTTGAGCTTCTCACCCTGCGCATTCGCCTTGGTAAAGCCAAGCGCGATCGCTGCGTCCTTGAGCGTGAGGGTCTTGGCATTGAGCGCGTAGCTCTTGCCGTTCTCGACACCCTCAACGGAGGCGGCCGTTACCGTGCCATCCGAAGCCACGTGGATGGCAAAGCGCTCGGTGCTCTTTACGTAGCCATAAGGTGCGGTCTTCTCGCTCACGATGTAGTTGCCGGTGGCGGTGTGCTCACCGGTGGCGTCGACATAGGCCGTGCCCTCGGCAAGGATGCCCTCTACCAGCGCCGTGCCCTTGTCGGACGCGCTTGCCAGCACAGTGAAATCGCGGCTCTTATCCGACGCGGCGCGCTCACTGGCGTCGTCGATGAACGTGCCCTCCACGCTGAAGGTCGCGTTCACGAGCGCGGAGCCGGCCACATCCGTCTTCTTGAGCGTAAAGCTCACGGCCGCATCCGTGGCCACCAGGGCATGGCCCTCCTCGTCGATGCTCCAACCGTCATGGCTCTCGCTCACAAACTCGATCTTGCCATCGGCCAGGGCCTTGATCTGCACATCGGACAGGTTGGCGTATCCCAGTGGGCACTTCGTCTCGCTTACGGTGTAGGTCTCGCCCGCCACGAGCTTGCCCTCGAGGCTTGCGAGTGCGCTATCGCCCTCGGGCGTCACGGTGATCGAGCCCTGCGTGGCAGTCGCGCCGTCCGCGATCTTGCCGCTCACGGTAAACGTGGATCCCAGGAGCGGAGTGTTGGAAGCAGAGCGCTTGAGGATCGCCACAAAGCTCAGCTCGTCGCGCTTATAGATCTTGGTCGTGCCGTCTTTAGTGGAAAGCGACCAGCCCTCGGGCGTCGAGCCCACCACGGACCATGCACCGGTCGCCTCGAGCTTAACTTTGATCGAAGCGGTGTCGGAATCCACCGTATAGCCCGCAGGCGCCACGGTCTCGGTGATGGTATAGGTGTTGCCCATGATCATCTGGCCGAGCAGCCCGTCGCCATCGCCCTTGGGGAGCGCCTTGCCGGCATCCGTATCCGCCGTCAGTGTCTTGGTCGTAGAACCGTCCGCAAATTCACCCTCAACGGTAAACGTAGCCCCCGCAAGCGCGGTCTTGCCCGACGCATTGGTCTTGAAAAGCGCCAGGTCGCTCGGGGTATTCGTGACGTTGTAGGCAAGAGGGGTCGTCTGCGTAGCGGCGACATTTTGCGCATTGATGGTGGCGCCGTCGGTCTCGAGCGTTCCGTCACCGCCGATCACGTAGCCTGAGCGCGGCGTGACCTCAACGAACCGATACGTGCCCCACGGCAGGTTGGACACCAGAACGGTACCCGAGATCGCAGTGTCGGCATCCTCGACGACCCCCGTGATGGAGCCATTCGAAGCGACTGCCGCCCTATAGGTGACGCCGGTCTTCAGCTTGTCCGCACCGGCAACCCCGCTCCAGTCGTTGCCATTCTTTTTCTGCAGTTCAAAGACCGCGCCGTCGAGAGCATCACCGGGGCTTGCGCTCGAGACCTTCTTGAGCGAGACCGAACCGTGCAGCGGCGTGTTCGTCAGGCTGCCGCTCGCAACAGCGGCGTTGGTCCACGTGACGCGCCCGGAACAAAGGTCGATGCTGCGTCCCTGGTCATTGTCCTCTATCGTCCAGGTTGCGACCGTGGCGGCGTCGCCAGTGTCCACGTCGTAGCCCGTGTTGGCCGTCTCGGTCAGACGATAGCTGCCCTTCTTGAGCCCGTTCAGGTTGAGCTGACCGTCGGAATCATTCGCAGACTTGCTCTCGATTTTCGTCATCTTGGCCGTGAACGAATAACGATTGCCCGACTCGACCACGCAGGTCAGGCTCGCCTTACCCGCCGTATCCACACCCTCGGCCCAGTACTCGAGCGTAAAGGCGGCTCCGTTGACGCCATTACCCGTCTCGGAATCGACCTTGGAAAGCTGCACCGCTGCATTGAACTCGGTGTTCTCGAACTCAACGTAGTCGTAGGAGCCTTGTGCCGTCTGACCCGTGCCGTCGGTGCCCTGAATCTTGAAGACGTAAGTGGCGTCCGACTCAACTACATAGGGCGAGGTTCCCGTCTCTTTAAAGAAGTAATAGCCGAACGGCAAACCGTCCGTGGAATCCACGAAGTACTTGCCCAGCACCGAGATGCCCGTGGCCGCATCGGTCTTGTAGGTAAGCTTGCAATCGGCAAGGCCCGTGGTCCAACCGTACTTGCGTTTCACCGCATCGGTGCGCGTCAGCGTTTCGATACCGTCAGCAACGAGTACCGGATTGGTTCCCGTTGCATCGTCGCACTTGTACAGTTCGAACGTCATACCGTCGAGGTAGTTCCTGGAGCCGGAATGCACAAAGTACTTCGTAAGCTCGGCATGGCCGCGGAACACCTTGTCGGTAACGATCGCGCACGGCACGCCCCCGGCAAGGGCCTTGCCTGCGGCGCTCACCGTGCCATCCGTCTTGACGGTGAGCGCGATATCGCTCGCACGCACGTGACCCGCCGGCACCTGCGACTCGTGAATCTTGTAGCTGCCCGCAGGAATGCCCACGAGGTAACCCGCGGCGGCGCCCGTCATCTGGGTGAATGCACCAAGGTCGCTCTCGGCGTTCTCGCTCTCGGCAACACCCGTCTGGTTCACATAGGTAGAAACGCTACCGCTCTCGTCGCGCGTCCAGATGCCATAGGTCTTGTTGTTTGCGCGGATCTTGAGCGTCACGCCGTTCAGCTCCTCGCTCGCGGAGCCGGTCGTGTTGTCGCCGATCTTGTTCAGCGTGAATTTGGTGGCGGTATTGGTGATGGTCGCCACCGTAACGTCGCCCGTGGTCGCATCGACTGCAGCATCATCGCCGTAAGTCGCGATAAAGCCGCGCGCGCCCGCGCTCGTCTCGCGCACGCGATAGCGATAGGCCAGGCCCGCCTGGTCGTACTTGGGCAGGTCGCTATAGGTAAACGACCAGTGCGTGTCGTCGACCTTACTCCAGGCGACACCCGGCGTCGTGCCGTCCGCCCTGGTGGCACCGCTCCAGCTCGCGCCGTCGGTCGAGCGCTCGAGAACGAGTTTGACCGCCGTCGCGGCATCAGCAAATGCGGGCATAAGACCCGATTCAGCGTCGTCCCAGACCTTGGTTCCGCTCACCTTGACGGTATTGAGCGAGTTCATGAACAGCGCACCGGGCGTCGCGCCCTGCGTGGCCGAGGTCGCGGTAACGGCAACCAGGCGCACCGTACCGCCTGCGACCGTCTTGGCGGCGTCCGCAATCTCGATACCCGTAGCGCCGTAGGAACCCGTCACGCGCTCCACCGCACGATACACATAAGGCGTGCCGGAGGTGTCGCACGCGGGCAGGTTTCCGAGCGAAACGCTCGCGCTCTCGCCCACGCCCGTCAGCACCACCGTACGGAGTTTGGCATTGAAGGTTCCGTCCTCGTTGAGTGCCGTAGCATCCGTCACGCTGCCGCCGCCGTAGGTGGTAACCCAACTCCAGCTGGCCCCGCCGTCGGTACTGCGCTGCAGGGCATAGCTCACCGCCCACGTGCTGCTTGTTTCTGAGGTACCAGGGCGCGTATGCCAAACGTTATCTTGATCGTCCCACTGCTTGGTGAGCGTGATACTCGCCGCCGTGAGCGTGTTCGTCATGGTCGAGGTGTAAACGGTCTTGTTGCCATCCGTGCCAACGGTCGTGCTCAAACTCGGCTGGTACGGGTAGTAGCTCGCGCCGTCATAGCTCCCGTTTGCGTCGGGATCGGCGAGCTCAACCACGGTAGGGGCCGCACTGTCCTTGTCGTAGACGAGATACTTCTCCACCACGCGGTACTCAACGTTATAGGAGTTGCCGGCACGCACGATCGTGCTGGGCAGATAGTTCCAGCTCTCGCCCGTCCAGTCCCTGCCGCGCTCGTTGGGCTCAAAGGAGCCGACCGTCGAGCCGCCGCTCGGCAACACGTAGCCAGCGAGAACCTTGCCGTCGCCCACATCGAGCGTCGTCGACGTCCAGGTCTTGCTGGAATCTTTACTCAAGAGACTTCCGGCCTCGACCCAGGTGCCGGATGTTCCGGCAAAGCGCGCCTGCAGCTGGTAATAGAAGGTCGGACGCTGCGCCCAACGCGAGTCGTCATCGCCCTTCCATACCTTTTTGGGCGTGACCGAGACCGTGAGGCCGTTGGAGATATCGGGGAACTTTGCCCCGTTTGCCGCCGTCGCCTTGCCACCGTTCTTCACGACGTAGTAATCAGTGCCCTCAAGGACGCTCTCTTTTTCGGAGACCGTATAGGTCCACTTTTTGCCGTTGGGAGCCCACATCTCGAGATTGGAGATGGCGTAGGCCCAATTGCCGGTATCTGACGTGGTCCATTGCAGGTAGTTCTCGGCAGTCGCGTCCTTGGTCTGCAGCTCAACCGCGCCATCGGCAAGCGATGCGTCCGCGGTGCCGTCGGCATAGGAGCGCTTGAGCGCGATCTCCACGCTCTCCGGACGCGTACCGGCCACGTTCTCCTGGTCGAGCCAAATCTTGGCGCCCGACATCGAGATGCTTTGGGGCACATAGGAGTTCTTAAAGGACACGTCGGGCACGTCGTCGTCGGCAACCGGCGTCGAGGCGGGCGCGGTATAGATCGTCGCGCCGTCCTCGCCTGCGGTTTCGCCCGCGCTCACCAGATCGGCCGAACGCTTGCCGCCCGCGACCATGTCGTCGGCGGCCGCCTCCTCATAGGCATCGCCGTCTGCCGTGACGTCGCCGAGCGCCACCGTGGTCTCGTAGCCATCGATGCCCGTCTCGACCACGTAGTAGACCCAATAGTCGCCGTTGGGAGCGTATTTTTCGACGTCCTCAAAGGTGACCTGCCCCTCGCCGTCCACCAGATCGGAGGCCTTGAGGGTCTTTTGCGCCACGCGCGCGGCGGCGCTCTTGGTTCCATCGTTCTTCACGTAGTAGCGGTAGAGCGCAAAGGTGGTGTCGGGCAGCTTGTCGTCTGCCGCCACCTTGGTGTAGCTCTTCTTGACCGTGAGCTTACCGGTCTCGGGCGCGTACGCGTTCGAGAAGGCATAGGCACCCGATTCCATGGTCGCCACGTAGACCTTACCGGGGTCGCCCACCTCCGACGCATCCATCTTGTTGAGCTCTTCGACCGTGTAGCCGCCGTCCTTGCCGATCAGGCCGTCGACGACCTCGATCACGCGATACTCGTAGCGGCGGCCGTTCTTGTCGTACTTGGGAAGCTCGAGCGCACCGGCCTCGCCGGTGGCAGTCCCATCCGACGCGACGCCGTTCTCGCCGTAGTACGAAAGCACGAACTTATAGCGGTTGGCAGAGACGAACTTCAGGTCGTGAGCATAGGCCACGACGGTCTTGCCGTCGGCGACTTCGCTCCCCTGCCCGTCCACAAGATCGCTCGAGCTCACGCCATAGCCCAGCTCACTCGAGTCCTTAACGAACGTCGGAGTCGACCAGGCTGTATCGCTTCCCGCCAGGCGCCGCTGCGCATAGAAGGAGATATGCGGCAGGTCAGAGGCCGCAAAGTTGGAAGGCAGGTTCTTCCACAGCTTAAGGCCGTCCACGGCCACCTTTGAGCTGATGGCAAAGTTGAACGTGCCGTCCTCGCGGACCGCGGTGTTCGATCCCACCTCACAGGAATCGGCCACATGCGTGCGCTCGGGGTCGCTCACGTTATGCGTATCCCAGATCTCGTTTCCGCGCTCGTATACATCGCCATCGGCGTTGAGCGCGGTGGTGACCCACGGGTCCACGTAGCCAAGGCTCTTGAGAACCGATGCACTCATGCTGAGGCTCGCCACGGCATAGTAGAAGACCTCTTTGCCGTGCTCGTCGTACTTGGCGAGGCCCTTGATCGTCGCTTGCTCGTTGGTGACGCCCGCCGCGGTCTGAGAGGAGTCCGCGCGCCAGCGGTAGTTCTCGTAGCCGGTCACCACGTCGTAGCGAAGCACCACCGGGTTGCCGTCATCATCTGTCTTGAGGCTGCCGTCCGCGTTGTAGTCGTACACGGTCTTGTACACCGTGAGGAAGATGTCGGGGCGCTGGTTGAGTTCGGTTTTTACATAGTCGTCGTACCAGCGCGTGCAGAAAGTCACGTCTTTGGAGCCTGAGCGCCCGTTGGTGAAGGTGTAGCCAAGCGCGTCGTCAAAATGCCAAGCCGAGTCGAAGTCCTCGCTCGTGGCCGCTCCAGATTTTGAGTAGTCCCCCGGGTTGGACATCTCCTCGTTAACCGTGTAATCGATGATGCCGCCATGCCGGTTGTATTTGGGTAGCGACACCACCTGGTAGCTCTCGCTGTCGCCCGAACCCTCGATCTTTATGCGCAGCTCCGAGCCACCGTCCGAAACCGTGGCCGCATCTGTCGTGAGCGGCACGAGCGCGCCGTTCGAGTCGTAGGTGTGGAGCGAGAACTTGTTGCCACCCTTTACCTGCGCATAGATGCTGCCGTCCTCGTCGATTCCGAACGAGACATCGCTCGCAGAAGCAGGGCTGACGGTAAAGTACGACACGGGACGTGAATCTTCTTCGTGACCGGCGTCTTCCCATGTCTTATCGATCTTGAGCGAGACCTGGCCAAGCCTTCGGTTGTTGACCTCAAAAGCGTTCAGCACCGTGTTGTAGCCGTAGGTGACCTCGTAGCAAAAACCGTTCGAAGCGTTGTCCGCGTTCGTGAACATGCGCTCGTTGAACTCGTTACCGCTGTTCGTCTCTGCCCAGTTACGAAGCGCGTCGCCATAGGTGGCAGTGTCCTGCAACGCCTCGTCGCGCGTGATGACCGTAGCGGACTCGACGCCCGTCCGGTCGTTGCTCAGCTCGCGAATATAGAGGTCCTTGGAGCCGGCGCTCGCGTCGAGCCCGCCGATGCCGACATAGAGCTCCGCATACCATCCGTTGGAGGCCGAAAGAGTCGCCGTCGTGATCAGATCGCCGGCGCGGTAGCTCACTTTGCCGTCCTTGCTCGCCATGTCGTGTTTGGCATAGACGCCCACCTTCACCGGCACGCGCGACGACGTGTTACCGCCATCAGACCAGCTCTTGGTGACATTCAGGCGCGTGCTCTCGCTGCCCGCTATCGGGCGGTTATAGACCGAAGTGGCATTCCGCAGGGCATCATACGAGCTGTCCGAATAATAGTAGTCACCCGCGTCCTCAAACAGCATGTAGGTGTAACGCGATCCGTTCGCATCGTATTTGGGAAGATCGGTGAACTCCATATGCCAGGGGCTCGTCTCCTGGTACTGAGCATACGCGCCGCCGATCGCGAACGCGGTGGGCACGGCGTCGACCTTGCCGTCGAGCGTAAAGGCGCCATAAACGGTAGAGCCGTCGGGGCCCGTACGCACCAGGCGCACGGTGATGGGGCGGCCCCAGGTCGCATCCGCTTGCTCGTAGACGACCTTGCCGGCGTCGTCGGTGACGGCCTTGCCGTCCTCGTCGAGCTTTGCCCAGTACTTATCGATGCTCGCGGTCGTTTCGGTCTCGTAGCGGTTGGTGATGGTCGTGGCTCCGGTCTTGGCATCGGTTGCCGTGTTC
>CAVDZW010000143.1:0-3099 GCA_963613305.1 bacterium | reverse complement strand
CCTTGAACCAGACGGTGTCCTCCGCGCCGTTCTCGTCGGTAAAGACGACGCAGAAGCTGTCGACGCTTCCGTCGGAGGCGGGCAGCATCCGCACCTTGCCGTCAGTGTCACTCTCCACGTTGGTCTCGAACCAACGGTACACGTATTCATTGCCCTCGGCGTCGTAGCCCGGCATGCCCCCGCAGGTGAGCTCCCTAGAGAGACTCTCGGCATTCCAGCCAGAGAGCTCCTTTTGCACACCGGTATCGGTCCAGCCGATGACGTCACCCGAATCGTAGGTGTCGCCGTTGGGAACCCAATTGCCCGAGGCGTCCTGGGTCGCGTGCTTTTTAAGCAGGCGCATGAGGGTGAATGTGGTCTTGACATCCTTGAGCTGGTCTTGGTAGCTGCCGCAGACCCAGGTCTTGGTGGCCGTGGGCGCGACCGTCTCGGTACGGCGGTTAATGAGCGTACCGCCGTTGTACACGCCGCGATCGCCCGCGGGACGCGAGCTCTGCGCGGCGATAGCGTTCGCGGTGGCGCTGCCGTCCACCGTGTAGTAATTGGGCTTGGTATCGGTGCCGCGCACCACCGCGCCGTACTCGTCGCTCGAGGTGTCGGTCACCACGGAAGTGCCGTACAGGCGCTCGTATCCCGCAGGCGCGTCCTCGCGCAGCGCATAGATGTAGGCATAGCCGTGAGGGCCGTACTTGGGAAGAGCGCTGTCTTTGAGCACTTCTTTGAGTTTGGCGCCCAGATCGACCCCGTCCGCTCCCGCGGCCCGGTTCTCTTCGGCGCTGACGGTGAACTCCACAAACGAGCCGTCTACGCTCACCTGGGACGCACGGCTCCAGTCGGACGAGCCGTCGTCGGCATAGCGCCACAGCGTATAGGTGGTGGCGGGACGCTCGGACGCGTCGGTGTCGAGCCACTTCTTGGTGCTGGAGTACTTGGTGGTGCCGGCATGGGTGATGGTGACGGTGCCGCCGTTGTAGGCCGCATCCGTTTTGGAGCCGTACGAGGTGGTCGCCGAGTTGTCGTACCACACCTGATAGGTGTCCGTGAGCTCGCCCCAAACGCTATCGGTGGTCGTGGTCTCTTCGCTGTTCTGCACGAGGGTGTACACGTTGGGGGTGCCGTCCGCATAGTAGAGCGGCAGGCGCATGGTGAGCGTGCCCTTGCCGTCCGCATTCCAGCCGGCCTGAGCAAAGCCGTCGTCAAGCAGCTTGGAGAGCTTCACATCGCTCGTGTTGCCACCTGAGGTATGCAGGGTCTGGTACGGAGCGAACTCGCGCGCAAGCTCGTCGGCACTGCGAACGTTTCCGTCCGCATCGTACAGGTCGTGGCCGATATTGAGATCGAAGGCAAAGGTCACGGTCTCGAGCAGCTGGATCGTCTCGACCTCAAAATCCTTGGCGTACTTCTCAAGATCGCCCGCAGGGACGTTCTCTGCGCGAAGCACCTGATATTGACAAGTGCCCTCAGCGTCGGGATAGACCAGGGCCGAGTCCTTGACGGCAACGCCGTCCTCGCCGGCAAATTCGTGCTTGATGTAATAGGTCACGCTTTGGGTGTCGGTCGTCTGCCAGTTATAGATGGGCTCGCCCGTCTCCTCGTCGGTCGTGATATCGGTGAGCTCCTTGGTGGTCACCGTCGAGGGAAGCTTGTCGACGGAAGTAGCGACGTATGCGTTCGTGGAAGAGGCATCGATCGTGATGAGCGGGGTCCCGTACGCGGCAAGGGAATCGATATGCAGATCGGCCTTAGCCTCGTCGGTGAGATTGACACCGTCGGTCGTGAGCGGCTTTTTGGTCGCCCCCCCGTCGAGCGAGTAGTACAGACGGTACTCGTTGCGATCCTGCAGCTCCGAGGCGCTCGGGCGCGCGGAGTTGCCGTTATCGGCCCAACGCGTGGTGAACTCCTGGGCCGAGGTGGCGCCGTTCACCACATATTTGACATCGCCCTTCTTGGGTGCGGTCTCATCGTCCGCGTCCCCGGAGGTCTCGGCCGCGGGGGCTGCCGCGGTATCGCCGTCTTTGCCCGTGAGCAGGCCGAGCGCCTGGGCGAGGTCGCGCTTTGCGGGAATGGTCAGCGCGGCCGCGCGCGCCTCTCCGCTCGCAAGGGTCTGCAGCGTCCAGGTCTCGTCGTGCTCCTCATCGGCAACTAGGCACGCATCGACGTTCACGTCGAGGTCGATCACAGCGTCGAGCGACGACCCGAGCGCCTCGGCCACGCCGGTCTGCGTGTTCACGGGGTCGCACACGGTGACGACCAGCTTGCCCGCATAGACCTTGGCGGAGCCGACCTTGACGGCGCTCGCCTTACCCGTCGCCGCGTCGCGCGCAAAGACAGCCAGCTCGCGATCGAGACCGTTGGCGCTGAGCTTTGAGCTCGTGAGGTCAGCAGAAATCTTGGCGGGCAGATCAACGGTAAAGGTGTCGCCCGCGACGAGCTTGTTGTGTGCGGCCTCGCCGTCTCCCATGCGCCCGTGCCCCGCGGACGCATCCAGGCGAGCGCGGATGTTCAGACTCGCGGGAAGCGCGCTCGGCAGCTCGACGTTCTCGAGTGCCTCGGCGCTGGCCCCATAGGTCGCAGCGTCCTTTTTCTTGGCGGCATCGTCGGCAGACGCGATTTTCTTCGCGAGCGAGGCGAGGCTATCATCCCAGCTCAAGCCCTCGGAGCTGAGCACAAGGGCATCGGTGGCGGAGGTCCAGTCGCGCGCGGTGAGCGCCACGTCGTCGGCCTTGTCCGCGCTCGAGGCATCCGCCTGCGCGGCGTCGACCGCATCGGAAGTCGCATCGAACGCAGCACTCCCCGAGTCATCGCCCGAAGCGTTCGAGGCAGAAGAACCGGTTGAGTCCGTGGAACTATCCGAAGACGCGGATTGCGCCTCGGCCGATGCGGAGCTCTCCCCCGCTGCTCCCGAAGCGTCGCTCGTCGAATCCGCGGCCGAGGTGCCGTCGTTGGCCTGCGACGCATCGCCCGATGCGTTCGCATCCGAGCCGTTGGCCGCGGCAAGCTCGTTTACCGTCTGCTGCCATTCGGCTTCCGCGCTCAGCGACTCGGCGATAGCCGAGGAGACGCCGCCTCCCAGCAGGGCCTCCACGCACATCACGGCCG
>CAVDZW010000142.1:0-16915 GCA_963613305.1 bacterium | reverse complement strand
CTTGGCCTCCTTCTCGAGCTTGGGCAGCTGCTTCTCGAGCGTGCCGAGGTCGGCCAGGATGAGCTCGGTCATGATCGTGTCGGCGTCGGCGGCCGGGTCGACAAACTCGCCCGTGCGGCCCACCTCGCGCATGACGTTGGGATCCTTAAAGTAGCGCACGACCTCGCAGATGGCGTCGGTCTCGCGAATGTTCGCGAGGAACTGGTTGCCGAGGCCCTCGCCCTCGTTAGCACCCTTGACCAGGCCGGCGATGTCGACGAACTCGACGGTGGCCGGCACGATACGGCCCGGGTTCACGATGTCGGCGAGTGCCTGCAGACGCTCATCGGGCACGTCGACGATACCGACGTTGGGGTCGATCGTGGCAAACGGGTAGTTGGCGGCAAGGCCGGTCTTTTTGGTGAGGGCGGTAAAGAGGGTCGACTTGCCCACGTTGGGCAGGCCGACGATTCCGATGGAAAGGGACACGGGTGCTCCTTCTTTGCATTCGAGTTAACGCGCTTAAGTATAACGCGTGGGCGCGGCCGGGCGAGAAGCCGCACGGCACGTGCACCGAGGCTGCCAACCGGGGCGGTTGCGACTGCCGCCACGAGGCGAGCGACGCGCGAACAAGCGGCTGCGTGTGTGGCCGTGCAGGCGAACGTGCAGGGCCGCACGCCGCACGCCGCACATCACTCGGCGGCAGACAGCGGCAACCGCCAGTGCACGACGTGAAGCCACTCTGCAATGCGCGTGACCGGCGCACGGGCGCGCAGAGCCGCTACTCGGCGAGCTTCTCCACGCGGTCGAGCGCCGAGTCGAGCTTTTTCTTGGCCTCGGCCTTCATCTTCTCGCTCTTCTCGCGCGCGGCGGCACGGGCCTCGGCCTTCTTCTCGGCGTCGGGGTCCACAACCACGAGCTCCTCGGCATCGACCCGCTCCATGTGCAAGGCATGCGCATCGCAGACCTCGGCGCAGAGACCGCAACCGAGGCAGTAGGTAGGCTCGACGGAGAACGCGCCGCCTCCCGTGAGGTCGCAAGCATGGACCGGGCAGGCCTCGACGCACTCGCCGCAGAGCGTGCAAGCGGCGTTATCGCAGGTCGGACGCTCAAGCTCCACGCGCTTGGCGCGCTTGGGGTGCTCCTGCAGAGCCGAAAGTACGAGCTGGCGGCGCTCCTTGAGAACGCGACGGCGCTGCGCGGTGGAGGTACCCACCGCCTTGTTGAGCTGGTCTTCGAGCTTGGAGATGCGCTCGGTGTGCTTTTGCAGGCGCTGCGCCACCGACATCACGGCGGCGGTAGCCGGGTTGAGCTTGGTCACAGTAAGGCCGGTCGACTTGGCGAGGCCCTGCACGAACTCCTTGCGCTCGAACTCGCGACGCTTTTTGCACGTGAGCGCCGCGGGCTCAACCTCAAGGCCGAGCGCATGGCCCGACCACTCCTCAGCGTCGGCGATTGCGGCGCCGAGCATGTCCTCGCCGGTGGTGTTGCGGCACCTGTCGCAGATACCGAGCGGCAGGTAAGCGCTCACGTTACGGAAGTCGGTGAGGATGGAGAACCAGACCTCGCGCGGAATATCGCCCAGGCAGGCCACGACAACCTCGTTCTCGCGCGGGCAGCGCTTGAGCGCGCGCGTGCAGGCCACATAGGCCGTCTCGTGCGAGGCGGCGGCGCGGGCGATCTGGTCGTAGAGGCGCTTAGGCGAGATGCTCGGCGAGATGAACGCCTCGGTGGGGCAAGCGGCAACGCAGAGGCCGCATTTGCGGCAGGTGTCGAGAATAGCGATCTCGTCGTCCTCGAACTCGATGGCGCCGACGGGGCAGGCGTCGAGGCATGCGGTGCAGCCGCTCTTGGAATTGCGGCACTTGAGGCATGGAATCGTGTTGACGCGCGGGCGCTCCTTGTAATCGGCGGGGTTCCAGGTCTCGCGCTCGGGAGCCGTGCCCGCGAGCATATCGCCCACGCCGGCAAGCGGGTCCTTGAGCGAGCCCAGGCCCTTGCTGATGTCGATGATGTCATCGAGAAGATCGTGTTTTTGCGCCAAGACGGTCCCTCCCCGGACGCGCAGACAAGCCTCAATAGTTTAGTGCCTTTGCGCAGAGCGACGGCTCGGCATCGCATCTTGCCAAAGAAGTTTCCGTATCGAACCGACGACGACGGAATGAGCGGCAGTCTCCGCCTTGCCGTGCGGCGGCAAGTTACTTTTTTAGAGCGCATCGCGATCTAGGCAGGAGTCATATGGCTCAACCAGGTAACATTACCGATAACTATCTCAAAACCGCATGCTTGCACCGGCATTGACTACAACAGGGACAATAGATGTTCAAAGATAAAACGGCTCTTGCTCGAACCTTTTCGAAAAGCCTCGTGCTCTCGGCGGCACTCTTTGCGGCCGCGCTACTCGCCGCGCCCGCCCCGGCCCTGGCCGACGGAGACCCCGTTGCCCATTCGGTTGACGCGTCCGGCAACCAGACGGACTACGCCACCGTCGACGAGGCAGTTGCGGCCGGCTGCAGCGACACCCATCCGACCATCGTCATGGACACGGACTGGACCGTCAACAACCTAACCATCGGCGATGGCAAGCGGCTCACCATCGACATGAACGCCAAGACGATCAAGAACTCCGGCAACTCCGACACCATCACGCTTAAGAACAACTCCAAGCTCACCCTTATGTCGAGCTACATCTACATGATCTCGTACAAGGGCTACGACCCCACCGAAAACGGAGCCGAAAAAACGTACGAGATCTATTCGGGCGGCCTCGTCACCAACCAGAGCGCCGACCGCCACAGCGGCATCCTCGTCGGCGGTGGCGCTGAAGTAACCCTCCAGGGCGTCACGGTGGGCGGCTGCAACGGAACCAACCCCGAAGGGTCTGCCGACAACGGCGGCGGCGTGACCATGGAGTGGGGCTCCACCCTCAACATGAAGAACGGCGCGCGCATCGAGCACAACAAGTCCGGCAGGCACGGCGCCGGCGTATACGTGAGGGACAAGTACGCGACCATCAACATGGAGAATTTCTCGTCGATCTGCGACAACTACGCTGCCGAGCACGGCGGCGGCGTGTTCTCGCTCGAGACAAAAACGACGATCAACATGAAAACCGAGGCGTCGATTACCGAGAACGTGGCAGGAGCCGGCGGCGGCGTCTATTTTGATTCGACGTACTTTAAGATCACCTCTGCAGACAGCACGCCCTCCGCATCGATCTCGAAGAACAAATCGTTCGAGTCAGGAAAAACCACGTCCAAACGCGACCAGAGCGGCGGCGGAATCCATGTCGACCAGAAATCGGGCACCAATGACGGCCTGATCGAAAACATAATCATCTCCGACAACGAGTCATCCTACGACGCCGGCGGCATCGAGCTCGATCAGGAGAACACGACCGTCAGAAATTGCACGATCACCGGCAACACCTGCACCTACGAGGGCGGCGGCATCTATGACTGCAACGACGATAACGCCATCGACGGATGCACCATCACCGGCAACACCTGCAACCTCAAAGAGAGCAACTACGAGGGCGGCGGCATCTTTGTATGGCACAGCTACGACATCAAGATGACCGGTCTCTGCATCGTCAAGGACAATTACCGCGGCAAAAAGAAACCCATGGCAGACGACGTCATGCTGCGCGAGAACGCGGGCGCAACCGCCAAGGCCTACATCACGGGAGGCGTTAAGAAGGGATCTAAGATCGGCGTGCGCACCGGCGTCACCGGCGACCGCATGATCGGCAAGAGCATCAACAACGAGACCCAGGACTCGTTCTTTATCGACATCGATGGCTACTACGTGAGCTATGGCACAGATCATGATGGCGACATGTGGCAGCGCCACGCCTCCAAAGAGTTCGAGGTCAAGGTGAACGGCAACGTGGTGGGCAGATACACCCCCAACACGCAGGTGACGGTCAACGGCGCAAGCTCCGACTCCAGCAAGGTCTTTAAATGCTGGACCGCCGACGGAACATCGGGACTCGATCCGTTCTCGGAGTACGTCCCCGACAGCAGCCTCAAGAGCCCCACACTCAAGTTCAAGATGCCGCAGAACAATGTGGACCTCAAGGCCCAGTACGTGACGCGCACAAGCGAGGTGACGCTCTCGGTCGACGCCCCGACACCGCTCAAGACGCTGCCGAAAAAGGGCACGCTCTCGTGGAAGGCGGCAAGCGGCGAGACCCTGAGCAAAGAGGTCGCGGTCACGTGGCAGATGAAATACGGACAGAGCTATATCCCTGCCTCGGGTAACGGCAGGTTCACCACCGATTACCTGGTGTCCGCATCGGTCGCCCAGGATCTGGACGCAGACCTCGCGTTTTCACTCAAGCTCGAAAAGGAGGATGTGACGGTCAAGATTGCAGACAAGACCGTCGGTACGACCTCCGTGAGCGTTGACGCCTCGGGCACGCTGGCCCTTGAGGGCGGACCGTACACCAGCGATAACCCGACCGTAACCAAGGTATACAGCCTCTCGATGACGGTGGCGGACAAGACGACCGAAGCGGTTTTTCTCAACCTGATTCCCACGAAGGTGCGCGCCAGAACAAACGCCGGCACCATCGTTACCGTCAACGTCGGAACGGGCCGAGCCGATCAGGATGACTACAACTCGCTCATACAGAACGGCAAGGTCGTAAGGCCCGAGAGCGGCAAGATGACCATGCATTTTCCCCTCGGGAGCAAATCCGTGATCATTCCGGACAACCTAAAGACGATCGGGGTCCAGATAACGGTGACCGAAAAGGAGGCCGAAACGGTCGATACGCCGACCGTCGATCCCGAAGAGGGCGATTATTCAACCAGCGACGACGCCGGTCTTTTTGACGACAACGGCAACCTAAAGGTCTCGGCCGCCTGCGCAACCGAGGGCGCAGACATTCGCTACAGCCTCTACAAATACAACGAGGAGGAGTACCGCTGGGACAGCCAGTGCACGAATGAGGCCTGGCCCACAAACGGGCTTTTGCTCGCAAAAGATCCTGGCGAGCAAGTTTCCTACAAGATCAATATTCGCGCGAACAAATACGTCACCGGCGGCCAGATCTATTCTCAAACGCGAACCGTTGAGTACGTCATCGACGACACGCAGCCAATCGTGACCCACAAAGTCACGGTAAAGTACGCCGATACCGCGGCCGAAGGCCACCACGGCAGCAAAGACAGCGACGTCCACGATGTCGAGGACGGAAAGGACGCAACCCTCACGGCCCCGTATCGCAAGGGATACGTATTCGAAAAATGGCAGGACGAGAACGGCAACGATCTCGGCACCGATGCAGTCCTCACGATTTCGCAGGTTGAGTCCGACAAGACCGTCACCGCCGTTTACAACCCGACGGTGAGCGAGCTCAACGTTACCGACATGGACGAACCCGTGGCGCACAAAAAGCTCGCCAAGACGGCCAGGGTATGGGCAACAGCCGGAGACTCTGCCAGCTCGGTTGAGGTGACCTCCAACTTTTCGACCGGGGACGACGGGGCAAAGATCGTCTGGTCACCCGAGGGCGACAAGGACGGCAAGGCCACGCACATGACCAACTACGCCGCCACCCTCTCGCTCAGCACCGAGGCGTCCACATCGAGTGCCAAGTACGTCTTTGCCCAGGAGCTGACGGTCAAATATAACGGTAACGAAGTCGGCGGATCCGCCTATTACGTCGACGGCGACGACCCGCGCCTTTGCATCGAATTCCCCAACACCGGCCCCTACGAAGAGCCGTCGCTCTCTAATATCGACGACATCGAGATGAGCTTCGATCGAGCCCTGAAGTCCTTTGAAGAGCAGGACGCCGACCATCCGACATGGGCCTGGAAGCTCCCCGAACAGCTCAAGGTCACCTACAAGTGCGGCGAGACGGAGATGCTCGACATCAACTGGGCCACAATCAGCAGCTTCGATAAAAACGCGATGGGCAAGCAGACGCTCACCGCCAAAGGCACCATCACCTGGCCCGATTATGTTGACAACAGCGATAGCCAGGGCGAGATCGTCTCGAACGAGGTGACCGTCAGCATTAACGTGGGCGCCCCCAACACCGTTGAGACTCCGACCGCATCGCTTGGTTCTGGAACGTATAAGGGGACGCAGCGAGTCAAGCTTTCCTGCGATACCGACGATGCCTCGATTCGCTACACCACCGACGGCACCGACCCCGATACGAGCAGTCCCGAATACACCGGCGAGCCGATCGAGATCGAGCACAACACCGTTCTCAAGTTCGAGGCATTTCGCGAAGACTGGGCCACGAGCAAGGTCGTAACCTGCGAGTACACGATCCAGCATGAGGTGTCATTCGATACCGCCGGCGGCTCGAAGGTCGATTCCGTATGGGTTAGCGATGGCGACACGGCCAAAAAACCTGCCGATCCGACGTATCGGGGTTTCACCTTTGAAGGATGGACCCTCGAAGACGGCACTCCCTACGCCTTTACCGAGACTGTAACCGAGAATGTGAAGCTCTATGCCCAGTGGTCTGCGAGTGATGATTCCAAGCAGGCTCATATCGTTGTTTTCGATAGCGCCGGCGGTTCTGCAGTGGCAGCAAAAACTGTCGTTGACGGAGGCACCGTCGCCAAGCCCGACGCCCCGACGCGCAAGGGATACGATTTTACCGGCTGGACACTCGATGGCCGTGCTTACGACTTCTCAACCCCGGTGACCGGCGATATCAAGCTCGTAGCCACCTGGAAAAAGAGCGACAGCGGCAAAAAAGACGACACGGATACCGACGGAAAATCCGATACCGACGATTCCAAGCAAAACGAGCATGCCGATAAGGATGAGGACGAGAACAAGAACAACGGAAAGAACGACACTACCTCGAGGGGCACGACCACGGTAACGACCGAGAGCAAAACCTCTAACGACCTCGCCGCCACCGGAGACCGCACTCCCCTCTTTGTTGGCCTCGCGATCGCACTCGGCATCATCGCCATGGCCATCGGCACCGCAAGCAAGATCAGGCAGAAGTAGCCTCTCGTGTCACTCGCGTCGCTCGCGCCCAGAGCACGCACAGCGCGAGCGATGCGAGGACCGTTGGGTCCGACGCCCGAGCAACGTTGGGCCCCATGTTCTATCTCCAATCGTTTCGAAACGCAAAAGCGCCCTTTTGCCAAACTCCCAAGGAGCAGGCAAAAGGGCGCTTTTGTTAGAAAAAAGCTTATTGGGAGGGCCCGGGGAATCGATTCTCCCCGGGCCCGCGAGCCCTTACGGCTCCCTTCTATGCCTCATCAGACGGCTCGTCGACGGCCGCATCTTGCTCGGCCTTTGCCGCGGCCTCCTCAGCCGCAACCTGAGCGCGACGCTTGCTGTAGGCGACCATGCCGGCGCCGAGCGCACCGGCCGCAAGCGACGCCACGCCCATGAGGTCGCCGGTATCGGGCATGCCGGCCTTGCCGGACTTGCCGTTGGCGCCCGAACCGCCATTCGAGCCGCCATTCGATCCACCGTTGGTACCGCCGTTGGAACCGCTGTTCGATCCGTAGGAAACGTTAGCGCCGTTGAGGCCCTTCACGCTCGCTCCAGAAGCCAGCGTCTTAAAGCTCGCGATGACGTCCTTGCTTTGCGCGCCGACCTTCTGCTCCTGCGTATCGACATCGGAAGCAAGACCCGAGAGCGAAGCTGCCGAGGCGAACGTCGGCACGCCGCTGTCGCCCAGGCTCATAAGCGATGCCGTGGTAGCCGTCTCGCCCGTCACGGGGTTCGCATAAGAGATCTTGTTGGTCTTGACCACAATGTTGCGCGAGCCGCTCCAGTCTTCCGGAATCTTGTAGGTAAACTTGACCTTTGCGCGCTTGCCGGGAGCCACGACGTTGCGGCCGCCGTCCTTTGCAAGGATATGGTCGGAATCACCGTAACCGGTCTCGTACTTGATCTCGGTCGAAGCCTCGCCATCCTCGCAATCGGGCTCGGCGTCACTCGAGGTCACGATGTTCTCCTTGCTGAACTTGATCTCGAGCTCATCGACAAGCACCTTGTTGTTATCGTCGCCGTCGAGCAGCGAGACGTGCGCGCCGTAGAGCAGCGTGTTGCCGTCGTTGCGGAGCTCGAGCTTAAAGGTGCAGTCCTTGCCGGCCGTGGCATAGTCGTCGGCAACGGCGAACGACATCGGCGTGGCGGCCGCCACGCACGGCACGCACACGGAGCGGTACTCGGCCTGGCTGCTCGCGAGGGACGTGACGTGAACGAACATGATGTCCGTCGCCTCGTCAGCCGCGGCCGTGGCAACGACACCATCGATCGGGTAGTCGCACTCAGCAAGAACGAACGGCTTGGTAAAGAGCGTCTTGCCCTCGGACTCGATAGCCCTCATGGCCTTGATTCGGTACGTATCCTCGGCTGCAACCTTGCCGAGGTTGCCGACCTCGTCCATGACCCTGATGTTGCCGTCTGCATCGCCGGCGTCCTGCCTGTTGTCGGCATACAGGAGCATGCCGCCGTCGTTGGTGACAAAGAACTCGGTCGGCGTGTGCTCCTCGGCACCGACCAGCCCGGCATCGGTGATGTCCTTGTCAATGAGCTTATCGCCGTAGTTCTTGTCGCTGTAGGGAGTCGGGAGCTTAAAGACGTTCAGCTCCGTGCGCTCGTCGTCGCCCGAACCGACGGTCTTGAGCGCAAAGAACGCATTGTGGCCATTCCACAAACGGAGCCTCTTGACCTCGGAGTCGAGAGCACGGCAGATGCGCGACTCATCTTTTTCTCCGGCCCTGTGGACTTCACCCTTGCTGTAGTCAGTAAACCCGTTCTTGTACTGACGCTCGTGGTGCACGCCGAAAATGCCGGACGCCTTGCCTGCCGAGTAGCCAAAGAACGAATCCGCGTACCACGTCCACTCATTGGCCCCCATGCAAACGTTGGTCACGCCACTGCTGATGGATTCCACGCCGTCGTCGGGACCGTCCTCAAGGTTGACGCCGGTGTTCAGCAGGCCCTTGGCGTTGAAGAGCTCCGTCACCGATCCGTTCCACGTATACGTCGAAACGCTCGTGGAGGTGGTGAAGATACGGATCTGCGACTTCGTGTCGTCGCTAAAGATTTTGTTCTTGCTGGCGTTCTCGGCCACCTGCCTGTACAGATACGCACCACTGATGACGATCGTGGAGACATCCCTGCTGTTAGCGTTGGACGACTGCGCCGAGACGACCGGGGAGTACGTCAGGTACTTCTGGCCGCCATACGACCTCATGCCGTCCTCGTTGCCGAGCGTCATCCACGACATCGCCTCGCGCACCAGCGGAGCGTATTTCCATGTGCCCTCGACCGCTGAGCTTGCATCGGGGTTGTAAGACATCTGCGGACCAAACACGAGCACCGAGGTCACGGGCTTTGTCGCAACATCCTCGAGGTTGAGATTGTTGTTGTTCTCGAGCACGCCCGAAAGCAGCGAGATGGCGACGTAGTGACGCTCGGAACCGTCTTTGCCCTTGATGGTGAACTCGTCGATATCGAAGTCGTAGTCGCTCAGGTTCGCACGGGTGATGTTGCTGTCTACGCCCGTGAGCGTGAAGTCGACCGGGCGGGTCCTGCTCCAGCCGTCGGCGTTCTTGTACTGCACCGAAAGTCGCGGCAGGTACGTATCGCCGTATTTAACCGTGGCAACACGGAACATCACCGTCTTGGTAGCGGGCTTGCCCGACGCATCGATGCCGCTCACGCGAGCGAACTTGGGACGGCCGTCGCTGTAGACCTTGTCGAGAATCTGGGCAGAGACGCACTTGATGCCCTCGTCGCCGACACCGGAAAGGCTCGACGTGCCGGAGCCGCCGTCGATAAGCTTGTCACCGGTGGACTCGTAGGTGTAGCCGGGATCCGCGCTCGTCGCCATCTGCTCCCAACCGGCAGGCAGGTTGCTCGACTCATCGTCGGCAGAACCAGTATCCGCGTCCGCATCGTCTTCGCCGAGCGCGGCAAGCGAAATGCCGCCGTCCGCATCGTCCGCGGCAAGATCGGGATAGGTGCGCACAAACGTGAAGGAGCCGTTACCGTTATCAATCGTCTCAAACTCGGGCTGAGGCGCGCAATCATCGTCGTCGAGGGCCGAGAGGCTCGCAGTGGATGCCCCAGACACGCTGTACTCGCAGACCGACTCGAATTGATCCGCCGTCACCGCGCTGACCTCGAGATTAGCGTCTTTGGAGAAAGCGGTCTCGGGATCGTCGAGGATTTCTGCGATCGTCTCGAACGAGGCGCCGTTCAAGAAGGCCTGTCGATAGCCGTCCTCCTGGCCGTTCTCGGCAACGAGGGACATGCCGCCGCGCCTGGGAAGGGAGATCTCGGGCGAAGCGGCGCGTCCGACGTAGCCCGAAGCGTCCTGCATCTTGCTACTGACCGCCGTGCCGAGCTGTGACGGGGTGACCGCGCCGTTGAACGCCGCGCTCTTTGCCACGTTTTCTGCGGTGTCGAGAAGGGTCCACGCATACTTACCGAAGTCGTACGTTATATGGAACAAGAAAATCTGCAAGAAGACGCTGAACGAGACGCCTGCGTCGATCTTCAGCCTCAACGTCGTCGCGCCCAATGCCGGCGCGTTCTGAGCGGCCGCGGAGCCATCGAGCAAGCCGAGATAGAACGACATGTTGCCACCAGCGCGCAGGCCGAAATTGGCGACGTTCTGAATGCCGGCGGCAAGCGCAACGCTCGCGCCGACGTTGAGCATGATGGCGAGGCGGCTGTTCTCCCTTTCGATCGACATGTCCGCGAACATGTCATAAAGCTTGCCGCCAAAACTCTCCGCATCGTCATCGGACCACGGCATATTGCACGCGAGGCGCCCCATACCGTAAAGCGATGCCGAGAGGCAGATCTCGAAATAGCAGGGGACCGGTCCCAAATTGAACAAGAAGTTGTATGAACCCGCGAACGAAGCACCCGCCGCGAGGTTGATAGCTGCGATGAGGCGGTTAGCTTCGATGGCACCACCATGGGACTCGCCCACGAGCATGAAGTCGCCATAGCACTGGACTGCGCCCATGATATAGACCCTCGGGACGGCCGCCCATTTGAACTTCTGGACATCGTGGTTGTCGCCGTCGTTCGCAAGGTTCTGGCCCAGCTCTTCCAAAGAATCTTCGTGCACGAGCTCCCACTGCTCGATCTCTTCGTCCGGTATGGTGTTATTGAGAGCGCCGTTTCCGCCCTCCGGGGCATTCTGGGGCTGGTTGGCGCCGTTGCCATGCAGATCTTCGTAGACTTTGGCGAACTCTTCGACGAGGCGTTGCTGGAGTTCCTCGTCATTATCAACGAGGTTATAGCCATCAGCCACGCTGGCGGGCTTGGGACCGTTCTCTTGCGCGGCGAGCTCCCTGAACCAATTGGTTCCGAGCAGCGTATTGGCCTCGGTGATTCGAGATCTCCACAGCCCAGTCAGATCCCGGGCGGATTCGGCAGCCACGTTCTTGGGTATCTCGCTGAGTCCGGTCATCTTGCCCGTCTCGGTGTTGTAGCCGGTGGCCCAGCGCTTTGCGAGGCTGATACCGACCATACCGTAGCCGACAGGGCTGATAGCCCAGATAAACGGCCACTTAGGAAGATCGATACTGCAGTTAAGCGAGCTGCCGTCGGTATTGCCAAAGATTGGCGTTACACCAGGAATGGAATAGCTTACGGAGCCGTCCTTCAGGCTCGGGAGCGGGCTGAAGCTTCCCTGCTGCGCCGCCGAGAAGGGCATCTTCTCAAAGGCAGCATAGGTGACGACGGTAAATGTACCGTACTTTTTGCTGTTAACACGGATCACGAGGTGATCTTTGGTGGAGCTGAAAGCCCGATCGTAATCGGTCTGCAAGTACGGGCCCTCGAACTTCAGCTCGTAATATTTTTTATCTTCACCGCTGGTGCCGCACTGCTCTCCGGAATCGCCGACGTTCTTAGAACCGAGCTTTATCCGCTCGTCTCCTTTTTCCTCCGCCTTGAAGTCGGCAGCCGTCGGGTTCTTTTCGGACGTGCGCCAGCGCCAGAACTCAACCCAGATGTCGTCGGGGTTCTCGCTCACTCGCAGCTGCAAGGTGACAGGAACGGCAAACTGCTTGACCGCGGAGTGCATGAACGTGTTGGTCGTGTACTGAATATCCCAGCCACTGAACGCGATGGAACGAAAGTGCGGCTTCTCCTCATTATTGGTAAAAGCGGGGCACGGCAGCGCGTAGAGGCTCGCGCCCGTCAAGAACCTCTTGAGAATCCTCGTGGGCTGATGCCCGTCCTTTTTGATATCGATCATGACGGTGCACTGATAGCGCGGGACGGTCTCATTCACCTCGGCGCAGTAGCCAGCGATATCCATCATCGCAAAACCGTTGGAGTCGGTTACCAGTGTTGTGGGTTGGAGGTCAGTTAGGCCCTCATCGAGCGGGGTGACAGTAATGGTCACGCCCTCGATTCCCGGCGCGGTGGCGTCCGTGATGGTCTTGGCCACATCGAACACCTTGAACTGAACAGTCGTCTCGGAAGCGATGTTCACGCTAAACGTTTGGATCTTGTCCTCGGCGGCAGCCTCGGTCGGACCGAATAGACGGAACTTGCCCTCCATGCCCGGAATGGCCGGAAGCGCAAAACGCGTGGCCATGAGTCCGCCGGCCGTAAAGAGCGTGCGGCGCGTAAGGGTGATGGGATCCGTTGCCATGGTTGTTCCCCCAATTACAAAGGTAAAAAGCAGCGATATACAAGCAGAATTGTACCGATTCAAAGATCGTTTTTGGTCGCGAGCACCTGAACTCCCCGTTAAAGTGCCGTTAACGGCGCGGTTCATTAACGAGAAGTTGAGCACGAGCGACAGTAAGGCCTACACCGTTCCGCTAAATTTATATGTGACTCCGGGCCTTTGGTCCGCCACGAGTTAAAGCAACCCATTATCCGGGAGGAACCATGAGGCTCTCGCTTAAATCCAGCCTTTACCGCTTTGGCGTCGCCGTCTCTGCCATCAGCATGATCATGAGCGGCGTGCCCGTACAGGCTCTCGCCGATACCGCCGACGAAGACGCCCCCACCGTAGCCGCCACCACCGCGAGCACGAGCGATGACGGCTCCGATGAGTCAACCGACACCCAAAACCAAGATCCCTGGTACGAAGACATCGACGAGATGCTCGCGAGCGGTGAATACGTAAACGGAAGCGACGATGACGAGAACAAGGGCGAGGTTCTTGTCACCTACTGCGGCGACATCACAAGCGGCGAGGTCACCGAGGACTCGAGCCTGATCGAGATAGAGGAACCGGAGCTCATTTACGAAACGACCGGTGCCGAATACGAAAAGTCGTCGGGCAACACCATCTCCAAAGCCGCACTCAAGAATGCTAAAACGCGCCTCGACGTCAAGGACGGCATCGTCACCAAAAGCGATGTGAACGTCGACGTTTGGCTGGTCATAAGCAAGACGGCCACCACTGAGGAGATGCTGCAAGCACTTAAAGAGGCCGACGACCCCTGCGTCCTCGACGCCAGCCCCAACTACAAGTACACCCTCGACGATCTGAGCGAATCCGAGTCAAGTGCATCGAGCGCGGAGCAACGTGCCGCTGAAGCCGAGGAAGCCAATGCCAGCGTCGACAACGACGCAAGCGATGCAGACGCCCAGGCAGACGAAAACGATTCGAGCGCCAGCCAATCAAACAGCAGCGCTGCGAGCGAAGGCGCAGAAAACTCGGCAAACGAGGCCGAGACCGGCACCGATACCGATGAGAACGCGCAATCGGAGGGCGACGCATCGCTCTCGAGCACGAGCGGCAACACGTCGTCCACCTCGACAAGCTCCGGCCGAGCGGCCTCCACGGGTCGCCTGGGGCAATTCGCCCCGGCAACTCCCGAGGACATCACCGAAACCGCCGATGCCACCGCATATCAGTGGGCCTATAACGGTAACCCCTGCTATGCCAAGAGCCTCTTCAACACGCTTGCGAGCATTGCCGACAGCACCTGGAACACCTCTGCCGCAAACTCCACCGGAGTCATTGCAGTCGTGGACTCCGGCATTGACTACGAGCACCCGGATCTTGAGGCCTCGATGTTCGACATGGGGCCCTACCTCAGCCAAACCGGTGGCAACCGCTATGGCTACAACGCGATAACCCCGACCGAGGACACGCGTGACAACAACGGCCACGGCACGCACGTCGCCGGCATCATCGCCGCTCAGACCAACGGCTACGGTGTTAGCGGCGTATCGCGCGGCGCCAAGCTCATCTCTGTAAAGGCGGCCAACTCCCGAGGCGACCTCACAAGCGCCTCTGCGGTGGCAGCCTACAACTACCTCAAGAAGGTTGCGACCGCACTCGAGAACGACCCGAGCACCGGCGGCCTGCGCGTGGTCAACAACTCGTGGACGCCGAGCAAAGACGTCAAGTTCAAGCACGACGAAACGTTCAGCATGTGCGTCTCGGACCTGAGCTACCAGTTCGGAGTCGCCTCGGTTTTTGCCTCGGGCAACAGCAATGTCAATCTCGACAGCAGCTCCTACTGGGGAACCTCGGCCATCGTCCATAACGGAGGCGAGATCTACGTCAATTCGCTCGATATGACGGGCGCGCGCTCGAGCTTCAGCAACTACGGAGCCACCGGCACGCAGGTCTTTGCCCCGGGCTGCTCGATCATGTCCACCACGCTCACCAATAGCCTCTACAAATACGGGCAGTATCTCCCGAGCGCCATGAAGAGCTATTCGACCTCCTACGAGACGTTCAAAGACTCAAAGGCGTTTACCGTCACGACCGACAACGACGAAAAAGAGCTCGAGGCAACCTGCAGCAGCAGCAAGGGATTTGATGACGAAGGCGGCTATATGAGCATCGCCGGAAGCCAAATCCAAAAAGCCTCCGCTCGCAGCACCGAAGCCACGACCAAAACGAGGATCGTCCTTCGCATTCCGATCGACCCGAGCAAGGCCGAGGAAATCGGCGAGGTCGGCTTTGCCGTCAAGATGAACGGCCTCACGGTTCCGAATGCATGGCTCGAAGTCAGCGCGTACAACGGATGGTACAAAAACGACACCGAGACCGTGGCCCTGCCAAAAGACAATTGGGTGTCACTCTCCATCAATCTCCGAAAGATCTATGAGCGCGGCGGAAGCTTTATGCCGCGAAAGATCAACATCTACGGAAGCGAGGACAACGCCTACATCAAGGTCGCCATCTGCACCAATAAAGAGCCGACCAGCTTCACGAACTCGAGCTCCCTCTCGATCGACACCGTAGGCCTCGGAAACGCCTACTGGAACTACGGGTTTATGAGTGGCACCTCCATGGCGGCACCGCTCGTAACGGGCATGCTCGCCAACATCTCGTACCGCATGGACCAGCTCGACGGCTCGTACAGCAAGCTGCACAAGAGCGTGCGCCCGCAAAAGCTCGTCGGAATCATGTGGAAGGCAACGCGCAGTCTCAGCTCGCTCGCAGGCCTTTGCTCCACGGGAGGCACCGTCGACGCAAGCAAGATCGATTCTGCGATCAGCGCCGATAAAAACACGGTCTACACGGGCCTGTTCGACATGGAAACCGATCCCGATGACAGCGAATACGCCTGGTACACCATCCATGGTTCGGGCTTTGGCAGCAAAGCGGGCCAACTCTTCGTGAACATGAACGGCGACTCACCTGTTGTAAGCGGTCTCACGTGGAGCGATACAGAAATCAAGTACCGCGCGCCGCGCATGAAGGGCTACTACGAGACGGATACCAAGATCGAAACCGAAAACGGCACGCAGGGCAACACCAGCACGATCAGCGGTCTCGATTCCGACGATGACGACAGCGATGACTCCAAGAAGGACGACTCGAACAAAAAGGACGACACCGGAAAGACCGACGATTCCAACAAAAAGAACGATGACGGCAAAACGAACAACAACGAGGACGGAGGAAAGACCGATACCGGCGGCAGCAACACAGACGGCAACAATAGCGGCAACAGCAACAACCCCTCCTCCAGCAAGATGACGACGGGGACCGCTGCCAAAGCCGCCGCAAAGAAGAGCGGCCTCGCCATCACCGGTGACATCACCATCTTCGGCATCGGCGTC
This sequence comes from bacterium, assembly GCA_963613305.1. GTDB lineage: Bacteria > Actinomycetota > Coriobacteriia > Coriobacteriales > Coriobacteriaceae > Collinsella. Next base: position 919 of record CAVDZW010000142.1, on the reverse strand, counting down.
TTCGTGATAGCAGGTGCAGCCCTCATGGCCGCAGGCATCGCCCTCAACCACCGCCGCCAGTCAAAGCGCTAAGCACAGGAAGACCCCGGCTCGCCCCTCGTAAAAATCCCCGCACATGAGAGCGCCCCTCGTCCGCAGCTCCGAAAGAGCAGGATGAAGGGGCGCGCTCATGCGCATAGAGATTTATGAGGCGGTAGCCAGAGCTCTCCGCCGAGACGCAAAGACCCTTATGGCCAAAACCTGAAGTTCAGCCCGTCCTCCGAGGGGTTTAGTGAAGGAAGGCCGGGGGAGCTCCTAAGCAAACCTCCCGCAGCCGCGAAGCGGCGAGGACGTTTGCGCGGGAATCCCCCGGCCTTCCGGTGGGCATCTAAAGCCCTCACAGCCCAACTCTGAAGCCCAGCCTCTTTCCAAGGGATTCGTCGTAGGAGGATTCCGGGTCCGTTTGCAAACATTCCGCAGCGCGAAAGGCCCCTTTGCCGGAGCTCCGAAGGAGCAGACAAAGGGGCCTTTCATGTATGAAAAAGTTTGTGAGGCGGCTGCCAGGGCTCTCCGCCGGGAAGCTAAACCCTTACGACAAAAACCTGAAGCTCAGCCCGTCCTCCGAGGGGTTTAGTGAAGGAAGGCCGGGGGAGCTCCTAAGCAAACCTCCCGCAGCCGCAACACGGCGAGGACGTTTGCGCGGGAACTCCCCCGGCCTTCCGGTGGGTAGCTAAAGCCCTTACGGCTTAGTACATACCGCCGCCCTGCTGGCCAGCGGTCGCGGACGCGATAGCGTCCTCAAGCTGCGTGTTCTTGGGCACATCGGTAACGGTGGCCTCGGTGATGAGGATGAGGCTCGCCACAGAAGCGGCGTTCTGAAGGGTAACGCGCGAGACCTTGACCGGGTCGAGCACGCCCATCTCGATCATGTTGCCCCACT
>CAVDZW010000141.1:0-14490 GCA_963613305.1 bacterium | reverse complement strand
GAGGGTCGCGTGCCTCTGCACACCCTGCGTGCCAAGATCGATTACGGCACGGCCACCGCTCGCACCACCATGGGTGCCTGCGGCGTCAAGGTCTGGATCTACCTGGGCGAGAAGCTCCCGGGCCAGCCCGTTCCCAATCCCGCTCTCGAGGGCCCCTCGCGTCCTCGTCGTCGTAACTCCGAGAGGAGGGGTCAGTAGTGCTTGCTCCTAAGCGTGTAATCCACCGTAAGGTGCAGCGTGGCTCCATGAAGGGCCAGGCCAAGGGCAACACCGAGCTGCATTTCGGTGAGTACGGCATCAAGGCCCTCGAGGCCCACTGGATCACCAATCGCCAGATCGAGGCCGCCCGTATTGCCATGACCCGCTACATGAAGCGTGGCGGTCGCGTGTTCATCACGATCTTCCCCGATAAGCCCATCTCCAAGAAGCCGCTCGAGACCCGCATGGGTAAGGGTAAAGGTAACCCGGAGGAGTGGGTGGCCGTGGTCAAGCCCGGCCGCATCATGTTCGAGATCTCCGGCGTTTCCGATGAGGTCGCCCGCGAGGCCCTCCGTCTTGCTCAGCACAAGCTGCCGATCAAGACCAAGATCGTTGTCAAGGACGCCGCTGGGAAGGATGAGTAAATGAAGCCCGCAGAGATTCGTGAGCTCTCGGACGCTCAGCTTGCTGACAAGCTGAAGGAAATGCGCGCCGAGCTCTTTAACCTCCGTTTCCAGATGGCCACCAGCCAGCTGGACAACACCGCACGCGTCAAGACCGTGAAGAAGGACATCGCTCGCGTCCTCACGGAGCAGCGCGCCCGTCAGATCGCAGCGGAGAAGTCCGCTGTGACCGAGTAGAAGTCAAGGAGTGAACATGACTGATACGCGCAATTCGCGAAAGGTCCGTCAGGGCGTCGTCACTTCCGTTTCCGGTGCTAAGACCATCGTCGTCACCATCACCGAGCGCAAGCGTCACCCCAAGTACGGCAAGATGGTGACCTCCACCAAGAAGCTGCACGCTCATGACGAGGAGTGCACCGCTGGCGTGGGCGACACCGTCCGCATCATGGAGACCCGTCCGCTGTCCAAGATGAAGCGTTGGCGTCTCGTCGAGGTCGTCGAGCGCGCCAAATAAGCTGCTACGACTATTCGTTTCCGAGGATGTGCGCTTTGCCTGGGCGCTTAAGCTTCGTCCGCTATAAGGCGGCGCACCTCTTCTCGGTTATCAGTTCGGAGGAACAACCATGATTCAGATGCAAACCATGCTGAACGTCGCCGACAACTCCGGCGCACGCAAAGTTCGCTGCATCAAGGTGCTCGGTGGCTCCAAGCGCCGTTATGCCGGTATCGGCGACGTGTTCGTCGGTGCTGTCCAGGAGGCCACTCCTGGCGCCAACGTCAAGAAGAAGGACGTTGTTCGCTGCGTCGTCGTCCGCACGGTCAAGGAGATCCGCCGCAAGGACGGCTCCTACATCCGTTTTGACGAGAACGCCTGCGTTCTTATCAACAACGACGGCTCTCCCGTCGGCACCCGTATCTTCGGGCCCGTCGCGCGCGAGCTTCGCGATAAGAAGTACATGAAGATCGTCTCGCTCGCTCCCGAGACCCTGTAGTTAGGGGAGATATACATGGCTATGTACATCAAGAAGGGCGACAAGGTCGAGGTGCTTTCGGGCAAGGACCGCGGCAAGCAGGGTGTTGTCCTGCGCGCCAAGCCCGCTGAGGGCAAGGTCGTTGTCGAGGGCGTCGCCGTCGTCAAGAAGGCCGTCAAGCCCAACGCCGCCAACCAGCAGGGCGGCATCGTCTCGCAGGAGGCCGCCATCGACGCCTCCAACGTGAACCTCGTGTGCCCCGAGTGTGGCAAGCGCACCCGCGTCGGTCACGAGAAGGACGGCAAGAACAAGCTCCGCATCTGCAAGAAGTGCGGCCACAAGTTCTAAGCCTCCTCGTCGTTTGACGAACGCTTTTAAATGGGTCCGGAGCCTCGGCTTCGGGCCCATTTTTTGTTGCATTGTGGAATGCTGCATGCTGTGGCGGGAGCGTGTGCTGCGTGCGGGGTAGGTGTGGATCTCACATGCTAAGGCGAGGGCGGACGTTGCGTGTAGTAACAAGAGCGGTGTTGCGTGCGGTGCCGTGAGCGGGTGCTGCATGCTCTTGCGTGGATGGATGCATACTCGCCGCGACAATCGGTTATAGTGGGCGGGATATTCGTGCCTGCGAAGGGAGAACCCATGGCTGGATTGGATGCTGCGGCTGCCGCCGATGCCGCATTTGAGTCCGTTGCGAACCAGAGCTTTCCGACCGATATCTTTACCGCGCCGGAGCTGCACTGGGCGGTGATCGGCTGCGGTGTGATCGCCAACCAGATGGCGCAGTCGATGGCGCTTGCCGGTCGCAAGCTTACGGGCGTTGCCAACCGCACGCGCGCTAAGGCCGAGGCGTTTGCCGAGCGCTACGGCGTCGAGAAGGTTTATGACAGCTTTGAGGACCTCTATGCCGACCCCGATATCGATGCGGTCTACATCACCACGCCGCATAACACGCACATCACGTATCTGCGCACTGCTCTGGCCGCAGGTAAGCATGTGCTCTGCGAGAAGGCGATAACCCTCAATTCCGCTGAACTTGCAGAGGCCCGTGCGATTGCCGATGAGCACGGCGTGGTGCTCATGGACGCGACGACGGTGCTCCATATGCCGCTCTATCGCGAGTTGCGCCGTCGCATGCAGGCGGGCGAATTCGGCAAGCTCAATCTGGCTCAGCTGAACTTCGGCAGCTTTAAGGAATACGGCGACCTTACCAACCGGTTCTACAGCCGCTCGCTCGCGGGTGGCGCCATGCTCGACATCGGTGTATATGCGCTAAGCGTTATGCGCTACATGATGTCGAGCCAGCCGACCGAGGTGGTTTCGCTCGGTAACCGCTGCGAGACCGGCGTCGACGTGGCCGGTGGAATCGTTTGCCGCAATGCTGAGCAGCAGCTCGGCGTCATCTCGCTCACGCTGCATTCCAAGCAGCCTAAGCGGGCCGTGCTCAGTTTTGACGACTGCTATATCGAGATCGTCGACTACCCGCGTGCTGACCGTGCCAAGGTGGTTTGGACCGCCGACGGTCGAAGCGAGGAGATTGCTGCCGGTACCGAGGGCTATGCGCTCTGCTACGAGATGGCCGATCTCGAACGCGCGGTTGCGGGCGATACTGATGCCGCAGCTCTAATCGATTACGCGGCGGACGTTATGGACCTCATGACCGATCTGCGTGCTGAGTGGGGCGTTGTCTACCCCGAGGAGGAGTAATTCGCTCGTCGGGGGGGCGCGGGCTCACTGCGGAGAGCTTTTGTTCAGCGACCGGTGGGTTTTTGATCAACGCGCACTACGGTTTGGGCACTTTTTAGGCGCTGATGGTTGGGTTTTTGCGGGTGTCTGCCACAAACTCAAGCTATTCATAGGGTAAGACACGTTGCGCTGAGTAGACGGCGCAATTCAAAAACAAAACCGCAGGTATAGAGGCCTGCGGTTTTGTTTATATCGGGCCATTTGGCTATAACCCTATGAATAGTTGAAGTTTGTGCGCTGCGGGTGCAAAAAAGCTTTGGTTCTTACGAGATGCCGACAAAAAGGCAGCCCGACGTGGTGCCGCGGAGGCGTGCGGCGGGCTTGCGCCCCGCCTGCGCGGCATCGAGGGCACGACGAGCGCGAGCCACCATGCGTGCGAGTTCATTGGTGTCCATGAGGGAGCCATCCACGAGAAAGCGCGAGATGCCGGCGGCGAGCATCTGCGGCATCTGCGGCGTGATGTCGACGGGGTAGGCGTCGTAGAGTCGTGAGCGCCCGTGGATGCTCGTGCGTACCGGAAGATTCTTGCCGTCGATATTGTGGAGCGAGAGCTTGCGCGTGCGCAGGCGGCAACGCTTGCAGTCGTGGATGCAGGCATCTGCGACTTGCAGGATGCAGTGCTCGCTCGTCATGACGCGCGGGCGTCCAAAAACGCAGATTCCGAGCGGAGCCGGGGTTGCGGGTCCGATGTTCTCGATCTCCTCGAGCGTGATTTCGGGGGAGAGCCAAAAGGACGACGCGCCCTGGGACACAAGAGCTTCCATGCAGGGAATGTTATGCACGGGAAAGCACGAACGAATCTCTGCGGAGGTGCCACGCTCGGCTGCGAGTGCGAGCTCAGAGATGTTACCGACAGCGGCGGATGCACCGTCAACGAGCCATGGGTCGAGACGCTCGTGGTCAAGTTCGCGGCAGACCTCGTCGAGGACGGGGATGAGGTTCTGCTCGCGTGCGTCGGCGGGAGTGAGGCCGGCTTCAACCAAGGCGTCGACGGGCATGTAGATGCGCTCGGCTCCGGCTTTGCGTGCAGCTTCTGCGGCCTCGACGGAGCCGACAAGGGCACAGATGCACGGGTTCTCGGCAGGGCGGACATCCGAGGAGCTTGCCTGGTTGCGGTGCTCGGCGGCCGATGTTGGGATGGCGACGTTCTCGAGCACCTGCTTTCGCCGCTCATAAGGTGCAAGGATTGCGAGCTCCAGAGCTTTGCAGGCGGCGGCACGTACTTTGTGTACGGCCGAGAAGCCCATGCCGCAGCCATCATCCAGATCGACCTTGAACGAGACGGGCTCGAATGGCGAGGAACCCATGCGCCCGACGTGCTCAACGAGGTCCTCGCGCGAGACAGGACGGGTGCGGGCGGGCTCCACGGTAAACCCTTCGACAGCGGCAGAGAAGTCCGGGTTGTCAGCGCAAGTGAGCTCGACCTTGAACGGCTTGCCGAGTCGAGCTTTGATTGAAACGTTCACACGGCGCTTGCGGAGTACATCGCGTTTGAGCGCGGCGGCCGCGGTATCGATCGCCGCTTGGCTGCGGATTACGCGAACGATGCAACCCTCGGGCATGGCGCGCGGCACCTTGCACTCGATGACCTCGCCAGCGCGCACGTCAGTAGGCGCCAGGCAGGTGAGGAAGCCGTCAAAATCATCCGGGTGACGGAGTTCGAGCAGGTCGCCGGCGCCGATGGGTTCCGTGAGTTCGATCTGCACGACGGCGGCGCGGCGGCGCCGGTCGTCGTGGGCGAGGCCGCGCGTGTCGATGTTTGCGCGGCGGCTCCCGAGCGAGCGGCCAACAACCTGGCCGCGGTTGTTGGAGCGCTCGTAGCTCATCATCTCATCGCCCGAGGTGCCGTCCTGGTAGGCATGGGTGAAGTCGCGGTTAAAGCAGCGCTTGAGTTGCCGCTGGCGGCTCGATTGCTCCTCAGGATCGGTCATGCGTCCCTCGAGCAGGTCGTCGAGCTCGCGGCGGTATGCGTCGACGATGGAGTAGACGTAATCGGGCGCCTTCATGCGTCCCTCGAGCTTGAGGGCGTTGGCGCCGGCGGCAACCATGCGGTCGAGGATCTCGGACGTGTTGGTATCGCGCGGGCAGAGCGGGCGGCCGCGATGCGCGGGCGCGATGCACTTGCCTGTCTCGTCGACGAGTTCGTAGGGCAAACGGCAGGGCTGCGCGCACATGCCGCGGTTTGCCGAGCGGCCCGCCATGGCAAAGCTCGAGAGCAGGCAGAGCCCCGAATAGCAAAAGCAGATAGCCCCATGGCTAAAGACCTCGAGGTCGATCCCGGGGACCTCGGTCGAGATGTGCGAGATCTCCTTGAGCGAGAGCTCGCGCGAGAGCGTCACGCGGTCGGCCCCGGCGCCCTTGCACCAAGCGGAGCCGCGCGCGTCGTGGATGTTCGCCTGCGTGGAGATGTGCGTCTCGACCTCGGGCATGAGACGGCGGATCTCAAAGAAGAGGCCCCAGTCCTGGATGATGAAGGCGTCGGCCCCGAGTATCGAGCAGCGGCGCACGAGCTCGAGTGCCTGGGGCATCTCGGAATCCTTGATGACGATGTTCGTGGTCACGTACACACGGGCACCCGCGAGATGCGCCGCGCGGCATGCCGCGGCAAACGATTCGTCGGTGAAGTTGGTCGCCTTGCGGCGCGCGTTGAACTCGCCCATGCCGCAATAGATAGCGTCGGCGCCGGTAGCGAGCGCGGCCGCAAAGGGCTCGGGCCCTCCGGCGGGGGCGAGCAGCTCGGGCTTGGCGGTGTGATTGTTCGTGCGCGCTTGCATGGGTGCCTTTCTGCGTGGGTGCAACCTGCCCAGTATATCGCGCGCACACGCCCTGTACCTGCGCCGCCCGCGTTTGCGGCAATCGACCAAAAGCGCGGGCGGAGCATAAGCGCGGCCTCGAGGCGCGCATAATCCGCTGGAGCGCGAGAGCAGGCGGGCGAAAAGAACGGGGCCGATCCCAAGAAAGTTCCGGAATCGAGCCCTTACGGCGTGGCCCAGATTTAGGCCGTTCAAGTTTTGAGACGCAGTTCAGCTTGGCGCTGGCGCCGACGTCAGACTTGGCTCCAAGCAAAGCCTTCTGCCTGCTAGTCCTCCCAGAGCGAGTCGCCGTTGGTGGCGCAGACGCGCTTGAACCAGTCAAAGCTCTTCTTCTTGCGGCGCTCGAGCGTGCCGTTGCCCTTGTCGTCCATGTCGACGTACACAAAGCCGTAGCGCTTGGCCATCTCGCCGGTGGAAAGGCTCACCAGGTCAAAGCATCCCCACATGGTGTAGCCGAGGCACTCGACCCCGTCGATGCAGATGGCTTTGGCCATCTCGCGCAGGTGGTCGCGCAGGTAATCGATGCGGTACTGGTCGTCGATGGTGCCGTCCTCCTCGATCTTGTCGTAGGCGCCCAGGCCGTTTTCGACAATGAAGATCGGCTTGCGGTAGCGGTCGTAGACCTCGTTCATGACGTAGCGCAGACCCACCGGATCGATCGGCCAACCCCAGTCGGAGTTCTTGAGATAGGGGTTGTTCATGTCGCCACCGAGGCGCTTGAGCTCGGTTTCGGCATGGATGATGGCGCTGCGGTAGTAGCTGAACGTCACGTAGTCGAGCGGACCCGCGGCGAGCACCTCGGCATCTCCATCCTGCATGAACGCGCTCTGGTCCACGCCGAGCCCGCGGAAGATGTCCTGCGCGTAGTAGGGGTAGTAGCCCTGTGCCATCACGTCGGAGAAGAACTGGCTCATATGGCGGAACTGCATGCGGCGGAACACGTCGTCGGGGTTGCAGGTGGCCGGGTAGACCTCGGAGAGCGCGTACATGGTGCCGAACATCGAGCCGGGCATCATCTCGTGTCCGAGCACCACGGCCTTGGCGCTCGCCAAGAACATGTGGTGCACGCAGGTGTAGTGCGTCTGCGGATCGGTTTTGGGCGAGCCGGTGGCGATGTAGCCCGCGATAGCGTTGATCTCGTTGAACGTGAGCCAGTACTTGCACTTGCTGCCGATGCGCTCGAACAGGGCGCGGCAGAGCTTGAGATAGCAATCGATAACGTGGCGATCTTCCCAGCCGTTGTACTTTTCGGCCAGGTGGGCGGGCAGCTCGTCATGGCAGATGGTAATGAGCGGTTGGATGTTCTTGGAGAGCAGGTAGTCCACGACGTCCTCGTAGAACTTGAGGCCTTCCTCGTTAGGGGTCTCCTCGTCGCCCGTGGGGAAGATGCGGCTCCAGGTGATGGAGAAGCGGTACACGCCATAGCCCATCTCGGCCATGTAGTCGATGTCCTCGCGCCAGTGGTGGTAGAAGTCGACCGCCTGGTGACTCGGGTAATAGCAATCGTCGTAGATGGTGGGCACGGCGCCCTCGGGGAAGGGCTCGCACATAAAGAAACTGCTGTTTACCGAGGTGCGGCTGCCATCGGGCATCTTGAGCGTGATTTGGCGCGGCTGCTCCTGGTTGCCGTCGGTCTCGAAGTCGCGCGTGAGCAGGCCGCGCCCGCCCTCGCCAAAACCGCCCTCGCACTGAAAGTCGGCGGTGGCCCCGCCCCAGAGGAATCCGTCGGGAATGTGCAATGCGTCTGCCATGTGACTCCAATCGATCGGGCGCTTATGTTCGACCCATTAAAGCGCAGCCACCGCGCGAGGTGCGCGAGAAGGGGAGGGCGCAGGGTTTTGCCGTGCTGCGCGATTCGGGCGATCGACGCGGGCGCGCGAAAAAGGTCGCAAGACCCATGTTTAACTGCGAAAACATCTATGACGCGCGGAGCGGGCCCTTGCGTTCTAAATCGGTTTCGGGCCGCAACTCGACTGCGATTACCCTTTTTGCCGAACGGTCGGAATCGAGCTCTGAACGGTAAAATTCAAACATTTCAACTATGAACCCCGCGTTTACGGCTAAGGTACTAAGCGTCGTTTCGGTTGTTACTCCTCACGAGGCAAGGCGAAACCTAACATGGCAACACCCCCCCCGTGGGGTGCGCTGTAGCGGTAGGTTTACGTTAAGTCTTGAGAGGAGTTTTTTCATGCTGATCACCAAGCGCATCAACAACAACGTGGCCATGGCAGAGGATGCCGACGGCAACGAGCTCGTGGTGTTCGGCAAGGGCTTGGGCTTTCGCAAGCCGCCCTATCAGCTCGAGGAAACCTCTCAGATCCATCGCGTGTTCCGCAACGTCAACGACGACCTGCTCAAGACCATCAACTCCATCTCGGGCGAGGTTATCGGCGTCGCCATGGACATCGTGCGCTTGGCCGAGGTCGAGCTCGACTGCAAGCTCAATCCCAATCTTTATCTCACGCTGGCCGACCATCTTCAGTTCGCGGCCGAGCGTTTTGCCGAGGGTGTCGTTATGGATAACCCTCTTGCTATTGATATTCCGCTGGTTTACCCGGTTGAGTACAAGCTCGGCCAGACCGGCCTCGCCTTTATGGACTCCGCCTGCGGCATCGAGCTTCCCGAGTCCGAGGCCTGCTCGATCGCGTTGCACATCATCAACGCCGAGGGCTGCGGCTCCTCGCAGGCCAAGAGCGTTCGCGCTACGCAGCAGACGCTCAAGATCGTCGAGGACGTGACCGGGATCGTCGAGAAAAAGATGTGCCAGGGACGGCAGATCGATCGTCGTACCCATGCGTACGCGCGCTTTGTCACGCACCTCAAGTTCCTGGTGAGGCGCTTGATGGGCGAGGGCAAAAAGACTGAGGCCGACCTTTCGCTCCTCATGGAGATCGCCAAGAACTATCCCCGCGCCGATGCGACCTCAAAGGCCATCGCGCGCTACTTCAAACGCGAGCACGGCTGGAAGCTCACCGATGAGGAACGCTTTTACCTGCTCATGTATCTCATTTTGATCGAGCGCGAATAGCGCTCGCACCAACTTTTGGTATCGACCATGCGCTCATTGGCGCCACGAGCGGCATGTCAGTACATAACGTATATGCCCGACACTTGGAAAAGGAGTGGACATGGCAAGCAAATATGATGGCCTCGCGCGCATCATCATCCAGAACGTGGGTGGCAAGGACAACGTCAAGAGCCTCGCTCATTGCGTTACCCGCCTGCGCTTTAAGCTCAAGGACGAGTCGCTCGCAAACGACGAGGTGCTCGAGAACACCGACGGCGTCATCAAGATCATGCACGCTGGTGGTCAGTACCAGGTCGTTATCGGCCCGCACGTGACCGACGTGTACGATACCGTGCTCGCAATCGGTAAGTTCCAGGCCGGCGGCCTGGTCGACGAGGATGGCAACACGATCGAGGAGGACGACGACGACAACGGCGCTCCCAAGAAGCCCGTCGATGTGCTTATCGACCTCATTTCCAGCATCCTTCAGCCGGTCATCCCCGTTCTTGCCGCTGCCGGCATGACCAAGGGCCTGCTCTCGCTCTGCACCTTCCTGGGCCTCATGGCCTCCACCGATGGTGCTTACCAGACTATTTACGCCTTTGCTGACGGCTTCTTCTACTTCCTGCCCATCTTCCTCGGCATCACCTCTGCCAAGAAGTTCGGCATGAACCAGTTCGTCGGTGCCGCTATGGGCGCTGCCCTCTGCTATCCGGGCATGGTCGCCATGAAGTCCGCCGATGCTATCGGTTCCGTCTTCGGTGGCACCTTCATGGAGATGAGCTACTCCAGCACGTTCTTCGGTCTGCCCATCGTATTCCCGAGCTCCGGCTACACCAGCTCCGTTATCCCCATCATCCTTGCGGTGTACTGCGCGGCCAAGTTCTGGAAGGCTGTCGACGCAAAGATCCCTTCGGCGCTGCGCTTCTTCCTTACTCCGATGCTGACGCTTATCATCTTCGTGCCGCTGACTTATCTCGTGATCGGCCCCGTGGCCGGTACCCTCACCAACCTGCTCGCGCTCTTCTTTAAGACCATCTACGAGGTTCCCGTGGTCGGCGGCGTCCTTTGCGGTGCTGTTCTGGGCGCTCTCTGGCAGGTGCTCGTTATCTTCGGTCTGCACTGGGCCGTCGTCCCCATGTACCTCAACAACCTGACCACGCTCGGCTATGATGCCGTCTTCGGTGGCCGGCAGGTTTGCTCGCACGCTCAGGTTGCCTCTGTTGTCGCCATCATCTGCAAGACTAAGGACAAGAAGGTCCGCGACGTCGCTATCCCGGCTGCCATCACCGGCGCCTTCGGTACCACCGAGCCCGCTATCTACGGTGTGACCCTGCCCAAAAAGACCCCGTTCATCATGAGCTGCATCGCCTCTGCGATCGGCGGCGGCTTCATGGGCCTGATGGGTGCCCGCCAGTTCACGGCTGGCTACTCCGGCCTGCTCGGCCTGCCCGTCTACATCGACCCGACGGGTGCTGAGGGCATCACCAACATGATCTACTATGCTATCGGCATCGTGATCGCCTGCGTGATCTCCTTCATCCTGACCTACATCACCTACAAGGATAACGAGCCCAAGAAGGCCAACGCCTAGTTCTCGCTCTTGCCAAAGCCGCCCGGTGCCCGCATGCCCGGGCGGCTTTTTTCGCACTTGGAGCGGACATGACGGGCCTGCCCGTCCGTGCAAAAGCGCATGCCCGCCATGTCCACTCAATCTGCTATCTCTTATATATGTCCAGTCGATAAGTCAGAGAAGGAGCTGGCCATACATGCATCTGAGCCTCGATACCACCATGCCCCTCATGCTCATGGCGGGGCTCGTAATGTTGTAAACGCCGTGCGTTCGCGCGCGTTTGATAGCCGCTAACTGTTAAGGAAAGGAAGCTCAACATGCACAAGTTCCCCGAAGGCTTTTTGTGGGGCGGCGCACTTGCCGCCAACCAGTGCGAGGGTGCCTATCTCGAGGACGGCAAGGGCCTCTCGGTGCCCGACATGATCAAGGGCGGCACCGTCGATACGCCGCGCATGATCACTTCCACCGTGCACGAGGGCGAGTACTACCCGAGCCATGAGGCTATCGATTTCTACCACCACTACAAAGAGGACATCGCGCTCTTTGGCGAGATGGGCTTTAAGTGCCTGCGCGTTTCCATCAACTGGGGCCGCATCTTCCCCACGGGCGAGGACGAGGAACCCAACCAGGCCGGCATCGACTTCTACCGTTCCATGTTCGAGGAGATGCGCAAGAACGGCATCGAGCCTTTGGTGACGCTCTCGCACTACGAGCTTCCCTTTGCGCTTGCCAAGAAGTACGGCGGCTGGTCTAACCGCAGGCTCATCGAGCTCTTTGTGCGCTATGCCACGCTCTGCTTTAACGAGTACAAGGGCCTGGTCAAGCTTTGGATCACCTTTAACGAGATCAACTGCCTCTGCGCGCCCTTCGGCAACGTCATGGGCGGCGGCATCCTCCCGCCCGAGGACAACACGCCGCTTAACTACAGCACCAAGATCGAGTGGGACGACGAGCAGCGCCGCTACCAGGCCATGCACCATCAGTTTGTGGCGAGCGCCCTGGCCGTTAAGGCCGCGCACGAGGTCGATCCCGAGAACAAGGTCGCCTGCATGATCGCGAGCCGCGCGGTGTACCCCTACAGCTGCAACCCCGACGACGTGCTCCTTGCCCAAAAGATGGAGCGCATGTGCAACCATTACTGCGCCGATGTGCACGTGCGCGGCGCATACCCCAGCTGGGCCGCGCGCCTGTGGGAGGAGAAGGGCATCGAGATCGAGCAGGAGCCGGGCGACGCCCAGATCCTCGCCGAGGGCAAGGTGGACTTCTACACGTTTAGCTACTACAAGAGCTCCACGGTCTCGACCGACCCGTCGGTGCCCGTGGGCAGCGGCAACGTGTTCTACGACGACGCCAAGAACCCCTATCTCAAGTTCTCCGATTGGGGCTGGGCAATCGACCCCAAGGGCCTGCGCTGGCATCTCAACGACATGTACGACCGCTACCAGATTCCGCTGATGATCGTCGAGAACGGCCTGGGCGCCGCCGACGTGGTGGAGGAGGACGGCTCCATCCACGACAGCTACCGCATCGAGTACATGCGTGACCACATTGAGCAGATGGCCGAGGCCGTGCACGACGGCGTTGACCTCATGGGCTACACCATGTGGGGCCCGATTGACATCGTGTCGGCCGGTACCGGCGAGATGAAGAAGCGCTACGGCTTTGTGTACGTCGACAAGCACAACGACGGCTCGGGCGACCTGCACCGCGCCAAAAAGGACAGCTTCTACTGGTTCAAGAAGGTCTGCGAGACCAACGGCGAGGAGCTGTAGGCACAATCGTCGCGCATGCTGAACATGCTGGTGGCCAGGCTGAGCGCTTGCCCGGTCTGGCCATTAAGCTATCGAGCCAAGAAAGGAAAACGCATGAGCACCAAATCCGTGTTCCCCGAAGGCTTCCTCTGGGGCGGCGCCACGGCCGCCAACCAGTGCGAGGGCGCTTGGGACGTAGACGGCAAGGGCCTCTCCGTTGCTGACTGCACTACCTACAAGCCCAAGGTCGACAAGACCGACTATGCGGCGCTCCACGGCATCACCTCCGAGCAGATCGCCGCAGCCGAGGTTTCGAGCGACACGCATGTCTACCCCAAGCGTCACGGCATCGAGTTCTACCATCATTACAAGGAAGACATCGCCCTTTTTGCTGAGATGGGCTTTAAGACCCTGCGTGTCTCCATCCAGTGGACCCGTCTGTTCCCCACGGGCACCGAGGAAGAGCCGCTGCAAGCAGGTATCGACTACTACCGTGATCTCTTTCGCACCATGAAGGAGGCCGGCATCGAGCCGCTCGTGACGCTCCACCACTACGAGATGCCGCTCTACCTCGCCAACCACTACGACGGCTGGGGCAAGCGCGAGGTCATCGACTTCTTTGTGCGTTTTTGCAAGGTGTGCTATCGCGAGTTCGGCGAGTACATCAAGTACTGGCTCACCTTCAACGAAATCGATTCGGTCTTCCGTCACCCTTGGACCACCATCGGCATCTGCACCGACCGCTACCCGGCCGACAAGTGCGAAGAGCTCATCTACCAGTGCGTGCACAACCAGTTTGTGGCGAGCGCGCTTGCGACCAAGTACCTGCACGAGATGGTACCGGGCGCTCAAATGGGCTGCATGGTCACGCGTACGCTTACCTATCCGGAGAACTGCAACCCCAAGAACATGCTGCTCGCGCAAAAGACCAATCGCGACAACTACTTCTACTCCGACGTGCAGGTCTTTGGCGAGTATCCGGCGCATGTGCTCAAGTATTGGGAGCGCGCGGGCATTCACGTTGAGTTCGGTGCGGACGATGAGGCGATCCTCAAACAGTACCCGGTCGACTTTGTCTCGTTCTCCTACTACATGACGATGGTCGACTCCATCGATGCCGATGCGCGCGAGAAGGTCGGCGGCAACCTTGCCACGGGCGTCAAGAACCCGTTCCTTGGCATCTCCGACTGGGGTTGGCAGGTCGACCCCGACGGCCTCACCTATGCCCTTATCGATATGGCTGACCGTTACCACAAGCCGCTGTTCATTGTCGAAAACGGCCTGGGCGCCTACGACACGGTGGAAGAGGACGGCTCCATCAACGACGACTACCGCATCGACTACTTTCGCGAGCATATCAAGGCCATCGGCGCCGCCATCGAGGAGGGTGTTGACGTCATGGGCTACACGCCCTGGGGCTGCATCGATTTGGTGAGCATGTCCACCTGCCAGATGTCCAAGCGCTACGGCTTTATCTATGTTGACCTCGACGACGAGGGCGAGGGCACCTATGCCCGCAGCCGCAAGAAGAGCTTTTACTGGTATAAGAAGGTCATTGAGACCAACGGCGCCGACCTGGATTAGTTCGGACGCGCGCGAGGGGTTCGGCCAATGCCGGCCCCTCGTTTCGTTTGCGCTGCATTTTGCTAAAGTGCGGAGGCCGGGCATGCGGGGCGCATATAATGGTGCGCGTTATGTATGAGACCCGGAAGGAGCGCCCATGGCTCTCAGCGAGAAGGACGTGGCCGGCATCGCCGACTACGCAAAGATCGCCCTGACCGACGATGAGCTCACCGAGATGTGCACCTATCTAAACGACGCCGTTCAGATACTCGAACCCATCTTGCAATATGACCTGCCCGACGTGGAGCCGACGTTCCACCCCATCGGTTCGCTCTCCAACGTGATGGGCGACGACGCGCTCGAGCCTGAGCGCGACCTGCCGCTCGACGTGGCGCTCAGCAACGCCGCGAGTTCGCGCGAGCGTTACTTCCGCGTGCCGAGCATCCTGGGAGAGGGGGAGAGCGAGT
>CAVDZW010000140.1:0-2836 GCA_963613305.1 bacterium | reverse complement strand
CTCTACCGCTCCATGATGGGGCGCTTTAGCGGCAACATCGAGATCTACGCGCCCGCCTACGCCATCGTCGAGACGATTCTTGCCGGCTTTGTCACCTACCTGGTGGTGGCGCTCCTGCATACACGCGCCATCAAGCGCGTGCCGTTGGCCGAGGCGCTCAAAGTTCAGGAGTAGCTCTTTGGTTCCGCCGTTCTGACGAACGGCGGGAGCCGCCGACGCTGCGCGGGGCCCGGGCACGGCAATCTGACGCTCAACTTCACGGGCGCGACCAGAAGGTCAGCGCCCGCTTGTTTCGCGTCACCTTGCCGCACCCGGGCTCCGCTCGCTGACTTATGCTCAACCTATATCTCAACCTATATCGATTCTTTTCGATTCGAAGCAAGTTTTGGGGCAGGCGCGTTTTTGCGTCGGGGTTGCAGGTGGGTTTCTCGTTGACCTAAAGTCCGCTCTAGGGGGTACGATGCAGGCATCGCCTGTATGTCCGCGCCGTCTGAGGGGACCCCATGACAACTGAATCCGCAACCGCCGGCACCCCGGCCAAAGTCTACTTTACCGACCTGCGCACGCATGGCCGCGAGAGCCAGCTCGACAAGCTCAAGCGCCTCATCCGCCGTGCCGGAATCGATCAGATCGACTTTGAGAACAAGTTCGTGGCCATCAAGATTCACTTTGGCGAGCTGGGCAACCTCAGCTTTTTGCGTCCCAACTACGCGCGCGCCGTGGCCGACGTGGTCAAGGAGCTGGGCGGCAAGCCGTTTCTCACCGACTGCAACACGCTCTACGTGGGTAGCCGCAAGAACGCTCTCGAGCACATCGATACCGCCTACCAAAATGGCTTTACTCCCTATGCCACCGGCTGTCAGGTGATCATCGCCGACGGCATCAAGGGCACCGACGAGACGCTCGTGCCGGTCAAGAACGGCGAGTACGTGCACGAGGCCAAGATCGGCCATGCTCTCATGGACGCCGACATCGTGATCAGCCTCACGCACTTTAAGGGTCATGAGCAGGCCGGCTTTGGCGGCGCCATGAAGAATCTCGGCATGGGCGGCGGCAGCCGTGCCGGCAAGATGGAGCAGCACGCGGCCGGCAAGCCGAGCGTTGCCGCGGAGCAGTGCGTGGGTTGCCGCGCCTGCGAGAAGATTTGCGCGCACGGGGCCTTTAGCTTCGACGACGTGCGCGAGCGCACCCTCGCCAACGGCAAAACGCGTGAGGTGCACGTGGCCGCCATTGACCACGACCGCTGCCTCGGCTGCGGCCGCTGCATCGCCGTCTGCAACCAAGACGCCATCAAGCCCGATTACGACGCCGCGGCCGACGTGCTCAACTGCAAGATCGCCGAGTACACGCAGGCTATCGTGCAGGACCGCCCGAGCTTTCATATCTCGCTCGCCATGGACATCAGCCCCAACTGCGACTGCCATGCCGAGAACGATACGCCGATCGTCAACGACATCGGCATGTTCGCGAGCTTTGACTGCGTGGCGATCGACCAGGCCTGCGCCGATGCCGTGCTGGCATCAAAGCCGCTGCCCAACACGGTGCTCACCGAGAGCGCCGAGAAGATGGAGCACGACCACGAGCATCTGAGCGGCGAGCAGGCAAAGGACCCGTTTTGCATTACGCATCCCGATACCGACTGGCGCACGTGCATCGCGCATGCCGAGAAGATCGGTCTGGGCACAAGCGAGTACGAGCTCATCACGGTCAGGTAGCGACCGTGCGGGGCGGTGCCGGCAGCACCCGATGCGCCGGCCGAGCGCTTTTCCGCGCCGGTTTTTTCTCCGCGGGCTGGCGAACCCCTCGCCGAGCGCCGCAAGGAGTAAATAGGGCCCGCTCGCGATTCAAGCCACGTAACCAATAGCTCGATCCCTTCTGGGGTCGAGCTTTTTATTTGAGCATGTGCGATGCCACGGCGTGGTAATTAACCGCTGCAAATAGAGGAGCAGATTATTAATTAATCCCCGTTCACCGAGTTTAAACGGGCTGCATGGCGCCGCAGATTTAAAATGCCGTTACTTATGGGGGTATTTTCTGCCTTTGAGTTATTGGAGCTGTGCCATGTTCAACGTTGCTGCTGTGACTTCGGATTCGTTGACTGGGGGGGTGCAAGAAAGACATCCCTGCGCCAGCGCATTAAACGCGCTGCTGCGATGGGTGCTGCGGCCCTTGCGGTGATCGCGGGCGTCGGTGCGGGCGTGACCCCGGCACCGACCGATGCGGCCGCCGTGTCGAGCGACAAGCAGCAGGTCATCTCCATCAACAGCAGTTCGCTGAACGGCAATGCCGTCCGCGGCAAGGGCGACAACTACAACTCCGTTGCCATGGATAACAGCGCTCACTTCTATAGTGCCGATTATCGCAACAGTGTTGATTCCACAACGCAGGGCGGCTTTCCCACCACCGGCAAGATCACCGCACCCACGAGCAATATCACCTATCAGCTGGGCTGGACGGGCACCAACGCCTACGACGGCAACGACTGCATTCGCTTGGTAAGCGGCGACGCCACCAAGACCATGGAGCTCTCTTCCTACGGTGCCTATGAGCAGGTCTACGTTCTCGCGACTGCGGGTGGTCCGGGCGCGGGCAACTACGCCAACTTCACCGTTACCCTGACCTATACCGACGGCACTACGAGCCAGACCACCTATAGGCTCTATGACTGGTACGACACCACCAAAGTGACCAATGTCGAGCAGATCGCGAGCTACATGCGCCAGACGAACGGCGTATCCACCGCCGGCTGGGACGGCTCTACCACCAAAGGCTCGATCCTGCACTCCGCCGCCATTTCGGCAGACAAGACCAAGCTTCTCAAGTCCAATACCGAGGT
>CAVDZW010000139.1:0-2382 GCA_963613305.1 bacterium | reverse complement strand
CTGCTAAGACCGAGGCGGTGCGCTCTGAGTTTGCCGCCTGCATGGATGACGACTTCAACACCGCGGGCGCGCTCGGTGCCGTCTTTGGCTTTGTGACGGAGTGCAACCAGTATCTCGAGGCCGCCGGCAACGCTGCCGATGTTGCCGCGGCCAACGCTGCGGCCGATGCGCTCGTAGGTCTTCTCGACACGCTCGGCATTGAGCTGCCCGAGCCCGAGGAGGAGCTCCCCGTGGGGCTGCTCGGCGTGGCCGCGGGGCTTGTGGCCTACACGGGCGACGACGTCAACGAGGCTGCCGAGAAGATCCTTGCCGCGCGCGCCGAGGCGCGTGCCGCCAAGAACTGGGACCTGGCTGACGCCATTCGCGACCAGCTCAACGACATGGGCCTGGTGATTGAGGACACGGCGGCTGGCACCCGTATCAAGTCAGCCTAGTTGCGGCTTTCCCAGGCGCCCGATCTTCGGGCTCCAACCCTCCTCGCGTACCTCGAGTACGCGTCGTCGGGCTTGTCGCTCCGAATCTCGGGCGCCTGGTAAAGCCTTTGCGGACGGATGGTGGCGGCGCACCTTGCCCCTCAAGCCGTCGCTTGCATACCTTGAGCATGCGGCGCTCCTCTTATCTGCCAATCTGCGCCACTGTGTCCGTTCGCATATCTGGTGTCCGGTATAGGCGTGTGCGGGGATGTAGTTGTTTTTGAAAGGAGGCCCTCGTGGCCGATAGACGTAAGCGCACCGGTGATGGTGCGCGCTCGGATCGCGCCAAGCGCCCTTACAAGCAGGGGAGGCGCGAGGGTCAAAAGATCGAGCGCGCCGCACAGGGCCGGGGCCGCGCTCCGCAGCGCCCGCAGGGTGACTATATCGAGGGCCGTCGCGCTGCGGCCGAGGCGCTTCGTACCGGGTTCCCCGTCAAGCGCGTCCTCGTTGCCGACGGGCAGGGGTCCGATGCCGCACTCGCCGACCTTGTGAACGACCTCAAGTCTGCCGGTATTCCCGTCAAGCGCGTTGCGCGTGAGGAGCTCGACGAGCTCTCGAGCCATGGTGCGCATCAGGGTATCGCGCTCGAGGTCGGGGCGTTCCCGTATGCGAGCATGCGCGACCTGCTCGACCGCGCCGGCAAGGGCCCCGCGCTCGTGCTCGTGCTCGATCACGTGACCGACGACGGAAACTTCGGCGCCATCGTGCGCACGGCCGAGGTCGTGGGTGCGGCAGGTGTCGTCATTGCCAACAAGCGCGCCGCCGGGGTCACGGTCGGCAGCTACAAGACTTCGGCCGGCGCTGTCATGCACCTGCCGATCGTGCAGGTGCCCAATATCGCTCGCGCGCTCGACGAGCTCAAGGAGGCCGGCTTTTGGGTCGCCGGCGCCTCGGAGCATGCCGAGGACGTTTGTTGGGATTCGCCCTTTGCTGGCAACCTCGCGCTCGTCATGGGTTCCGAGGGTTCTGGCATCAGCCGCCTCGTGCTCGAAAAGTGCGACTTCCTCACCAAGTTGCCCCAGCGCGGTCAGACCGAGAGTCTCAACGTGGCGCAGGCCGCAACGGCCCTCTGCTTTGAGTGGGCCCGCCGCAACCGTGCCGAACTTGGGGAGGCGTAATCGCTTATGAGCAAAAAGAACCGCGCAAAGTCCAAGGCCAAGCGTTTTGGCGAGGGTTCGGCCAAGCCGATCGTATCGGCGGCCACATATGGTGTGGGCGGGAACGCCTTCGCTCAGGCCGTGGCCGACCCGGCCTCGATCGTGCACTCCGACAAGCCGGAGCTCTTGGTGGTCGACGGCTACAACGTGATTCACTGCGACCCGCGCTACGAACGCCTGGTATATGACCGTTCGGACGACCCGTATTCGCGCGACGTGCACGACGCAGCACGCACGGCGCTCATTGCCGACGTTGCAGCGTTCGCCCAGGGGCGCTACGAGGCGGTGATCGTCTTCGACGGCGCTGGCAACGTTTCGGACAGTCGTCCCAATCTGCCGCGCGCGGGCGTCGATATCCGCTTTTCGCCGACAGGTGTCTCTGCCGATACTGTGGTGCAGCAGCTTTGCACCGAGGCGCGCGCAGAGGGAAGGGCCTGCTCGGTCGTTACGAGCGACGGCACCATCCAGGCAACCGTGATGGGCAAGGGCGTCACGCGCATCAGCTCGCGCATGCTCGTCGACGAGGTCAAGCAGATCGATCGCGATGTGGCGGAGGCCGAGGAGGCGCCGCAGATCAAGATGACACTCGGCAGCCGTCTTTCGCCCGAGGCTCTCGCCAAGCTCAAGGCCATGCGCGGGCGCTGACGAATCTTGCGGCCGCGCGGCCGTTCAAGTATCCTGAATGGGCTTCGCGCGCATTGCGCGCCAAGCGTGCCAGTGTGGCGCAACGGTAGCGCAACTGATTTGTAATC
>CAVDZW010000138.1:0-2134 GCA_963613305.1 bacterium | reverse complement strand
CGGCGATCCAGGGGTAGACCTTCTTGCCGGGCAGGTGGCCGCCCTCGCCGGGCTTGGCGCCCTGGGCCATCTTGATCTGGATCTCGATGGCGGAGCTGAGGTAGCGGCTCGTCACGCCAAAGCGGCCCGACGCGATCTGCTTGATGGCGGAGTTCATGGAGTCGCCGTTGGCGAGCGGGGTCTCGCGACGCGGGTCCTCGCCGCCCTCACCGGAGTTGGAGCGGCCGTGCAGGCGGTTCATGGCGATGGCCATGCACTTGTGGGCCTCTTCCGAGATGGAGCCGTAGCTCATGGCGCCGGTGTTAAAGCGCGTGGCGATGCTCGCGGCCGACTCGACCTCGTCGAGCGGCACGGCGGTGCGACCGCTGGCGTCGAAGTCGATGAGGTCGCGCAGACGGATGGCGCGGTCCTCGCGGTGCAGGCGCGCGCTGTACTCCTTAAAGGTGTCGTAGCTGTCCTCGCGGCAGGCGGTCTGCAGCAGATAGACGGTCTGCGGGTCGATGAGGTGCTCCTCGCCGCCGAGCGGGCGCCACTTGGTGAGGCCGAGCGTGGGAAGCTCGGTCGGGGCCGGGCTCTTGAGGATGGCGAGCGCGGAATCATAACGCTCGGACTGCTCGCGCTGAACCTCGGCCACGCCCATGCCGCCGATGCGGCTCACGGTGCCGGCAAAGTACTTGTCGGTGAACTCCTCGGTAAAGCCCACGGCCTCGAAGATCTGCGCGGAGTGGTAGCTCTGCACCGTGGAGATGCCCATCTTGGACATGATCGACACGATGCCGGCCGTCACGGCCTTGTTGTAGTTGGCGATACCCTCCTCGGCCGACACATCGAGGTCGCCGCGGGCGGCGAGGTCCTCGATGCAAGCATGCGCCATGTAGGGGTAGATGCCGCTTGCGGAGTAGCCCACGAGCGCGGCGAAGTCGTGCGCGCTGATGGCGTCGCCGCACTCCACCACGAGGTCGGCGAAGGTACGCACGCCGGCGCGGATGAGGTGGTTGTGCACGCTCGAGACGGCAAGCAGCGACGGGATGGGCACCTCGCCTGCGGCAGCGCGGTCCGAGAGCACGACGATGTTCACGCCGTCGCGCACCGCGGCCTCAACCTGCGCATCGAGCTCGGCAAGCGCGGCCTCGAGGGCGCCCTCGCCGGCGTTGCGGTCGTACACGGCGCGGAAGCGCTCGGTCTTGAAGCCAGTGCGCTTGATGTTAAGGATGCGCTCGAACTCGTCCTTATCGAGCAGCGGGCGCTCAAGGCGCACGAGCTGGCAGGCGTTGCGGGAGTCCTCGAGCAGGTTGCCGTGGTTGCCCAGGTAGAGCACGGTCGAAGTGACCATGTGCTCGCGGAGGGCGTCGATCGGCGGGTTGGTGACCTGCGCAAAGAGCTGGTAGAAGTAGTCAAAGAACGAGCGGGTCTTTTTGGAGAGACACGCGAGCGGGGCGTCGATACCCATCGAGGCCAGAGGCACGCTGCCCGAGGTGGCCATGGGGCGCACGACCTCGTCCACGTCGTCCCAGTGGTAGCCGAGCTTGGCCATGCGCACGGCAAAGGGAACCTCGGCGTCCTCGAGCTCGCGCTCGCCGGTCGGCTCGTCGAGCGCCGGCACGGTGAGCGACTCCTCCGCGATCCAGTCGCGGTAGGGCTTCTCTTTGGCGTAGCGGGCGCGCAGCTCGTCGTTAAAGACCACGCGGCCACGGCTGAAGTCGACCTCGAGCATCTCGCCCGGGCCAAGGCAGCCGGTGGTAAGCACGTTGGCGGGATCGACCTCGATGGTGCCCACCTCGGAGGAGAGCAGCAGGCGGTCGTCGCGCGTCACGTAATAGCGCGCGGGGCGCAGGCCGTTGCGGTCGAGCGCGGCGCCGAAGGTGCGGCCGTCGGTAAAGGCGATGGCGGCCGGACCGTCCCAGGGCTCCATGAGCATGGACTGGTAGGCGTCATACGCGCGGCGCGTTTCGGAGAGACTCGGGTTGTGGTCCCACGGCTCGGGCATGAGCATCGAGACGGCGCGCGACATGGGGCGGCCGTTCATCACGAGGAACTCGAGCACGTTGTCGAGGATGGCGGAGTCGGAGCCCTCGCGGTTGATGATGGGCATCACGCGCTCGAGGTCGTGCTGCAAAACCGGGCTGTAGAGGTT
>CAVDZW010000137.1:0-2969 GCA_963613305.1 bacterium | reverse complement strand
CGCGGCGCGGCGTGTTGATGACGCGCTTGACGCTCATCTCGTCGGCCGGGTTCACGATCATCTTGAGATAGGCCATGACGTCGCGGATCTCCGCGCGGTCGAAGAAGCGCGTGCCGCCCACGATCTTGTAGGGAACGCCCGCGCGCAGGAACATGTCTTCCAAGATGCGCGACTGCGCGTTCGTGCGGTAAAAGACCGCGATGTCGTCGTAGCTCTCGCCCTTGACGTGCAGCTTCTCGATCTCGCCGGCAATCCAGCGGCCCTCGTCGCGCTCGTCGCTCGCCTGGTAGGCCTGGATCTTCTCGCCGTCGCCCGAGGCGGTAAAGAGCTTCTTCTCCTTGCGCTGCGAGTTGTTGCGCACCACCGCGTTCGCCGCGGAGAGGATATGCCCGGTCGAGCGGTAGTTCTGCTCGAGCTTGACGGTCTTGCAGGAGGGAAAATCCTTCTCGAAGTCGAGGATGTTCGTGATGTCGGCACCGCGCCAGCTGTAGATCGACTGGTCGTCGTCGCCCACGACCATGAGGTTGCCGTACTTGCCCGCGAGCAGGTTGGCGATCTCGTACTGCACGTGGTTGGTGTCCTGGTACTCGTCGACGCTGATGTAGCGGAACCGCTCCTGGTACTTGTCGAGCACCTCGGGGCGGTTGCGCAAGAGCTCGAGCGCGCGCACGAGCAGGTCGTCGAAGTCCATGGCGTTGGCGGCGCGCAGACGGCGCTCGAGCTCCAGGTAGACCTGGGCAGCCTTTTGGTCGTTGGGGCTGTCGGCGGAATTCAGCATCTCCTCGGGCCCGACCATGGCGTTCTTGGCCGAGCTGATCTTGGAGCGGATCATGTTGATGGGGTACTGCTTTTGGTCGATGGCGAGCGCCTGCATGATGTCGCGCACGAGGCGCTTGGAATCGTCGTCGTCGTAGATGCTGAACTGCCCCGTGTAGCCGAGCAGGTCGGCGTCCTCGCGGAGCATGCGCACGCACATGGCATGGAAGGTGCAGACCCACATGCCGCGCGTGCCCTGCGGGATGAGCGCGCCCAGGCGCTCGCGCATCTCGGCCGCAGCCTTGTTGGTGAACGTGATGGCGAGGATCTGCCACGGGCGCACGCCAAGGTCGCCGATCATGTGGGCAATGCGATAGGTGAGCACGCGCGTCTTGCCCGAGCCGGCGCCGGCGAGCACGAGCAGCGGGCCCTCAGTGGTGAGCACGGCCTCGCGCTGGGCCGGGTTGAGGCTGTCGATGTCGACAAGAGGTACAGGTGCGGCCGCGGGCGCAGGCGCGGGCGCGCTGTACGCATCGAGCGGGACGAGCTCGGGCACGGGAACGGCAGGGGTGTTCGCCGGATTCGTGTTGCGCTCCCAGGGCAGGGGCTGCTGGGCCATGGTTGACTCCTCATCGGGTTTGCGGCACGCCTGCGGGCGGCGCCGAGATTTAAGCTCAACAAGTATACCGACCCGCGCGGACACGGCGCGGCGCTCGACCAAAAAGCAGACGAGAAGCGGGCGCGGCAACCAAGAGACGCGCATCCTCGGCATCGAAAACCGGCGCTCGCTGAGCAGAGGGGCGGCCGACTTTGAAGCAGCTGCGAGCTCTCCGCGCTCCCCTGCGGCACTCGGCAAAACACCCGCCCGCGGAACGCCGTGCCTAAGGCCAAAGACGCCCCCGCAGCAGGGGGCTACAATGAACGGGTTCAACCTGCACAACACAAGACCACGTGACGGAGGGACCATGCCCAACACGCACAAAGTGCTCTACTACGTCTGCGACGGCAACACCGCGCCGGCCCAGGCCATCCTCGACGAGATGGAGGGCGGCGACAAGATCGAGCTCGTGAGCGGCGCGCACAAGCCGCTCGAGGAGCCCGCGCCCGAGCTGATGGAGAACTGTGAGGGCTTTATCGGCGAGTTCGGGCCCGTCACCGGCGGCACCGTCGATGCCATGGTGAGCGCCGGCATCCGCGTGGCCGCGAGCATGTCGATCGGCCTCAACCACATGGACGTGGCCGCACTCACCGCCCGCGGTATCACCGTCACCAACTGCCCCGGCTACTGCGCCGACGACGTGGCGCAGCACGCCATCGCGCTCATGCTCGACCTCATGCGCAAGGTCACCTTTGCCAACCGCCGCGTGATCGCCGGCGAGTGGAACCCGCTCGGCGGCTACGAGGCGCACCGTACGCAGGGCCGCACCCTCGGCCTGGTCTTTTTTGGCCGCATCGCGCAGGCCATGGTTCCCATCGCGCGCGCCCTCGGCATGAACGTGGCCGTGTGGGCGCCCACCAAGAGCGCCGAGACGCTCGAGGCCGCCGGCTGCACCAAAGCCGAGACGCTCGACGAGCTCCTCGCTGTCTCCGACGTGGTGAGCCTGCACTGCCCGCTCATCCCCGAGACCGAAAAGCTCATCGGCGCGCACGAGCTCGAGGTCATGAAGCCGGGCGCCTTCCTCATCAACACCGCGCGCGGACCCGTCGTGGACGAGGACGCGCTCGTGGCGGCGCTCGACGAGCACGTTGCCTCGGGCGGCGAGCGCGGCATCTGCGGCGCCGGCCTCGACGTGCTCGCTGACGAGAAGGCCCCCAACCGCGCGCTCATCGACCACGCACGCACAATCGTCACGCCGCACGCGGCCTACTGCACGGTGGAGGCCAACGACACCCTGCGCCGCATGACGCTCAAGGCCATGGTCGACGCGCTGGTGTTCGAACGCGAGCCCGAAAACGTGGTGCGCGCGTAAACCAAACGCACAATGGGCGCGGCGCCGCGCGAACGCTCGCAAGCACGTTCGCGGGCACACGCGCCCATCGCAGAGGAAAGGTCGAAAAAGCAGTAGCCCAGGTTGTAGGGTGGAGACAGAACTACATGGCCTTTTCGTAGAGAGAAATCATGTCCTTAAGGCCGGTCTGGCGCGGGTTGGCACCGACATTGGGGCTCTTCATGGCGTCCTCGGCCATGGCGGGGATCTTGTCGGCGGTCACGC
>CAVDZW010000136.1:0-9451 GCA_963613305.1 bacterium | reverse complement strand
AGGTGCCGACCGCGGTGTCGTCGGCATCGGCGCCGGCAGCGTAGCGGCCGCCAAAGGCCTCGAGCGCCAGGCGGTAGACCTTGGCCGGGGAGAACCCGCAGCGCAATACCTGGTAGATAAAGAAATCGTGCAGTTCGTAGGGGCCCACAAGGTCCTCGGTCTTTTGGCTGATCTTACCGTCGCCCGTAGCCGGCAAAAGCTCTGGCGAAACCGGCGTGTCGAGCACGTCGGCGAGCACGTCGGCGAGCGAGGCGTTATCCGCGGCGCGCGCGTCGTCGGCCACATAGCGCACGAGATGGCGCACGAGCGTTTTGGGAACGCCGGCATTCACGCCGTACATGCTCATATGGTCGGCGTTGTAGGTAGCCCAACCGAGCGCGAGCTCCGAAAGGTCGCCCGTGCCGACCACAAGGCCCCCCTCGCGGTTGGCAACATCCATAAGGATCTGCGTGCGCTCGCGGGCCTGCGCGTTCTCGTAGGTCACCGAATGGTCGGACTCGTCGTGGCCGATATCGGCAAAGTGCTGGCGCACGGCCGCGGCGATACTCACCTCGCGCAGCTCACAGCCGAGCGCCTCGCTCATGGCGGTGGCGTTGCCGTGCGTGCGCTCGGTGGTGCCGAATCCCGGCATGGTAATGGCGAGTATGCCCGCACGGTCGAGACCGAGCAGGTCGAAAGCGCGGGCGCAGACGAGCAGCGCCAACGTTGAATCGAGTCCGCCGGAGACACCGACGACGGCGCGCTTGGAATGCGTATGCGAGAGGCGCTTGGCGAGGCCATGGGCCTGAATGGAAAAGATCGACTCGCAACGATCGGCGCGGCGCGCGGGGTCGGCAGGAACAAACGGATGCGGGTCGATCGCGCGCTCGGCAAGATCGATCGCATGCGAGGCGAGGTTGAACGGCGTGCGCACGTAGCCCGCACCCTCCCCCGTCTCGAAGGTCGACATGCGACGGCGGTCGGCGCAGATGAGGCCAAGATCGACTACGGCCAACGCGCCCGACACGTATTCAGGTTCGGGCGTCGCAAGCGGGCCGTACTCAGCAGCGATGCGCCCGTTCTCGGCCACCAGGCAGTGCCCGCCATAGACCGTATCTTGCGTGGATTCGCCCGCGCCGGCACTCGCATAGGCGTAGGCGCACACCAACCGCGCGCTCGTGGCGCCAACGAGCGTGCGCCGGTAATCGGCCTTGCCCACGAGCTCATTTGAGGCCGAGAGGTTCACCACGAGGGTCGCTCCGGCCTGAACGGCAGCGGTCGAGGGCGGGTTGGGCACCCAGAGGTCTTCGCAGATCTCGGAAGCCACCACAAGCTCGGGAGCGTCCACGCAGGCAAAGAGCTGACGCATCCCAAAGGGAACGCGCTGTCCCGCAAACGCGACCTCGCGGCACTCCTCAGGACCGGCAACAAAATGGCGTCCCTCGTAGAACTCGTTATAGGTAGGAATAAAGCGCTTGGGCACAAGGCCGAGCAGCTTGCCGTGGCAGAGCACGGCGGCGCAGTTGTAGAGCTTGGCATCCACGCGCACCGGCACGCCGACAAAGACGAGGGCATCAATGCCGGCAGTCTCTGCGGCAAAGCTCACGAGGCCGTCCTCGGCCGCACGGAGCAGGGCATCCTGCCAAAAAAGGTCCTCGCAGGTGTATGCCGTGAGGCAGAGCTCCGGGAGCACGATCACCTGGGCGTCTCTGCATGCGCGCACCGCTTCTGCGCAGGCGCCGACGTTCGCATCGACGTCTGCGACCGTCACCGCGGGCGAGAGCGCCGCGACCTTGATGAATCCGTCTTTCATGCTCATGCCTTCCTCATGTTGAGCGGGAAAATCTAGATAAAGCGCTCGATGCACTGCTTGAGGCCGCGCGTGGCGACAAAAAACCGCACGAGTTCCGCGCGCCCCATGGCGAGCCCCGCACCTCCGACGTCGCAGGCAGCGACCTTACGCGCACCCGCGCGCACGGCGGCCTTGGCGGGGAGTTTCGTCCAATCGGGGCCGAACGCGCCCGCGAGCGCCGCGGCGAGTCGCATGCAGAACACAGTCGCGGCAGCGGAATCCACCCGCGCGATGTCGAAGAGTGTGAGGTCGAGGCACCACGTTACGGTCTCGGCACCGTAGAGGCCGGCAAGGCCACGCTCGCTCCACTCTCCGAGCAGCGCCTCGATGGCCTCAAGATGCTGCAAGATCTTGCGCTCGCGCGCAACCTCGGCGTTGAACTCGTGCGTGGCCGACGCGGATTCCATACGGTAGCGATAGAGCACATCGGGGATGAGCATCGTCTCGCTCGCAAGCGAATACGCAAGGATCTGGAACACGGCATCCTCGGCAAGCGCTAGGCCAGGGGCAAAGCGGATGTGCTCGCGCTCGAGCAGGCTCCGCCGATAGGCCGAGCGCCACACATAGGGCTGGGCCGAGGCCCCAAAAAAGAGCTTGGGGTCCACGCGGCCCAGGTCGTCGCGCACAAAGGTCGCGGCCGCAGGCCTCAGCAGGTCGCGCACGTGCTTGGGCGCAGCATCGGCAGGTTCGCAGACGGCCCCGAACACGAGCGCCTCGAGCCCCGGGTTGGCCTCAAACGCCGCAATGGCAACGGAGCAAGCGCGCGCATCGAGCGCGTCGTCGCAGTCGGCGAACATCACGATCTCGCCCCGGGCCGCATCGAGCGCGGCGTTGCGCGCGGCCGAGACCCCGGCGTTCTCCTGCGAAAGCACACGCACGCGTGGGTCGCGCTCCGCGTATTCGGCAAGAATCCGGGGGCAGGAATCGGGCGAACCGTCGTTTACGCAAACAACCTCGATATCGGGCATATCCTGCGCAAGGAGCGAATCGAGGCACGCCGCGAGAGTGCGCTCGGCCTTGTAGACCGGAACGACGATCGAGACGGCAGGAGCCTTTGCGCTACTCATGGCAGATCCTGCTCTTGGCGTAGGCGACGAGCAGACCCGGACCGCCGAGCTTGAGGTAATGCAGGGCGCGCCCGGCCGGCCCGGCGGCGGCATAGCTCTCGTTCTGTTTGGCCCAACGGGCAGGATCGCGCATGATCGAGGCGAGGTTCGCACGCTTCCATGCCTTGAGGTCGTCGAGCGAAAACTCCCCCGCCGCCTCGGCTGCACGGTACTCCTCGGCCATGTGCTCGAGGAACTCAAGGCGGAACTCGGGCGCCAGGCGCACGTAGCTCCACATGTATGAGTCGTACTTTGCGGCATGCGATACGCGCAGCAGGCGCGCGGCCTCAGCCTCGCCGCGCACGGACGCGAACTCGTCGCGCAGCCATCGCTCGATCTCGGCATACTCGGTGTTCACGCAGAACACCTTGTTCGGCGAGTTCACGGACGACGACTCGTTGTCCTGGCGATACGACAGCACCGAATCATGAATCCAGATGGCGCGCTCGGCGAGCGCAAACACCTTAAAGGTAAACGACGTGTCCTGAAAGGCCGCGCCCGGCGTCGGCAAAAAGCGAATGCCCTCGCGCTCCAGAAAATCGCGCCGGTAGATCGCCGACCAGATCGAGGGCTTCTGGTGAAAGATGAACGGGGTCGCCGCCGGGTCGACCACCTTGCCGCATGCCTCGGGACGGAACATCTCGTGCGGCTCGCGGCGCTCCTCAGGCTCTGTCCAATAAAAGTCAAAGTTGCCCTTGGCCACATTCGCGTTCGCCGGGCGGGCGGCGGCCACGAGCTTCTCGAGCGCATCGGGCGCCATGAAGTCGTCCGACTCGAGGATCGCGATAAATTCGCCGCGTGCGGCCTCAAGGCCCCGGTTCATGGAATCGCCGTAGCCGGAGTTGGCCTTGTCGATCATGCGAAAGCGCTCGTCGCGCTCCATGTATTCGCGGATGATCTGCGGGCTGGCGTCGGAGGAGCCGTCGTTGATGCAGATGACCTCGATGTTCTCAAGCGTCTGGGCAGCGGCGGAATCGAGGCACTGCCTGAGGTAGCGCTCCACGTTGTAGATGGGAACGAGGAGCGAGACGGTCGGGGTTTCGCGCTTCTCCACGTGCGGCCTTTCTCGCGGGTACAGATTGATACATGATACCGCGCGAGCGAGGAGACGCACCGCGAGGCATGCCGTCCGTTGCCGCCCCGTGAATGCGCGGTTTTTCTTGAGAAGCCACCCCGCCCCTATAATGAATCCATCTGACATTTGGACGAAAGGTCACGCGCCCGTGGGAACCCCGACCGATAACACTCCCGGCACCTCGCCGATCGAAAAACTCGCCATCGTCGTGGTGACCTACAAGCGCCAGGAGATGCTCCAGGATCTCTTTGACTCCATCGCAGCGCTCGAGAGCGCGCCGTGGCGCATCGTGGTCGTCGACAACGAGGACTCGCGCCAAACCGCGCACATGACGTTCGACTTCGACGACCGGCTGCGCGAGCTCTGGGGCGACGACACCGAGAATCCCGACGCCGAGGGCAAGACCGCGCGCGTGGTCTACGCGCCCCAGCGCGAGAACGGCGGCGGCGCCGGCGGCTTCTCCGCCGGAGTCGACCGTGCCTACGAACTCGGTGCCGAATGGTTCTGGCTCATGGACGACGACGTGGTCGTGTTGCCCGAGGCGATCGACAAACTCTCCAAATGGACCGGCGAGCACCAGGTGGTGCAGGCGGCCCGTCTCGACTTTGACGACGGCCCGTTCTTCTGGCAGTACCACCTCATTGTGCCGCTCGGAATCCCCAACCCCGTGGCCAAGTGGGACCTCGGCGAGGCCGGCTTCCGCGAGATGAACCAGCTCTGCTTTGAGGGCGGACTCTTCTGCCGCGCCGTCGTGGAGAAGGTCGGTCTCCCCGACCCGCGTTTCTTCATCTACGGCGACGATGCCTGCTACGGCTACATTGCGAGCAAGCACTTTGACGCTGTGGTGGTGGATGACGTGGTGATCAAACGCGCCCGCGTGGTCTCGAACTGGGACATCGCCGGCAAGCGCCAGCTCAATTCCACGAGCGACACCAACCGCTACTACATCATGCGCAACCGCGGCTACCTCGCCCGCTACCTCAAGGTCTACGGCGACTACAACCCGGTGCTCTTTCGCGTGGGCACCTTTGCCACCTTCTGCAAGGAACTCATTCGCCTGGCGGCCGTGGACAAGACGTTCAAGACGGGCGTGCCGGCGCTTCGCCGCGGCATGCGCGACGGCGCCAAGATCCTGCGCGACAAGACTTGGGAGCCCATGCCGCCCAAGAGCGCGGACCTCTAAAACCGATTCTGCTAAAGCCCTCTCCGCAGCCAGAAGACAGGGCGCGCCCGGCCCTCGACTGATCTAGGAGAACCTGATATGGCATATGACCGCACCCGCCCCTCCCTCACCGAGAACAACCGGATCTATCTCTATCGACTGCTCAAGGAGGCCATCGGCTGCGGCAAGCAGACGTTCATCACGGCGGTCGACGAGGCGCTCGCGACCAACGAGCTTGTGCCCGTAGAGATCGGCTATGCAAGCACGCGCGCGCTATTGGAGGAGCTGAGCGACTTCGTAAAGCTCACCGTCTTCAAGGGCGGGCGCATCTATGCCACGCTCAGCGCTGTCCCCGCCTGGGACGAGGCGCTCGCACAGCCCGAAAAGGCTGCGGCGAAGGATGCCGGCGCCAAGGGCAAGTCGTGGAAGAAAAAGAAGGGTGCCAAGGCCCTCAAGCCACAGCGCCCCAAGCGCATCAAGCGCGCCGAGCCCGAGCCGGCTGCCGCACCCGAGCCCGAGCTGAAAGCCGAGGCCGTGCCTGAGCCGACGTCTGCGCCCGAGTTGGAGCAGAAGGCCACGCCTGCCCCCACAGCCACGGCCGAAGCAGCGCCTGCCAAGTTGAATACCGGCGAGCCCATGGCGAACGCTGATGCTCAGACTGCTCCCGCGGGCGGCGAGAACCCGGCCGAGGAGCCCGCCCACGCGGCCGAAGATGCGCAGAAACCCGCCGCAGACGAAACGGCAACTACCACCGATTCTGAGCCTCGCAACACCGAGCGCGACGAGGCAGCTGAAAGCAAGGGCGTCGTGCAAGACGAGTGCTCCGAGGCCGAGGCCGAGAACCCCGCAGGCCCGCCGAAGACGCTGAGCGAGCTCCTCGCCGCCATCAACGACGCCGAGCAATCGCTGGAAAACACCGGTGAGGCTGAGGGCTCTGTCGACAAAGCCGAGCCACAGACACGGGTCGAGAAGACGCTCGAGAAACCTGCACCCGCAACCCATGACGATGCAACCGCGACGGCTGTAAAGGCACCCGCAAACCAAGACGATGCAGCCGCGGCGCCCATAAAGGCAGCCGCAGAGGCCTCAGGTGCCACGCACGCCAGCCAAAGCACCCGAGGAGCAAAGGGCGCCAAACCCAAAGAGGCCTCGCCGGCAAACCCAGCCACGCCCCCTGAGCAGCCGTGCACCGCGCCCGCATTTGACTTTGAGGGCTATCCGGTCGACTTCTCGCGCGAGGTCTTTTGCCCAGGTAACCTTTTGGCCGAGATCTCCGCGCTCCTGCCCTGGGGCGCCGACGCACTCGGCATCGTCGGCGAGTACTACTGGATCGCCCGCGAGAACGGCACGATCGAGGCCACGCGCAGCCGTGCAAGCTTTGCCGTGCGTTATACGCGCGATGGCGCGCGCCACGAGGCAACCGTGGGCATCAAGCGCAAGAACGGACGTGACGGCGCCACCTGGGCCATCGATTCAATCGTGCAGGACGAGCCGACCGAGAACTAAAAAACGGATGATTCAACAAGGGGGGTGCGACCCATTGGCCGCGCCCCCCCTTGTTGAGAGTCGGTAGCTGCGCAGTCGCACCAACGATACGGCTGTCGACGAACTCGCAATCCAGCTCTCTCCGCTAAATACCGGTATACACGCCATCGCAAACGAGGCTCGCACAAAGGGCAATCGCATGAGCGCCCAGGCCGCTTGGACGCACCCCCCCTTAAGCGTGAGCCCCCTTTGGCCCAGAAAGCTTCTTCGAACGGCGCTCGAGCGCCTCGCTCGCCCAACAGAGCCCGCGTGCCGCGAGCGGCAGGAGGCAAAAGAAGAACGGCATGCAGTACATGCCCTTGGCCTCCCAGAGAATGTAGACGAAAAAGCCCACAAAGAAGATGCAGGGCAGCAGGTAGTCGAGGGCAACGTTCTCCCGTGAGCGCGCCTTTTTAAAGAGCAGCACGGCTCCCGCAACGGATGCGAGCAGAACCACGCTCTCGTAGCCGTCCATGAACGCAAAGGCGGCGTTCGTGAGATAGCCGTGAGCGAACGCGGTGTCCCACGAGTCAAAGCCACGGTCCTCCCGATTTGTGCCGCGTGCAGCGGCCTCGGGTGTCATCGTTGCCGTGTCGGCGATGTAGAACGACTGCCAGCTCGGGTCGAGCCATTCCGTCGCGAGCTTTTTGGCAAAGAACCAACAGGCGTAGGCCGGGTTCTCGGCAAAATCGTTGAGCGTGGCCGCGATCCGCTCCTGCGCGTCGCGCTCCTGCCCCTCGACGTCTCCCTCGTTTTTTATCTGGCTCTTAAGCGCGCTGTCGCCCCACCAACCGGGCATCATCCCGTCAAAGACGTTGTCGTTTGAAAGACCCATCGCGATCCAGGCGATCTTGGGCTGATTCTCGCCAAGCGAATAGCCCAGACGCGCCTCCATCACCTTGGCCGGGAGCGCACCCGCGATCGAGTTGGCGGCAAGAAGCGACACGGTGAGGAGCACCGCCGCGAGCGGAGTCCGCTTACGCACGCAATCGATGAGGAGCACAATCAGCGCGCCGATGGCGCAGACGAGATAGGTCGACTTGACCATAAACCCGAGCGTGAGCACCACGAACGCAGCGGCAATCAGGGCAAGTTCACGCGGGCGCTCCGCGATGCGCGAGCGCATCCAGAGCTCAATCGCAAAGAGCGCCAGGGCAAAGCCGATGGCGTTGCCGTAGGGAAAGACCACAAAGACAAACGCCGGCAAAAACGTAAAGGCGAGCAACGAACAAACGAGGCGCTCAGCACGCGGCCGGTTGAGCAAGCGCGTCATACGCACCAGAATCCACGCGCTCGAGACGGCGGCGCCGGCGTTAGCGACCTGAAACGGCTGAACCGCAAACCCGCCGAAGACGCGCACAAAACCCTCCATGAGGAGCAGAATGCCCGACTGAAAGGGGTAATTCGAAAGATACATGTCGCCCGCGAGCTTGCCCATGAACGACTCCGAATGCGGCAAAAACGAGCGGTAATCCCCCGCCGCGAGCTCCTTGGCATAGGCCAAGAGCTGCAGCGAGTCCGAGAACCCGCTCGTCTCGGTGCCGTTAATCCAAATCCAGCACAGGCAAAAGGCAAACGCGAGGAGCGCCAGAACGGCAACGAACCGGTGCTCGCGAATCTTCTCAGACCTCCGCGCAACAAGCACGCAGGCGGCAACGAGCGCTGCGCCGCAGACGAGACCAGCAAGCATTCCCTTAAAGAAACCCGCGGGAGGGAGCAGACGATACAGGTTCACGACCTCGGTATGCAGGCCGAGCCCGGTCACAAAAACCGACGCGACTCCAAAGACCGCGCAGACGAGCGCCACGAGGGCGGCGCCCAGGGCCAAAAACCAGCTGAACGCCGGCCGCTTGCCCTCAGGCGCCGCAAGGGCGGCCCCAGCAGAAACGCCGCTGACCGCCGCGTCACAGCACTCACTCGGCAAGACGTCAGAAGTCCGCTTGCCCATCTTCTCCTGCTCCCCCATGTACAGCACGACCTAATCGCGCGTGAGCTTGCGGTGGATGCGATGCGGCTGCGCGGCGTCCTCGCCCAGACGTGCCACACGGTTCTCCTGGTAGGCCTCGAAGTTGCCCTCGAACCAATACCAGTTGCCAGGGTTCTCGTCGGTGCCCTCCCACGCGAGGATATGCGTGGCCACGCGGTCGAGGAACATACGGTCGTGGCTGATGACCACCGAGCAGCCGGGGAACTCGAGCAGCGCCGACTCGAGCGACGAGAGCGTCTCGACGTCGAGGTCGTTGGTGGGCTCGTCGAGCAGCAGCAGGTTGCCGCCCTGCTTGAGGGTGAGCGCGAGGTTCAGGCGGTTGCGCTCGCCGCCCGAGAGCACGCCGGCGCGCTTTTGCTGGTCCTGGCCCTTAAAGCCAAAGCTCGCCACGTAGGCGCGGCTCGGCACCTCGGTCTCGCCCACCATCATGTGGTCGAGACCGTCGGAAACGACCTCCCACAGGTTCTTGTCGGGGTCGATACCCGCACGGTTCTGGTCGACGTAGCTGATCTTGACCGTCTCGCCGATCTCGAGCTCGCCCGAGGTAAGCGGCTCAAGGCCCACAATCGTCTTGAAGAGCGTGGTCTTACCGACGCCGTTGGGACCGATCACGCCCACGATGCCGTTGCGCGGCAGGGTGAACGAAAGGTCGTCGATGAGCACGCGGCCGTCGAACTCCTTGTGCAGGTGATGCGCCTCGAGGACCTTGTTCCCCAGGCGCGGGCCCACGGGAATGCGGATGTCCGTCCAGTCGAGCTTCTGGCTC
>CAVDZW010000135.1:0-11482 GCA_963613305.1 bacterium | reverse complement strand
TAAAGAGCGGGTTCGTGACCGGCATGAGCAGACGCACCGCAAAGAGTCCCACGATGGGCACGAGCAGCAGGCGACCGGCGCACGCCACGTAGGCGCGCCAGTTGGTGAGCATCGAGAGCGGCTCGTACTTGGCGATCGAGGACCCCACGAGGAGCAGCGCGCACGGGGTGTTCATGTTGCCCACGATCGAGATCGACTCGCCCAAAACGCCCCAGTCGGTCCACCCGGTAATGGCGATGACCAGCACCACAAAGCTCGCGATGAGCGTGGGTGACTTAATGCAGTTCGCAAGGTTGCGCCCCAGCGCCTTGAGGCCGCCGTCCGTTCCCGCAAAGAGCATGACGCCCACCGAGAACATCACGAGGTTCGCAGGTATCAGCCCCACCGCAGCATAGAAGAGCGCCTGCTTGCCGAGGATCGACTCGATCACCGGAAACCCGATAAAGCCCGCGTTGCCGAACAGCACCACAAACCGGTACACGCCCTCGGTGCCCGCGGGTGGGCGCAGCACGGCCGCGACGGCAAAGGCCAAGATAAGCGCAACGGCATAGAGCAGCACGGTGATGAGCATGATCGAGAACGTTTCGGGGACGCTCGGCAGCTCAACATCGCCGAGCGCCGACGAGAGCGTGAGGCACGGCATGGCAACCTGCAGGAGCAGGCGCGAGAGCTCGCTTTCGAAATCGGGCTTCATGAACCCGATCTTTGCGATGCCCCACCCGAGCAGAATGGGAAGGGAGACCTTTACCATCACCAATGCCACGCTGAGAAAATCCATCTGCACCTCTGTCTCGCTCAAAAATCAGACGAGGTTCAGTCTAGTCGCGCGCGGCGGCCAACGGCAAGCCCAAAGGAACCCGCACCTAAATCTAGCGCCGGGCCACGCTGTCCTTAACGATCAGCTTGGGCTTGAGGGTCTCCTCCACCGGCTTGGACTTGCCCACGCTCAGGTTCTTGAGCATGAGCGCGAGCGCATGTTTGGCGAGCTCGGCCGGGTCCTGTTCAATGGCCGTGAGCGCCGGCTCAAAGAGCACGTCGGCGGCGCTGTTGTCGTAGCTCACCATGGAATAGTCGGCCGGCACGCGCTTGCCCGCCTCGTGCAGGCGCTTGAGCAGCCCGAGCGCAATGTTGTCGGAGCTCGCAAAGATCGCGGTCGCGTTGGTGGCGAGCACACCCTCGGCCGCCTCGTAGGCACTCTGGATGTAGTACTCGCTCTCGAACTCCAGGCGCGCATCGATCGGCACGCCGGCCTCGCGCAGCGCGCGCTCATAGCCCACAAGGCGCTTGCGGCCGGTAACGGAGCGGCGGGCGTTGACCATGCAGGCAATGCGGCGGTGCCCCTGCTCAAGCAGGTACTTGGTGGCCATGTAGCCGCCGAGCTCGTGGTCGAACATCACCTTGTCGCAGGCAAGACCCTCGATCGCGCGGTCTACCATCACCACGGGAACGGCAATGCGCCCGAGCTCCTCGCGCAGGGCGCGGTCGTCCGAGATCTCGTCGCCCACGACCATGAACACGCCGTCGACCCCGCGGGTGACGAGCTGGTGCAAAAGGTCGAGGTCGCTCTCGGGCAGGCCGCCGGAGTTGGTGATGAACAGGCCGTAGCCCTGTTCTCGGCAGCAGCTCTCGAGATTGCTCGCGAGCGCCGCAAAGAAGCGGCTCTGGATGTTGGGAACGATGATGCCGAGCGTGCGCGACTCGCGCATGACCAAGCTGCGCGCGATCTGGTTGGGCACGTAGTGCTCGCGGGCGGCAACCTCCTTGATGCGCCGGCGGTTCTCCTCCGAGATGCGGCACGGGCGGTTGTTGAGGACAAGCGAGACAGACGAGGGCGAAAGCCCCACCTCGCGGGCGATCTCTTTGAGCGTCACCTTGTTGGCCATGCGTAACCTCCCGCAAACGCGCATACGGCATCAGATTATACGGTCGGCGTTTACCAAATAAGGTCAAACGCGTTACCGCATCCGCCAACGGCGCAAACTGTGCCGCAAAGTGCAAATCCGGCGCGCCTCCTGCGCCCGTCTTTAGCACACGCGCTCCGCTCTATAAATGCAAGCCGGCGCACCCATGGGGTATATTCTGGTGGCAATTCAAACGGCACATGCAAGGCGGTCAACCATGCACGAACACGATTTTTTTAACGAGGACTTTCTCTGCGCGCTCGCCGGCGCCACCGACGAGGACTCCGTACTCATGAGCGAACCCATGCGCGACCACACCACGTTTAAGATCGGCGGCGCTGCCGACGTCGTGGTGGCCCCGCGCTCTATCGACGCCGCCGTGCGCGCACTCGATCTCTGCTACCGCTGCGACGTTCCGCTGACCGTCGTCGGCAACGGGTCCGACCTGCTCGTCGGCGACCGCGGCATCCGCGGCGTCGTGCTGCTGCTGCGCGAGAACCTGAGCGATATCAAGGTTGAGGGCACGCACGTGGTCGCCGAGGCCGGCGCCCTCCTGCGCGACGTGGCGCTCGCCGCGGCCGACGCCGGGCTCACCGGCATGGAGCCGCTCTGGGGGATCCCCGCCTCCGTCGGCGGCGCCTGTTTTATGAACGCCGGGGCCTACGACGCCACCTGCGGCCAGGCGCTCGAATCGGTGCGCGTCTACGTTCCCGCCCGCAAAAGCGACGACGGCCTGCGCGGCAGCGGGCGCATCATCGAGTTCGAGGCAAACGAGCTCGCCATGGGCTACCGCAAGAGCCGCATTCAGGACGAGGGCTGGATCGTGCTCTCGGCAACCTTTGGCCTTGCCCCGGGCAACGAA
This sequence comes from bacterium, assembly GCA_963613305.1. Classification (GTDB taxonomy): domain Bacteria; phylum Actinomycetota; class Coriobacteriia; order Coriobacteriales; family Coriobacteriaceae; genus Collinsella. The sequence continues at coordinate 8,719 of CAVDZW010000135.1, read as the reverse complement.
GCCATGATCCGCGCCGATATGGACACCTACCAGCAAAAGCGCGAAGACAAGCAGCCGCTCGAACTGCCGAGCGCGGGTTCGACCTTCAAGCGCCCCGAGGGCCACTTTGCCGGCAAGCTCATCATGGACGCGGGCCTGCGCGGCTACACCGTGGGCGACGCGCAGGTTTCCGAAAAACACTGCGGCTTTGTGGTGAACACGGGTAGCGCCACCGCGGCCGACGTGAACGCGGTGATCGAGCATGTGCAGGCAGAGGTCAAGCGCCAGTTCGACGTGGACCTCGAGCCCGAGGTCCGTCGCCTCGGCGAGTTCTAATCGCAACAAAGTCCCCGCCCAGCGCAAAACCAAGCCAGCAAAAAAGAAGGCCCCGCGGGGCCTTCTTCACTATCAAAACCTCTATCTCGGGCAGGGCAACTTAATCGGGCAAGGCAACTTAAGCCAGCACCCCGCAACGCAAAAGCGCCGGTCTCCCGGTCGGCGCGAGCCAACGGGGCCGCACTCGCCCGCGATACCTACGAAAGCACGATTCCGCCGAGCCAGCCCCAGCGCGGCGTGACGATCGAGTTGTACAGGCTGATCCAGCTGTCAAGCGAAATGGTACGGATGTAGCCGATGTTGTCCATCATCGTGCCGTTGCCGATATAGATACCGATGTGCCCGTAGATGCGCCCGGCCGAGGTGCCAGCATGCGACGACACGGCGACGATCATGCCCGGCTTGATGGAGCTCTTGTCGGAGCTCGAGCAGTACGCGTTGTACATGTCGCACGCGTTGCCGCCGATAAAGCCAAACCCGGCATTCATAAACACGTTCGAGACCCACGCGGCGCAAAGGCCCGAACCCGGCGAGGGCGTGCTGCGACAAGCCGAGACCACGCGCGCAGCGGAGCCCGTCGCAGAGTCGCCGCTCGGGGTCGTACCGGTGCCCGATCCGCCAGAATGGCCACCCGAGCTCGACGAACGTGCAGCAGCGGCAGCGGCCTCGGCGGCCTTGCGCTGGGCCTCCTCCTCTTGCGCCGACTGCAGGATCTCGGCGTCGCGCTGCTCCATGAGCTGCTTGACCTCGTCCGAGAGGTTCGAGAGCACGCTCTGTGCCTCGGCCTGCTTGGACTGCATCTCCTTCATCTGCTCTTCTTGCTGAGCCTTAAGCTCCTCGAGCGAACTCTTCTTCTCGTCGAGTTGCGTCTTGATCGTATGGATATCCTCGATGTCGGCACGGTCGGACGCGTTGATCTTGTCGATGTAGTAGCTGTTGTTGAGTAGATCCTCAAACGTCGAAGACGAAAGCAGGAGCGTGAGCGCGCTGTTGCCGCCGTCCTTGTAGCTGGCCGCAACGCGGCTTGAGAGGCCGGCCTGCTTTTTCTCGAGCTTCTTCTGCTGGTCGTCGATCTGCTCCTGCACATCCTCGATCTCGCTGAGCAGCTTGTCCTGCTCCTCCGAGAGCTTGGTGTACTCGGCCGCAATGCTATCGATCTGGGCCTGCACCGCGTCGTACTGGGCCTGTGCATCGGAGAGCTTGTCGAGCGTCTCCTGCGTGGCCTCCGCGGCGAACGCCTCGTTCGCGTTGGCCAGGGCGGCAGCCGCGCCGGCCAAGCCGAGCATGACCTTGAACATATTGCGGCGTGTGATCATAAGGGTCTCGCGGGCTGAATCGCCATAGGCAGCATTGCCCCCGCGCAATTCGTTCTTTCGTGACATGTGTGCTCCGTTTGTAGTGTGTTGTATGTCGCCGAAACGTCTCACTAGGATAACGCATTCGCGCAAACCGTCGCAAAACACACCGTTATCCCGCAGGAGTCGGCGGCCACGGCACGCGGGCGCGGGCGCGGGCGACTGCGGGGGTATACTTCTGCGCGGTATACACTCCAGAAAGGAGCCCCTATGTCAAAAACCCTCAAGCCTCAAGATACCTGCGTTCTCGTCACCGGCGGCGCGGGCTTTATCGGATCCCACACCGTCGTCGAGCTGCTCCAGGGCGGCTACCGCGTTGTCATCGTCGATGACCTCTCCAACGCTTCCGAAAAGGTCGTCGGCCGCATCGGCACCATCGTGGGCGAAGATGCCGCCAAGAATCTCAAGTTCTACCGCGCCGATGTCAACGACCGTGCGGCGCTCGAGACCATCTTTAACGAGAACAAGATCGACCGCGTGATCCACTTTGCCGGCTTTAAGGCCGTGGGCGAGTCCGTCTCCAAGCCGATCGAGTACTACTCCAACAACATCGGCAACACGCTCACCCTCGTCGACGTCATGCGCGAGCACGGCTGCAAGTCCATCATCTTCAGCAGCTCGGCCACCGTCTATGGCGACCCCGACTCCCTGCCGCTCACCGAGGCCAGCCCCAAGAAGCCGGCCACCAACCCCTACGGCTGGACCAAGTGGATGATCGAGCAGATACTCACCGACCTTCACACCGCCGACGCCGAGTGGAACGTCGTGCTGCTGCGCTACTTCAACCCCATCGGCGCGCACCCCTCGGGCCTCATGGGCGAGGACCCCAAGGGCATCCCCAACAACCTGCTTCCTTATGTTGCGCAGACCGCCATCGGCAAGCGCTCCGAGGTGCACGTCTTTGGCAACGACTACGACACCCCCGACGGCACCGGCGTGCGCGACTACATCCACGTCTGCGACCTGGCCTCGGGCCACGCCGCCGCGCTCGCGTGGATGAACGGCCGCGAAGGCGTGGAGGTCTTTAACCTCGGCACCGGCAAGGGCACCTCGGTGCTCGAGATTATCACCGCCTTTGGCAAGGCCTGCGGCAAGGACGTGCCCTACGTCATCGACCCGCGCCGCCCCGGCGACGTGACCGCCAACTACGCCGACTGCTCCAAGGCCAAGGAGCTCATGGGCTGGGAGGCCAAGTTCGACATCGACGACATGTGCCGCGACTCCTGGAATTGGCAGAGCCACAACCCCAACGGGTTCGAGGACGCCGAGTAGCAGAGCCGCCGTCCAGATAGCGGCGCCGCTGCCCGAGTAGCAAAGCATCCGCCCGAGCAGCAGTGCCGTCGCACATCCCCGAAAGGATCAACGATCGCCGTGCAGAATCCATTTGCCGAGTTCCTGGCCCGCCACTACAACGAGATCGACGAGTACCTCGCCTCGCTTTTTGAGGGCCGCACCGACCGCCCCGACATCGAGCGCTATCTCTATGCGCCGATCGCGGGCTTTACCGAGAACGGCGGCAAACGGCATCGGCCGCTCATCTGCATGCTCGCCTGCGAGGCCGTGGGCGGCGACTTTTGGGCCGCCAAGAGCCCGGCCGCGGCGATCGAGCTCTTTCAGTCGGCCGCGCTCGTGCACGACGACATCGCCGATAACGGCCAGGTCAGGCGTGGCAAACCGTGCCTGCACATCTCCGAGGGGGAAGGGCTTGCCATCAACTGCGGCGACCTCGCCCTCACGTGGGTGACGAGCGTCGTCCTCAACGACGACACGCTCGCAGACGCGGTAAAGCTTCGTCTGCTCGGCGAGCTCACCGCCATGACCGAGCGCACCATCGAGGGCCAGGCGCTCGACCTCGGCTGGGTGCGCGACGGCCGCTTTGACATCTCCGTCGACGACTACCTCTGCATGGCCACGCACAAGACCGCCTTCTACAGCGGCGCCGTGCCGCTGGCCTGCGGCGCCATCGTCGGTGGCGGCAGCGAGGAGCAGATCGAGGCGCTCCGCGAGTTCGGCATGAACACGGGGCTCGCCTTCCAGATCCAGGACGACCTGCTGAACCTCGTGGGCGAGGCCGAGGCGCGCAACAAGGACTTTAGGTGCGACATCACCGAGGGCAAGCGCACCCTCGTGGCTGTGCACGCGCTCGCCGCGGCCGAGACGCACGACGAGCTCGCGGGCATCCTCTCTTCCGGCACCAGCGACGTCGCCGACCTCGACCGCGCGGTCCAGATCTTTGAAGAGACCGGCTCCATCGCCTTTGCCCGCGATTACGCGCTCGAGCTCACGCGCAAGGCCAAGGCGGCGCTCTCCGGGGTTGAGCTCGATGCGCATTGCAAGGAGCTCCTGCTCCAGATGGCCGACTTCTTTGTAGATCGCCTTAACTAGCGCGTCGTTGTTGCGATAACGGCGGCCGGTGCGGGTGGAGTGGAGCTCATGCACCGGCCCGGCTAGGTGGCGGGCCGCGCCCCGGCATGCATGCCACGCCCGCGCCACCTAGCTCGCCCAGGCATGCACAGGCCCATCCCGGCACACGAGCCGCGTCCGCGCCACTCGCCCCGGATTCCGGGCCACCCGGACCACCCGGTTCGCGTCGGCACACCTGGACCGAGGGCGTGCCACCCGGTAGGCTTTTGGTTGAGGCTTCGCCAAGCACGGCACGTGTTGTTAGACTTCTACTAATGCCAAGCAGCATGTGCGCCCCGTCCGCGGGGCTTTGCATATATCGAAAGGACCAGCATGGAACCGATCGTTCAGGGAATGAAGGGCGCCGCCGTCGAGGACGTGCAGACGCGCCTCGTGCAGCTGGATTACGCCATCGCCGAGGATGAGCTCGCAGCCAAGGAGTTTGGCCCCTCGACCGCGCAGGCCGTAAAGACCTTTCGCCTGAACAGCGGCCTGCCCACGGGTGACGTCGTTGATATCTCGTGCTGGAGCGCGCTCGTCGACGCCTCGTACAAGCTCGGCGACCGCACACTCTACCTGCGACTTCCCAACTTCCACGGCGCCGACGTCAAGGCCCTGCAGCGCGCGCTCAACGTGCTCGGCTTTGCCTGCGGCGAGGACGACGGCTACTTCGGTCCGCACACCGAGGCCGCACTCCAGCAGTTCCAGGAGAACGTCGGCCTCTTTGCCGACGGCATGGCGTTCCAAGACACCTACGCCTACATCAACCGTCTGCATCACGTGTGGGAGGGCAAGCCCTCCGTTATCGAGGCCGAGAGCCGCATCGGCTTTGCACGCGCGGCAAACGTGCTCGAGCGCTACCGCGTGGCCGTGGTCGGCGAGGACCCGGTCGCTCGCAACGTAGCCTCACGCATGTGGAACATCGCCAGCGCCACCACCGACAACTCCGGCATGACCCTCTGCGACAGCGAGGTCCCGGCCGATGCCGACCTCATCCTCGAGATCGCGAGCGACGAGCTGCCCGAGACGTCCGCGCCGCGCCCGACGATCGCGCTCGCCGACTGCAACAACCTTTCACAGCGCTTGCGCACGGGTATCGAGGCGGCCGCACGCAAGCCCGCACGTCTGCGCATCGAGCTCACCGGCATGACGCGCTACAACGGCACGTTCACCACGAGCGACGCCCAGACGCTCGCCGTCCGCCTGCTCGACGGCGTTTGCGATGCCCTCTCCGATTAGGTAAACTAAGCAGGCTCTGCGCCGCTCAAGCAGCAGGGCCCACATAAATTGGGACGTAGTTCAACGGTAGAACTCCGGTTTTTGGTGCCGGCTGTTGGGGGTTCGAATCCCTCCGTCCCAGCCCGTAGACAGATGCACTCAGATGACGCGATCAGCTGAGTGCTTTTTTCTGGACCGTCAGAGGGATTCGAACCCGAGAGGGTGCGGAGCTGCGAAAACGCGTGAGCGTTTTCCAGCGCAGCACGCGAGGGAACCGCAGGTTCCCGAAGCGGGAGCGGCCGGCAGAGCCGGACGCGGAATCCCTCCGTCCCAGCCCGATTTCGATAACGCCAGGATCCCGACGTCCTGGCGTTTTTTGTTACCCATGCACGGGATTCGAACCCCATCCGGGGCATAAAACCCGCTCCCCGTGCGCAAACTTCAACTATCCATAGGGTTAGAACGGATTTTCGGAGTAGAGCGGAATCCGCCCTTCTGTGACCTGCGGTTTTACAACGGCAAAACGCGCTGTACTCGGAAGTTCGGCAATAACCCTATGAATAGTTGAAGTTTGTGACGCGAACAGGGAACGCGGCACCGTTCATGTTCGCCAAACGAGGTGCAAACGGCCAAAATCCCTGCCTTTCACTTCCAAACGGCGCAAAACGCCGCAGTAGGAGCGACCGGCAGAGCAGAGCGTGGACCCGTCCGCCCCAACCTGCCACAAAAAACGCCAGGACCATGCGGCCCTGGCGTCTTAATGCTCGATGCGGATACTTTTGAACCCCGTTCTCCCCTACCCGTTAAGCGCTCGGTCGAGGGCACCCGAGTCGGAGTCGCGATAGTCGCTGGAAGTCAGAATCTCCTGCGGGATGCGCCCGCCAGCCCGGAGGACGTTCCGGAACTGCACGCGTGTGACCACGGGCAGGTCGCGGATGACCTCGGCAAGGTTCTGCGGCACTCCCTGATTGCTCGAGGCAGCCTCGGTCAGACGCCCTTCCTTGATGCGCGCGCGATGCGCCGCGAGCATGGCCTTGTACATACCCGCGTGCAGGCGGATCTCGGTCACGTTGGCGGAGCGCGCCTGCTCTACTATCTTGGCGCCCTCGCGGTCGATATCGCCCGCGTAGTAGATGAACTTGTAGTCGTAACCGATCTCGTCCAGATAGTCGTCGAGCGCATGCGAGACCGCGGCCTTGCAGCCGCCACCAAAGATCACGCCGCCCACACGCACGCCAAAGAGCCGGGCGTTCTTGCGCCCGCGCAGCATGCGAACGATCTCGTCGTAGGTGTCGAGGTTCTCGACCATGATGAACGGCCGGTTGGAGCCGATGTTGTAAAAGCCCGTAAAGTGCACGGGACGGTTGGGTGTGATGCGGAGCGTCATCGTGTTGACGCCCTTCTCGTTGAGTCGACGGAACAGGCGCTCGCCGCGCTTACCCTCGAACGCCTTCTCGTCGTTAAAGATCTCGTAGGCGCGCTGCCTGCGCGAGGCATACGGCACGTCCTTTTCGGAGGCGGCATCGATCCAGGCCATGATGGTCGCCACGTCGTCGTTGAGTTTGCGCGCCGGACCACCGTTGCCGCCGCGACGCGAATCCTGGACGGCCGGCTTGCCGGTCTCTACCTTGACGATATCAGTGCGGATCCGCTCGACCTTGGCAAGAGCGCGCGGACGCGGCATCACACGCACGAGTTTGAGCCCTGCGGCCTTGGCGGCGGCAAACGCGCCCTTGGGCTCCTCGGCCGATGCGGCCTTGGGTTCAGGAGCGGCAGTCTTTTTGGCCTTGTTCTTGCCGTTCACGTTCTTGGGCTGAGCCTTCTTCTGCTCAGCCTGTTTGCCGGCGGCGCCTGCCTTTTTCTTGTGAGTGGCGGAAGCCTCGCCACCGTTGCGCTTTTTCTTGTCGGCATCTGCTCCATCGGACGCTTGCTCGCCGGCGCCCGAAGCCATCTGGCCTGTAGAGGCGCCCTGCTCGGCAGCCTTGTTGGACACTCCGTTCTTCTTGGCGGCCGACGCATTGTCCGCGTGTTTCTTGGGCTGCGCCTTCGCCTCAGTCTTTGCCTCAGCCTTGGGCCGCGCTTTCGCCTTAACCTCGGCGGGCTTGCCGGCCTCGCTCGCTGGCACGGCCTTCTCCTCACCCTTTACCGCAGGCTTTTGAGAAGTGGCCTCGCCCCTGCGTCGATGCACGCGAGCACCGCGCCCGACCTTCGAGACAAACTCAATAGGCTTCTTTACCTGGGCTTTTTCCGCAGCAGCCTCGGACTCGACCGAGTCGTCTCGAACGTCGCCGACCTCGTCATGCGCCTGCCGCGAGGACGCATCATCGCTCGCGCACTCGTCCGCATCGGCCGGTTCATGCACCTCAGCAGCAGGCTTCTTGTCAGAAGGCTTCTTGGTGCCGAACTTTCTCCCCTGCGCCTTTTTCTCACGCTCGGTCTCAGCCGGCTCCTCGGCGTCGGCGTCACTCGGTTCCTCGACGCCTGCCTCGCCCGGCTTCTCGCCCTCAACCTCAGTCTCGACGGCGTTCTCAACCGCAGTCTCGGCCGCAGCCACCCCCTCCGCGGAATCATCCTCGGGAGGCATCACGACCTCGGCATCGACCGTGTAAATCGCAGGCTTCCCGTCCTTGCCGGTCCCCTCGATGCGCGAAATAAGCCCCGAAGCCAAAAACTCGTTGCGAATCTGCTTGGTGTTCACCTCGGAATCGATCTGCTTAAAAATCTGCGCGAGCGAACTCGACTTGATCTTGAGCTCCTTGCGCCCCAAAAGCGAGATGGCCACAGGCTGGGCCTGGCGCGAGCTGAGCGAGGTCAGAGCCGCAATGCGTCGAGCGAGCGCGTCGACGTTGGGCTGGTATTCAGAAAAGAGCTTGACGGCCACGGTCGTCCTTTCTCTCTATGCATAAACCTCTATATCCTAGCGCCTGAGCTGCATATACGCAAAAAACCGGGCGTCGCTCAATGCGGCACCCGGTTCCGAGTCATAGGCGAAAACACGCCCGTTATATGTTGGAGAGACTAGGCGGTGGCGGCGTCGGTGTCGGCCGGGGCCTCGGCGGTGACGTGACCGTACTCGGCGCGACCCATCTCGGTCCACTCGGGCTCCTCATCGGGCAGGGAGCCAGCCTCCTTGCCAAAGAGCTCCTTGAGGCAGTTCACGGCAACGATGAGGCCGAGAACCATCAGCAGGATGGCGAACACGAGCTGCAGGCCCTTGGTCGCGGCCACGGAGGTGGCAGCGGTCGTGGCAGTTGCCGGGATGGTGCCAAAGAAGCCGTAGGCGGCAACGGCGGCGTAGCAACCGAGCGCGCTCTGGACGAGCGAGGTAAAGGTGCAGCAGAGCAGGAACGCCACGGGCACGTAGAGCATCCAACCCTTGCGGCCGGTGCACTTGCAGAACACGGCGAGGGTGATCATGGTCATGCCGC
>CAVDZW010000134.1:4190-7904 GCA_963613305.1 bacterium | reverse complement strand
ATCTAGACGCTCTCCGAGAGCGACCGTTCAGCCAACTCCATGCGAGAGCGCATGGTCTACCAGCCGGCTGAATTGCATTTTCGGCGGACATGCTCGCCGTTGCGGACCTTTTGGTGCTGCTCCTGAACAGCTGCGCGAGCCTTCTCTTGCCCCTCAATTGCTTTGCGCAGACAACCGCGGTAGTAGACAAGGCCCTGGTCGATCGCGTCGTAATAATTGAGCTCGGCCTCGACATACAGCTTAAGGGCGCGCCCGGGATCCTTGTCCAGCTTTCCTTCGATTCCGGTCATGAGCATGTCGGCAACATGGTGGGCGGCGCGACACACAAAGCCGGTCTCTTTTCCCAGCTCATAGGACTTTGAGTACAAAAGCCATGCCATCCAATCGCTTTGGCGCACGCCTTTACCGCTCGCATAGAGATCGCCGAGCTTGTAGTAGGCCTCAGGGTTATTGCCGACCAACGCCGCGCGGGAATAGCACTCGTAAGCCTTTGCGTAATCCACCTCGCAGCCGCGCCCGTAGTAGTAGATGTAGCCAAGATTGATACTTGATTGGGCGTCGCCCAGGTCGGAGCCCTTCTCGTACAGCTCGACCGCAATCGCGTAATCTTCGTCGGATCCGCTGCCGTCGGTCATGTGGTAGAAATTCGCGAGATTGCAGCAGCAACCGGCGTTATCGTTGGCGACTCCGCACTCGTAGGCTCGATGCAAAGTGTCGCGGAAGAACGAATTGGACTTAAGCCTCGCCACATCAACCCCAAAGAAGGAGAGATACTCCAAAAGCTGATCGAAGTTCTCGTCGAGAACGATCTCCATGATGAAACCGAGCAGATTGGCATCTTCCTCAGACAGGCCGTGCCAATCCTTTGGGTCGTACTCAGCATCGATCAGCTTTTGCCACTGCGCTCTCTCGATTTCGGACAATCCCGTGAACTCCATGAAAGCCTCCCTCTTGGGACTTAAGCGATGCTCGCATGCTACCGCTTCGTTCGGACACCATATGCACGTCATGCAGCAGAAGATAGCGACATCGACCAGAAGACGAGCCGACGGCTCAAAGGCCGGCGCGGCAGACTGCCTAAAGGACGTCGGCACCCGTACCGAACGGTCGCGGCACAGCGCGCAGCATAGGCATGCACCCCCAAAGACGAGGAAGAGCCGCCAAAAGAAACGGCCTCGGCGCGGGGCCGAGGCCGAAGTAGCCATCCTTGTTGTGGGAACGCCAGACCAGAGAGGCGGCGCAGAACCTATCCGCACGCAGGGATCTTCTCGCGCAGGGCCTTAAGGTTCTCGAGGGCGGCGAGCAGCGTCTCATCGCGCTTGGCAAAGTGGAAGCGGATGAGATGGTTCACCGGCTCGCGGAAGAAGCTCGAACCCGGCACGGCCCCGACCTTGACCAGGCGCGCGAGGTCCTCGCAGAACTCAAGGTCGCTCTCGTAGCCGAACTCCGAGATGTCCATCATCACGTAGTAGGCGCCCTGCGGCGTGTTGTGCTCGACGCCGAGCTCGTCAAGGCCGTTGCAGAACAGGTCGCGCTTGTGCGTGTAGAGCTCAAGTACCTCGTCGTAATAGGACTGGTCGAACTTGAGCGCCGTGACCACAGCCTCCTGCAAGGGCGCTGCGGCGCCGACGGTAAGGAAGTCGTGCACCTTCTTGATACGGTCGGTCACCTCGGGGCTCGCGATGGTGTAGCCCAGGCGCCATCCGGTGATGGAATACGTCTTGGAGAGCGAGGAGCAGCTGATCGTGCGCTCGAACATGCCGGGCAGGCTCGCCATGTAGACGTGCTCATGCGGCGCGTAGACGATGTGCTCGTAGACCTCGTCGGTGATGCAATAGGCATCGTACTTTTTGCAGAGACCGGCGATGAACTCAAGTTCCTCGCGCGTAAAGACCTTACCGCAGGGGTTGGAGGGGTTGCAGAGCACGATGGCCTTGGGAGCGTTGTCGCGAAAGGCCGCCTCGAGCACCTCGCGCTCAAAGTCGAACGTGGGCGGCACGAGCGGGACGTAGACGGGCTCGGCGCCCGAAAGGATGGTGTCGGCACCGTAGTTCTCGTAGAACGGGCTGAAGATGACGACCTTGTCGCCCGGGTTGGTGACGGTCATCATGGCGGCCATCATGGCCTCGGTGGACCCGCAGGTAACGACGATGTTCTCGTTCGGATCAACGGGGATGCCCATATAGCGCGACTGCTTTTCGGCCAGGGCATCGCGCATGGCCTGCGCACCCCAGGTAATGGAGTACTGGTGGTAGCGCGGCTCGGGATCGCGCGAGATCTGCTCCAGGCTCTTGAGCAGCGCCTCGGGCGGATCGAAATCGGGGAATCCCTGCGAGAGGTTGACGGCCCCGTACTTGTTGGAGATGCGCGTCATGCGTCTGATAACGGAGTCGGTAAAGTCGGCAGTGCGGTCTGAAAGTGGCTGCATAAGTGCTCCTTTGCGATTGATGGTTCAGAACAGTGTACTCGGCCCGCACGCGCAAATCGCGCGGAGGCGGCGCATAAAGGACGCTGCGGCGATATCGATTTCGACGGGGCGGTTATCGCGTTTTGATATAGAGAGCCAAGCGGTCGGAGCGCATCCGCGGGAGGCCTCAGCAAGACGCACTGCGCCGATAAAGCCCCGCAGCGCGCTCCGCCACCGGTAGCTGCGCGTACGTCTCTTGGCGCTAGCCCAAACCGAGCAATCTGCGGTAGACGTCGAGGCCGGTGAGGAGCGCTTCCTCGCCAAAAAGCATCGTATCGGTGTGGAGCGCACTCGTGGCAAACGTCGGACAACCGGCCTCATCAGACGGGTTCGCAAGCGCCTGCCCGCCCGCGCTCTCGGGAACACCGACCCCGAGCAAGAAGAAAACGCCCGGCAGATACTGCTGGTAAAACGAGAAGTCCTCGGCAATAAGCAAGGGCTCGGAGAGGACCTCAAGTTCGGGCAGCGCCTCGCGAGCGCGCTCGAACAGCGCGGCGTCGTTCGTCACCGGCGGGTATCCGTCCGCAAAGTCGACGTCGAAGGTGCAGCCCACACCCGCGCAGGCCTCCTCGAGCGCATCCACAAGGCCCGCACGCACGCGCTCAAACATGGGCTCGGAGAACACGCGCACGCTGCCCGCCAGGTGCGCCTCGCCGGCAACGGCATTGCAGACGGTCCCCGCCTCAACGAGGCCGAACCGCGCGATGCAGGGCTCCTCAGAACCAAGGCGCTCCATGAGTTCGCTCTCGGCCACCAAAAAGCGCGCGGCGGCAAGCGCGGCATCGTGCGATGCAGCGGCGGGCATGCCGAGGGTCTTGCCGATGTGCAGGCTCTCGCCATGAATGCGAATATGCGTCTCGCTCGAGCGCGCGAGCAGTGCCCCCGGGCGGGTCGAAACCGTACCCGCCGGCAGGTCGGGCCAAACATGAAAGCCAAAGATGCACGTGGCCCCGTAGCGCTCGAACACACCGCTCTCACACACGGTTTTGGCACCGCCCGTGGTCTCCTCGGCCGGTTGGAACACAAAGAGCACGTTGTGCTCAAGCGCTCCCGGCGCATCGCGCAGCACCCGGTCGACCTCCACCGCCAGGGCAAGCGCCATCGCCATATGGGCGTCGTGGCCGCAGGCGTGCATGCGCCCCGGGTTCTCGCTCGCAAATGCAGCCCCCGTGACCTCGGTAATCGGCAGGGCGTCCATATCCGCACGGACCGCCACGGTATCGTGCGCACTCTCCCCCGCCGAAAAA
>CAVDZW010000134.1:0-4180 GCA_963613305.1 bacterium | reverse complement strand
TTACAGGGGCGCGTGACCTCGCAGCCAAGACCCCCGAGCACACCTTCAACGTAGGCGATGGTCTGCGGCAGGTTGAAGTCGAGCTCCGGAATCCGATGCAGATCGCGCCTAAAGCGCCTGAGGAGCTCAAGATCGCGCTCGTGCCCGCCCACAACCGTTGCCGTCATTCGTCCGTCCTTTCCGCTGCTTGCAAGGCTTGAGATTATACCGCGCACATATTGTGGTCGCTCCAAAACGAGGGCGATTCACTCTTGTTGGCTAAAGTGAAGAGTGGTACCGTTCCTTACACGATAGAGGCGCGGGCACGAAGAAGTGCGGGCGAGCCGGCAGGCACTGACCCCGAACCGAGGCGAAACCCGCCGAACTCCGGATGCCGGGCACGGAAGCCGGGGTGGGCCTGCGGGGAACACCCGCAGGACTGTCTGCAGCAAGCAGGAGCGCTATCCGGCAACGCCCGACGCGAGTTATGTGCCGCGTGAGCGATGCGCCAGATCGCGCACCGGATAGTGAGGATTCATCGTATGCCCCTGACACCAAGCGAGGCCTACGCCGCCAAGCGGCCCTTTGCGAGCAAAGCCGTGCTCGAGCGCATCGCCTCCCAGATCCCAACGCCCTTCCACCTTTACGACGAGGCGGGTATCCGCAAGAACGTCGAGGCGGTTCGCGAGGCGTTTGCCTGGAACCCAGGCTTTAGGGAGTACTTTGCCGTCAAGGCCAACCCCAACCCGGCGCTCATCTCGATTCTCAACGAGTACGGTTGCGGTTGCGATTGCTCGAGCTACACCGAGCTCATGATCGCCGAGGCGCTCGGCGTCACGGGCGACGCCATCATGTTCTCGTCGAACGACACGCCGGCGGCCGACTTCAAGAAGGCGCTCGCCCTCGGTGCAACCATTAACTTTGACGACATCAGCCATATCGAGTTTTTTGAGCACGTAGCAGGGCAGATTCCCAAAACGGTGAGCTGCCGGTTCAACCCGGGCGGCCTGTTCCAGCTCGCCAACGGCATCATGGACAACCCCGGCGACTCCAAGTACGGCATGACGACCGAACAGCTCTTTGAGGCGTTCCGCATGCTCAAGGCCAAGGGCGCCGAGGAGTTCGGCATCCACGCCTTCCTCGCGAGCAACACGGTCACCAACGACTACTACCCCGCTCTCGCGCGCATCCTCTTTGAGCTCGCCCGGGACCTCGCGAACGAGACCGGCGTGCACGTCAAGTTCATCAACCTCTCGGGCGGCGTCGGGATCCCCTACGAGCCGGGCCAGACCGCCAACGACATCCGCGCAATCGGCACGGGCGTACGCGAGGCCTTTGAGGAGATCGCGGTACCCGCAGGGATGGATGACCTCGCCATCTACACCGAGATGGGCCGTTTTATGATGGGCCCCTACGGCTGCCTCGTCACGCGCGCCCTGCACGAGAAGAAGATCTACAAGGACTATATCGGCGTGGACGCGAGCGCCGTCGACCTCATCCGCCCGGCCATGTACGGCGCCTACCACCACGTAAGCGTTGTCGGTCAGCCCGGCGGCCCCGACAAGACGCAGGCGCCCGTTACCGACACCTACGACATCACGGGCAACCTCTGCGAGAACAACGACAAGTTCGCCCGCGACCGCGAGCTGCCGCATATCGACCTCGGCGACCTGCTCGTGATCCACGACACCGGCGCCCACGGCTATTCCATGGGTTACAACTACAACGGCCGCCTGCGCTCGGCCGAGGTCCTGCTGCGCGCGAACGGCTCCTTTGAGCTGATCCGCCGCGCCGAGACCCCCCGCGACTACTTTGCCACCTTCGACGTGCTGCCGCGCGGCCGCGAGCTCCTCGCCCGCGCGCGCTCGATCGACGCCAAGGGCGTCTCGCTCGACGCCGTGCCCGCCGACATCGCCGAACAGTGGAACAAGCGCATCTCGATCGCCAGGAGTAAGGAGAAGAACATGGACATCCACGGACTCGAAGGCTCTATCGTCGCACTCGTCACGCCGTTCAAGAAGGACGGGAGCGTCGACTTCGACGCGCTGGCGCGCCTGGTCGACTTCCACCTGCAGAACGGCACCGACGCCATCCTCACGCTCGGCACCACCGGCGAGAGCGCGACCATGACCGACGACGAGGACAACTCCGTCGTCGCCGCCGTGGTCAAGCAGGTGGCGGGCCGCATCCCCGTCATCGCGGGCTCCGGCTCCAACAGCACGCAGACCATGCTCACCAAGTCGCTCACCTACCAGGGACTCGGCGCCGACGGCCTGCTCACCATCACACCGTATTACAACAAGTCAAACGAAGAGGGCATCTACCAGCACTTTAAGACCGTGGCCGACGCTGTGGACATCCCGTGCATCCTCTACAACATCCCCGGTCGCTGCGGCTGCTCCATCAGCGTGCGCAACGTGGAGCGCCTGGCCGCGCACCCCAACATCATGGGCATCAAGGAGGCCTCGGGCAACGTGGCCTTTGCCGCCGAGATCGCGCATCTTTTGAGCGACGATTTTCGCATGTACTCCGGCGAGGATGCCCTCACCGTGCCGCTCATGAGCCTCGGCGCCTCAGGCACCATCAGCGTGTGGGCCGATATCCAGCCCCAGCTCGTGCACGACATGTGCCGCGCCTACCTCGACGGAGACGTGGTGCGCGCACGCCAGATCCAGGTCGCCGCGCAGCCGCTCATCAAGGCGCTGTTCAGCGAGGTGAACCCCATCCCCGTCAAGGAGGCGCTCGCTCAGATGGGCCTCATCGAGGCCAACTACCGCATGCCGCTCTGCCCCATGGCCGACGACACGCGCGCACATCTCACCGATATTCTTAAGGAGGCCGGTCTCGTTGCTTAAGATCGCCATCATGGGAACGGGCCGCATGGGCTCGCTCATCCGTACCACCGCAGAGGCCATGCACGACGCCGCGGGCAACCCCGTCTTTGAGGTCGTGGCCCAAATCGGGTTCGACCTCACCGAGCTCGAGAGCGCGCCCGCCGCTGACGCCATCATCGACTTCTCGAACGTCTGCACGCTCGACGCCGTCGCCGGCTACGTGGAGCGCACGGGCGCGGCCCTCGTGGGCGGCACGACCGGTTACGGCGAGGAGCAGCTCGAGCGCCTGGCCGCGCTCGGCAAGGACGCCCGCGTGATGTGGAGCGGCAACTACAGCATCGGCGTGGCGGCGCTCCGCCATCTCACGGCCCAGGCCACACGCGAGCTGCCGGGCTTTGATGTCGAGATCTGCGAGACGCACCACAACCAAAAGGCCGACGCCCCGAGCGGCACGGCCAAGATGCTCCTCGACGAGGTGCTCGCGGCCGAGCCCACGGACGATTATCGTCCCGTCTACGGGCGCGAGGGCATGTGCGGCGCACGCGACCCGCATGAGGTGGGCATGCATTCGCTGCGAGGCGGAAGCGTTGCCGGCGTGCACACCGTGAGCTTCTTCGGCACCGACGAGGAGGTCTCGCTCACCCACCGCGCCACGAGCCGCCAGATCTTTGTGAACGGCGCGCTTGCCGCAGCCCAAAAGCTCGTGCTGCGCGACCCCGGTTTCTATACCTTTGACCACGTCATGTTTGAATAAAGGAGACTCATACACATGTCCAACGACACCAACATGAACGCCCAGGAGATCATCGACTTCATCGCGACCGCGCCCAAGAAGACGCCGGTCAAGCTCTACGTGCGCGAGAAGGAGGGCAAGACCGTCGACTTTGGCGAGGCCCGCGTATACGGCGCCGCCGAGGGCAAGACCGTCTTTGGCGACTGGGACGCGCTCAAGTCCGTGCTCGACGCGAACGCCGACGCGATCGAGTACTTTGACATCGAGAACGACTGCCGCAACTCCGCCGTGCCCCTGCTCGACCTCAAGGGCATCGACGCGCGCATCGAGCCGGGCGCGATCATCCGCGACCGTGTCTCGATCGGCGACCGCGCCGTCATCATGATGGGCGCCGTCATCAACATCGGCTCCGTCATCGGCGAGGGCACCATGATCGACATGGGCGCCGTCCTCGGCGGCCGCGCCACCGTGGGCAAGAACTGCCACATCGGCGCCGGCACCGTGCTGGCCGGCGTGGTGGAGCCCGCGAGCGCCACGCCCGTCATCATCGAGGACGACGTCATGATCGGCGCCAACGCTGTGGTGCTCGAGGGCGTGCGCGTGGGCAAGGGCGCCGTCGTGGCCGCCGGTGCCG
>CAVDZW010000133.1:0-7346 GCA_963613305.1 bacterium | reverse complement strand
TGGCGAAGCCGGTCTGGCGGCAGGCCATGACATCGGAGTGGTCGCCGAAGATGTTCAGCGCGTGGGAGGCAACGGTGCGGGCCGAGACGTGGAAGACGCCCGGCAGGCCCTCGCCCGCGATCTTGTACATGTTCGGGATCATGAGCAGCAGGCCCTGGGAAGCCGTGTAGGTGGTGGTCAGGGCACCTGCGCCCAGCGAGCCGTGCACGGTACCGGAAGCGCCGGCCTCGGACTCCATCTCCACAACCTTAACGGGCGTGCCAAAGATGTTCTTCCTGCCCTGCGCGGCCCACTGGTCGACATGGTCGGCCATGGGGCTGGACGGCGTGATGGGATAGATTCCCGCCACCTCGGTGTAGGCGTACGAAACGTACGCGGCCGCCTCGTTGCCGTCCATAGACTTGAACTTACGCGCCATATACCCCTCTCCTCTCGTTTGGGTGTACATGATTCCGAGGCGCGGATGCCCCTCGCGAATTGCTGTGCACCGGGATCGCTCAGGCGAAAGAGCGCACCCGTTAAATTCGCGGACTCGACGCTCAAATGCCACGGGCACGGGCGCGATTTTGCGAATTCACATGCGCGTTTATTGTACTCCGCGGGGCGGCTTTCATTTTTCAAAACCGCAAGCGCAACCGTAAGCGGCCTGAGCGTTTTTGGTAAGACTCATGCACAAAACGAAACCCGCACAAAAGCGCTGGCTTTCTTTTAAACGAAAGCTTCTAGCAGCGTTTCCATGCGGGATGTGCGTCCGATTTGTTGAGCGCGTACAGGATACAGCGCAGGCCAAGAGCAGCCCTGGCGTGATGCTGTGCGCTTGCGCGGTGCAGGCGCGCGACCCAAAAGCGAAACCGGGAGGAAACATCTACGAAGTTCCGTCTTCGCACGGCGGCCGCCGTGCCGCCACGCCGCTGGCGAGGCACTCCCCTACAGCGTGCGGCGCGCCTCAATGGCACGGCCCAGGGTGAGCTCGTCGGCGTACTCAAGGTCGCCGCCCACGGGAAGGCCGCTTGCCAGCCGGCTCACGGTGACGCCGAGCGGCTTGATGGTGCGCGCAAGGTAGCTTGCCGTGGTCTCGCCCTCGATGTTGGGGCTCGTGGCGATGATCACCTCGCCGATGTCCTCGGTGCCCAGGCGCGAAAGCAG
This sequence comes from bacterium, assembly GCA_963613305.1. Lineage (GTDB taxonomy): Bacteria > Actinomycetota > Coriobacteriia > Coriobacteriales > Coriobacteriaceae > Collinsella. Next base: position 6,200 of record CAVDZW010000133.1, on the reverse strand, counting down.
CTCGCGGATATGCAGCTGCTCGGGACCGATCTTGTCCATGGGCGAGATGACCCCGCCCAGCACGTGGTACAGACCGTGGTAGCTGCCGGTTCGTTCGATGGCCGAGACGTCGCGCGGCTCTGCCACCACGCAGATGCGCTGCGTGTCGCGGGTGGAGTCCTCGCAGATCGCGCACTCGTCGCGCGTGGCGTAGTTGAAGCACCTGCTGCAAAAGTGAACCTGCTCCTTGACGGAGAGGATGGCGTCGGCCAGACGGCGCGCCTCCTCCACGTCGGATTCGAGCAGGTAGTAGGCGATGCGCTGGGCAGACTTGGGGCCAATGCCCGGAAGACGGCCCAGCTCATCGAGCAGGATCTGTAGGCTGTGGTCTGCCGTCATGGCTTAAAACGGCATCCCCGGAATGTTGAGACCGCCGGTGATGGCGCCCATCTGCTTGTTGGCAAGCTCGCCCACGCTGCGGATGGCCTCGTTCACGGCGGCCAGGATCATGTCCTCGAGCATCTCGACGTCCTCGGGATCGAGCGCATCGGGATCGATCTTGATGGACTCGAGCTTCATGTCGCCGGTCATGGTCACCTTGACCATGCCGCCGCCCGCGCTCGCGTCGACAGACTGGGTCTTGAGGTTGTCCTCGGCGGCGGCGAGCTGCTCCTGCATCTTGCGCGCCTGCTTCATCATCTGCTGCATGTTCATGCCGGCCATCGGGGCCTCCTCTGAGTCGAATCCAAACGCAGGGGATGGTACCACGAGGGCACGCCAACGTTTAACAGCACCGCCCGCGCGCCAAAAGGTCGCAATAACGGCAAAAGACGGTCGGCAGGCAAAGAGCCCGTCCCGGCCTCCAAGACAAACCGCGCTCTAAAAGGCGGAACTAAACGAAGTCCGCAGCGCGAGCGAATCCCAAAGCAAGACGCCCGACCAGCAAAAAGCGCAGACAGCGTTACTTGTCGGCAGGCAGGATCTTTACACCGTCTCCAAAGACCTCGCGAAGGAGCTCCTCGGACTCCTCGATGGTCTCGGGGATAACGGGAGCCTCCACCTGGTGTGAGAACATGCCCCGAGGCACGGACGCGGCGCTCGCGGGAGCCGAGACGCTCGGCGCCGGACTGGGTGCAGAGCTCGGCGCAGGAGCAGGCTCGGGGGTGGCAGGGGCAGCCGAGACGGCGCCGGAAGCTGCGGGGACGTCGAAGGGCGGGAGCTCGTCCTCGTCCACGTAGGAACTGGCGACGGCGTCATCGTAGGGCACAAAGTCGTCCTCGGGAACCGGGGCAGCACCGGGCGTCGACGACGAGGCCGGAGCGGCAGAGACACCCGCGGCACCGGCCGCGCGCACGGAAGTCAACGCAGGCTGTGCAGCAGACCTCGCGCCCTGAGCCGGCGTCGTACCCTTCTCCCACGGCATCGCGCGTCCGGAAGATGTGCCCGCGGCCTTTGAAGCGGCAGAAACAGCAGCAGGAATGGGGGCGCTGGCGGTCTCAGGCTCCTTGGGCGCCGCCTCCCGCGAGGCGGAGGCAGCACCTGCGTCCGCAGCATCGGCCCCGACCGAGACAACGGGCGAACTCTGTGCGGCAGGCGCGGATGCGGGCTCGACCGCGGACTTTACGGGCCCGTCAGCGTTTGCGGTGGGGGCAGTCGGTTGTGCCGGTGCCGTCGCAGGCGCCGCAACGGGTGCGACAGGGGCCGCCGCCGGTGCGGGCGACGGCGCCGCTGGAGAAGGCTCCTCATGATGAGGAGCAGCCGGGGCACCTCCGTCCGCAGACACGTACGAAACCTGACGACTGCCAAAAACAGCCACAATAACAGGGAGAATGATGTTTTGAACATCGGTGCGCTGCAGCATCATCATGCTGAACGTGCTACCCGCCGGGAACCGCACGGTGAGCGTGGAGCCGTCGTCGCGCTCAGCGCGGGCCTGCTGCAGAAGAGAGCCGCGCGAGGGGCTTACGCGCAGGGCGCGCTGAACGACCTCGGCCCACTTACGCTGCAGTTCGCCCTCGTCCTCCACGGCGGGGGTGGGGGCGGCAGCAGACGCCGCGACCTCGGCTGCGGAACGGGTGCGAGTCGCCGAAGCGGCAGCCGCCCCGGGAGCAGGAGCAGCCGCGGCAACCGAGGCAGGAGCCGGAGCGGGCACAACGGCCGGAGCTGCAGGTGCCGGTGCGGCAGCCTGGGCAGAAGCCGCACGAGCGGGAGCCGCAGCCCTCGGGCGCGCCATGGTCGGGAACGCCGCGGCACGGTCGGCACCGACGGGCTCACCCGGGCGGGCCGACGAAGCCGAAGCGGCAGCCATCTGCTGAGATTGCGCTGGCGCAGGAGCTGCAGCCCCACCTTGCTGGGGAGCCGCAACAGCACCCGCCGCAACGCCGCTCGCAAGCTGGGCCTCGAGCGCATCGACGCGCTCAGCGAGCGCCTCGAGCGTGAGCTCCGCTTCGGGACGCGCCAGGCGCGCAAAGGCGATCTCGAGCACAAGGCGCGCGTCGGCGGCATTCCTCATGCCGAGCGCCGCGTCGTCGAGCACCGTGAGCGCACGCGCGATCCTGTCGCCGCTCTCGAACGCGCCAGCCTCGGCCTCGAGCGCGTCAACGTCGTCCTCGCGTCCCTCAAAGAGCGCCGAGGAGCGCCCGGCCACGCGCATCATGTAGACGTCACGCATGTGCGCCACCAGGTCGCGCGTGAGCTCGAGCAGGTCGTTGCCCTCGTTTACCTGGTCGGCAACGAGCCCAAAGAGCCCCACCACGTCGCGCTCTGCAATACCGCGCACGAACTCGCCGAGCACCGTACTCGAGACCTCGCCCAAAAGCGAGCGCGCGTCATCCGTGCGCACGGCCCCGTTGCCGAACACACTCAGCTGCTCGAGTGTGGAGAGCGCGTCGCGCATGCCGCCGCGCGCATGCCGCGCCACGATGCGGATCGCCTCGTCGTCGAACTCAAAACCTTCCTGCTCGCACACGTAGCGCAGGCGGCCCTCGATGTCCTCGTTGCCGATGCGGTGAAAGTCGAACCGCTGGCAGCGCGAGAGGATCGTCTCGAGGATCTTTTGCGGATCGGTGGTGCAGAGCACGAACACCACGTGCGCCGGGGGTTCCTCGAGCGTCTTGAGCAGCGCGTTGAACGCCGCCGTGGTGAGCATGTGGACCTCGTCGATGATGTAGACCTTGTACTTGCCGCGCACCGGGGCAAAGTTCACCGAGCCGATGATCTCTTCGCGCACGTTGTCGACGCCCGTGCGGCTCGCGGCGTCGAGCTCGTACACGTCGGGGTGGTTGCCCTCGGCGATAAGCTCGCACTCGCTGCAGGTGCCGTCGGGCATGCAGCCCGAGGCCCCCTCCTCGCGCGCGGCGTCCGAGCCCTCGCAGAGCAGGGCCTTGGCGAGGATGCGCGCCATGGTCGTCTTGCCCGTGCCGCGCGGCCCGCAAAAGAGATAGGCGTGCGAAAGGCGGCCCTCGCCGATGGCATGCTCGAGCGTGGAGACGATGTGCTGCTGGCCGACGACGGAATCGAAGGTCAGGGGGCGGTATTTGCGATAGAGCGATTCCATGGGACCTCTCTTAAGAATCAGGTGAATGGCCTCTATGATAGCGTCTGACACAGCGCGCGCCCCGCTCGGGCGTATGCCGCGCCGCGCCGTTTTGTTGCCCCGCGCTCCGTCCCGGCACGCCGCACGGCACGCCCCCGGAGCCTCCCCGCCCGCGCCGCTCTCACGCGAACGTGCTAGACTTTACCGACGAAACATGACTCCCGCGCCGGTTATGCCACGCGCGAAACGAACTTCAAACGCACCAAGGAAAGCCATGCCGCTCTTCCCGCAACATAGCCAGCGCGCTCAGCAGCAGGCTCCCACGCCTGCCGCCGCGTCGACGCTGCTGCGCCGCTACCGCCCGCTCGAGACGCGTGCGGCCGGTGGCTTCGGCTCCGTCGAGATCTGCCTCGACGCGCGCCTGCAGCGCCGCGTGGCCATCAAGCGCATGCCGCTCATGACGGAATCCGGCATGCCCGCGACCGCCGTCGAGACCGCCCTTGCCGAGGCCCGCACGGCCTCGATGCTCCAACACCCCAACATCGTCTCGGTCATCGACTTTACCTACGACTCCGCCTACGCCTACCTCGTCATGGAGTACGTGGACGGCATGTCGCTCGCCGAGTTCCTCGAGCGCGTGGACGGCAACTCGCTCACCTTTGACGAGGCCGCAGCCATCGCCGACGCGCTCGTGCAGGCGCTGCAGTTCGCGCACGAGAACGGCGTGCTGCATCTCGACATCAAGCCCGCCAACGTGCTCATCGACCGCGCGGGTCACGTCAAGCTCACCGACTTCGGCATGGCCACGCTCTCGGCGGCCGCCGGCTTTGGCGGTGCGCGCGGCGGCACCATCGGCTACATGCCGCCCGAACAGCTCGACAACCAGGAGGTCGACCAGCGCACCGACCTCTTTGCGCTCGCCTGCGTGCTCTACGAGGCGCTCTGCGGGACCTCCCCGTTCCGCGCCACCACGCCGGCGGGCTCCCTCGATCTCATCATCAAGGGCGTCACCTACCCGAGCGAGCTCATCCCGGGCATCCCCGAGCTCTCGGAAGACGCGCTCGTGTGCGCGCTCTCGCCCATGCCGCAAGACCGCCCCATCACCGCCGAGGTCTTTGGCGACCGGTTCTTGGCCCGCCTTGGCGACGCACGCGCCGGCCGCAAGAGCCTGGCCCGCATGATCGAGGAGCTCAGCGCCACCGCGGAGGGCGAGGGCGAGGCGCCCGCGGACATAGATGCCCCCGCCCCCATCGAGACCGATCCGGCCGAGGGGTTCCTGGGCACCCGCAACGAGCGCGCCCGCGAGTATGCCGTCCGCGCCGTGGCGGGCGTCTCGTGCACCGCCGTCGCCTGGCAGATGCTCACCTGCATGGGAATCTCGGCCGGCCTTGGCGCCGCAGCCTCCGCGTTCGCCATCGGGGCCGCCGCAGCCGTGGCCCCGCAGATCGGCTCCGCCCTCGCTGCCGCGGGCTTTTTGCTCCTCGTCTGCAACGCCACCGTCGCCGGCGCGGGTGTGCTCGCCGTGCTTCCCGTGGCGGTGCTCGTGTTCGCGCTCTTTGCGGCCTGGTGGCTCGTTTGGGGGCGCACCTCGCCCGCGGCCTCGGCCGCGCTCACGCTCTCGCTCGCGCTCGGCTACGCGCCCGGCTCCGAGCTCGCCGTCATGCTCGGCGGGGTCGCCGCGGCCGAATGGCCCGTCGGCGCGGCCGTCGGTGCGGCAGCGTATCTCCTTGAGCCCTCGACCGCAGCGTTCACCTGCGGCTTTTCGCTCGTGCTCGCCCGCCTTTGGAGCGCCGCCGGGACCGCCCAGGGCTCGCTCAGCGCACTCTCGGCCGTATCGGCGCTCGCAAGCGCCCCGTTTTGGGCCCAAGTGGCCCTCACGGCCGGCGGCGCGGCCGGACTCTCGTTCCTGCTCAAACGCGCCTGGGAGTCTTATGACGAGAGCGGGGGACGCGTGCTCGAGCACCTCGGAATCGCCGCCGCGGGCGCCCTTGGGTTCGTGCTCAGTTCTCTTGCACGCCCTATGGAAATTGCCAGCTTGCAGCCCCAATTGATCGTGAGGGCGGTCGGCGCGGGGATTCTTTCCTCTATAATCGTCGGGATATGTCTATATTGCTTCGGATATCGCAAAGAACCATCGGAGGGTGATCGTTCGTGAACTTCCTGAACATCTTCGAGGACCATGTTGCCGGGATCTTCGGCGCATCGCGTGCCCCTTTCTCCTTCAAGAAGCTCGCCAAGCAGGCCGCCCGCGAAATGGAGGACCAGACGCTCGTCGTCAACGGCGTGGACACCGCGCCCGGCCTCTACACCATCCTCGTGGCCAACGACGACGACCCAATGCTTGCCCCCTACTACCCCAAGCTCTCGCGTGAGGTGAGCGAGTTCGTCAAGGCCCAGGCCGAGAAGCGTCGCTACACCTTTGTGGGCGAGCCGCTCGTGCGCTTTATGATCGACCCGTCGCTGCGCGCCGGCCGTTTTTCGGTGTTCGCCGAGAACGTCGACGCCCCCACCCTCGGCCGTCTGTACGAGGAGGAGCGCGCTTACCAAAACGGTATCTCCGCGCCCATGCCTCGCCAGAACCCGGCACCGGCAGCCCCGCAGCAGCAGATGCCCGTGCAGCCCCGCGCAGCACAGCCCCAGCAGGCCGCGCCCGCCCCGCAGCAGCGCATCTCCGTTCCCGCGGTTG
>CAVDZW010000132.1:0-16580 GCA_963613305.1 bacterium | reverse complement strand
GTCATTCGCGGCGCGCGTGAGCACAATTTGCGCGACATCGATGTCGAAATTCCGCGCGACAAACTTGTGGTCATCACGGGGCTTTCCGGTTCGGGAAAGTCGAGCCTTGCGTTCGACACCATCTATGCAGAGGGCCAGCGCCGTTATGTGGAGAGCCTTTCGAGCTATGCGCGCCAGTTCTTGGGGCAGATGGACAAGCCCGACCTCGATTCGATTGACGGGTTGTCCCCGGCGGTTTCCATCGATCAGAAGACGACGAGCAAGAACCCTCGTTCCACCGTCGGCACCGTTACCGAGATCTATGACTATCTGCGCCTCTTGTTCGCGCGCGTGGGAACGCCGCACTGTCCGGAATGCGGCCGCGTAATCGAGCGACAGACGACGGATCAAGTTGCCGACAAGATTCTCGCAGCAGGCGAGGGACGACGAGCCTATGTGCTGGCTCCTGTTGTTCGCGGTCGCAAGGGCGAGTACGCCAAGCTCTTTGAGGACTTGCGCAGTGAGGGATTTTCGCGCGTTCGCGTCGACGGCGAGGTCCGTTCGCTCGACGACCCGATCGAGCTCGATAAAAAGTTCAAGCACGATATCGAGGTTGTTGTCGACCGCATCGTGATTCGCGAGGGGTCGCTTGGTCGCATTGCCGAGGCCGTGGAGCAGGCCACGAGTTTGGCCGCCGGCAATGTGAGCGTCTATATGCTGCCCGATCGCGACGCGCCTGAGGGCACCGAGGGCGAGCTGCTGGAATATTCGCTCGCACTTGCCTGTCCCGAGCATGGGCATTCCATTGACGACCTACAACCGCGCGATTTTTCGTTCAATGCACCGTATGGAGCGTGTCCCGAGTGTGATGGCCTGGGATTCAAGAAGGTTGTTGATGCCGAGGCGCTTATTGCCGATCCAAATCTCTCGGTAAGCGAAGGCGTGTTCGGCAGCTTCTTCGGTAACGGCAACTATTTTCCGCAGATTCTCAACGCGCTCTGCAATCATCTCAAGGTCGATCCGGAGACGCCTTGGAAGGATCTGCCCCCGCGGGCCAAGAAGGCATTTCTTGATGGCCTTGGCGACAAGAAGATGGAGGTCCATTACCACAAGCTCAACGGTACGGAGAGCCACTGGACAACGAAGTTCTCGGGGGTGAGGAACCTCCTGTACGAGCGGTACGTGGAGACGACTAACGAGAACACCAAGGCTCGCCTCGAGAAGTTCATTCGCGAGGAACCGTGTACGGCCTGCCGCGGTGCGAGGCTTCGCCCCGAGATGCTCGCCGTGACGGTGGGCGACAAGTCGATATATGACGTGTGCTGCTTGAGCTGTCGTGAGTCGCTCGAGTTCTTCGAAGGGCTTGAGCTTACTGAGCGCCAGCAGTTCATCGGCGGGCGTATCGTTAAGGAAATCGTCGAGCGCCTGCGCTTCTTGGTCGATGTTGGCCTCGATTACCTCACGCTCGATCGTGCCTCGGCGACGCTCTCGGGCGGCGAGGCCCAGCGCATTCGCTTGGCCACTCAAATCGGCGCGGGGCTGATGGGAGTGCTCTATATTCTCGACGAGCCCTCAATCGGCCTCCATCAGCGCGACAACGATCGCCTGATCAAGACGCTTGAGCGCTTGCGCGACATCGGCAACACGGTGATTGTCGTGGAGCATGATGAAGACACGATCAGGGCGGCTGATTATGTGCTCGACATGGGCCCTGGAGCTGGCGTGAACGGCGGTCACGTGGTGGCTGCGGGAACCCCGTCGCAGATCATGGAGAGCGCGGAGTCGGTGACCGGCGCATATCTCACGGGCAGGCGCATGATCAGGGTTCCGGACGAGAGGCGAAACCCTGGGCGCGGCGCACTCAAGATCTCGGGCGTAAAGACGAACAACCTCAAGAACGTTAAGGCGGAGGTGGAGTTTGGAACGCTGACCGTTGTAACGGGCGTTTCGGGTTCTGGCAAGAGCTCTCTGGTGACCGATACGCTCGCGCCGGCGCTCACCAATGCGATCCATCGATCCGCGCGCCCGGTGGGACCTTACAAAAAGCTCGAGGGGCTCGAGAGCATCGATAAGGTGATCGATATCGACCAGTCTCCTATCGGACGCACACCGCGCTCGAATCCGGCGACTTATATCGGTCTTTGGGACGACCTACGTAATCTTTTTGCGAGCACGCCGGAATCCAAGGCGCGCGGATACGCTGCCGGTCGTTTTTCGTTCAATGTCACGGGCGGACGTTGCGAGGCATGCAAGGGCGACGGTCAGATTAAGATCGAGATGCACTTTCTGCCGGATATCTACGTGCCTTGCGAGATTTGCGGCGGCAGGCGGTACAACCGCGAGACACTTGAGGTGACCTATCGCGGAAAGACTATTGCCGACGTGCTCGACATGAGCGTCACCGAGGCGTTAGCGTTCTTTGCGAACATCCCGCAAATTAAGCGCAAACTGCAGACGCTCTATGATGTTGGTTTGGGTTACGTGAGCCTTGGTCAGCCGGCGACGACGCTTTCGGGCGGCGAGGCCCAACGCGTCAAGCTCGCAAAAGAACTGCATAGGCGTCAGACGGGCAAGACGTTCTACATTTTGGACGAGCCTACGACGGGTCTCCATTTTGAGGACGTGCGCCAGCTGCTCGACGTTCTCCAGCGACTTGTCGATGCCGGTAACACCGTTTTAGTCATTGAGCACAATCTCGATGTCATCAAGGTTGCCGACCGCATTATTGATATGGGCCCCGAGGGCGGTTCTGGCGGCGGCAGCGTGGTCGTTTCGGGCACTCCGGAGCAGGTAGCCGCTTGCGACAAGAGCTACACGGGCAGGTTTTTGGCACCGATTCTCGAACGCGATCGTAAACGGCAGGAATTGCTTGACGCTGAAGCATAAGACGCCGCAGACGGGTTGTTGGACGGTTTTTAAGGGGCTGTTCAGGTCGTCTAAGGGGTCGTTGCGGGTCATCGGGTTGTTGCAAATCGTTAAAACTTCTCGACGGGGGGGCTTCCTCTTTTTTACTTGGGATGTGTGCTCGGCAATCAGGCGTTATCTTGAATGCCGATAGCTATCTTTTGCGCGTTTTCTTTATGTCAAAGTGGAGAAAGCGAGCGCTAAAGGCGCAGGCTCAAGAGGCGCCGTTGGGCATTAGATTCGTTTCCAGGGGGAGCACATGGCCAAGAAAGACAAGGTTCAAAAGACCAACGCATTGCGCGAGCTTGATCGTGCTGGCGTGCCGTATGAGCTCCATACCTATGAGGATGATGGCGAAGAGGCAACAGGGCTCGGCGTTGCCGTAGCTGAGCAGCTTGGTCAAGATCCCGACCGTGGATTCAAAACGCTCGTGTGCACGACTCCCTCGGGTGGGCATGTGGTCTGCTGCATCCCTGTTGCTTCTGAGCTGGATCTTAAGGCCGCAGCCCGTGCTGCGGGGGAGAAGTCTCTTACGATGATGCATGTGCGCGACCTTTTTGCCGAGACGGGCTATGTTCGCGGCGGATGCTCGCCCATCGGTATGAAAAAGCAGTTTCCGGTGCTTATTGATGAGACCTGTGAGCTGTGGGAGACGGTATACGTTTCAGGCGGGCGACGTGGTTTACAGATCGAGCTGGCGCCCGAGGATCTTGTGGGATTCACAAAGGCAACTGTTGCTGATATCTGTCGATAGGCGGGAATCGGAAATTCGACTTGATCTGCGGGACTAAAGACAATAATCGAGGCTTCTTTTGCCTTTTGTGCAGAACGGCGGTCAAAAGTGGCCTTGTGCGCCGGTCGTTGCTATCATGACATGAGCATTCAACCGAAAGGCTTGGTCAAATGAACCTCAATCGCAGCAAAGCCACGGCCGCTTTTGCGCTCTCCGTTGCCCTCATGACCGGATACGCTCCGATGGTCGCCAACGCAGAGCCGTCTTCCGAACTGCAGGAACGCGTTAATGCGGCTTTTGCAAAGCTTCAGGAATTTACCAACGAGTACGAGCTTGCAAACAACCAATTGCAATCGCTCGAGAGCAAGCTTTCTTCTGTTCAGGAAGAAATTGCCAGCACCAAAAAGGACATCGAGGATAAGAAGACTGAGGTCGAAGAAGGCCAAAAGGTTCTTTCTGAGCGCACGTCCGACACGTATAAGAACGGCGGCGTGAATATTCTTTCGGTTATCCTTGGCTCTTCGAACTTTGAGGAGTTTACCTCCAGGCTCGTATATGCCAACAAAGTCGCCGAAAGCGACGCTGAGGTTGTCGAGACTGTCAAAACGAACCTTAACGAGCTGAAAACGAAAGAAGCCGAGCTCACCCAGCAGGAAGAAGAGCAAAAGAAGCTCGTAAGCGATCAGAAGTCCAAGACGGCCGAAGTGAACAGCAAGATCAGCACTGCTCAGTCTTATTACGAGGGGCTCGACAGCGAGCTCAAGGAGCAGCTTGCTAATGAAGAGGCCATGCAGAAGGCGGCGGAGGCTGCTGCTCAACAGCAAGCCGCTGCACAGCAGCAGGCCGCAGAGCAGGGCAACACGTCGAACAGCAACACCAACACCAATACCAACTCCAACACTAATACCAATACCAACGCGAATACCAATACCAACGCGAACTCGAATAAAAACACGACCAACACTTCAAGCAGCACCAACGGCAATACGAATTCGGGCAATTCCGTTTCGAGCGTTTGTTCAATCGCGCAGAGCAAAGTAGGTTGTCCCTATGTTTATGGTGCGGGCGGTCCCAATGCATTTGACTGCTCCGGACTCACCTCGTGGGCCTATGCACAAGTTGGAATTTCGATTCCTCATTCGTCGCAGGCGCAGCTTAACTTGGTCAAAGCAAAGGGGCATTTGGTGAGCCCTGCATATCTCAAAGCCGGCGACCTTGTATTTTACGGCGGCAGCGAGAGCTCCATTTATCATGTCGCTATCTACCTTGGCAATGGCATGGTCGTTCATGCTACGAGCCCTGCTTACGGTGTCAAGGTGACTGCTATTAATTGGGGCGGTTCCGCTCTTTGTGGCGGTTCGCCGGTGTAGATCGAGCAACATAAAGACTTTTCGGATGCCCTCGGCTTTGTGTCGCGGGCATCTCTGTTTAGATTTTGATTGGATATAGATGTCCGAAGAAATTTTGTCGAACAACTCTGAAGATCCAAGGGAAGAGGATCGCCAGGTAAAGCTTCAGGCCGAGAAAGCTGAAAAATCTTCGAACGTGGTCAGCGTTCTCGTGATGATCAGCCGCGTGACGGGCTTCTTCAGGACCTCGGCTCAGGCATGGGCTATCGGCGCCCTTGGGCTTGCCAGCGCTTATACCGTTGCCAACAACCTGCCGAATCTGCTGTACGAACTCGTGATGGGCGGAATGCTTATCACTTCGTTTTTGCCCGTGTACATGTCGGTAAAGAGCAAGTCCGGCAGAGAGGCTGCTGACGGCTACGCGTCGAACCTCATATCGATCGTGCTTGTGCTCATGGGTGCGCTCACGTTGCTGAGCCTGATCTTTGCCGTTCCGATCGTTTGGACGCAGTCTGCGGGTGCGAGTAAGGGTTTTGACTCCGATCTCGCTGTCTGGTTTTTCCGCTGGTTCGCCATCGAGGTAATCCTTTATGCCCTCTCGTCCATCTTGTCGGGAATCCTCAACGCCGAGCGCGATTACTTCATCAGCAATGTTGCGCCTATCCTCAATAATTTGATTATCATTGCCGGTTTTGTTTTGTACGGCGTGCTGGTGGGAAGGATGGGCGTTCCTTGGCGCTCTGCGCTTATCGTGCTCGCGGTTGCCAATCCCTTGGGCGTGGCCGTGCAGACGGTGGTTCAGGTGCCCGCGCTCATCAAGCATGGTATTCGCCTGAGGTTTCGAATCGATCTTAAGGATCCGGCTCTCAAAGAGACGCTGCGCATCGGGCTTCCGACACTGCTGATCATGCTCATCTCGACGCCTACTACCGCGGTCACCTCAAGCTGCGCCCTTTCGGTCACGCCGGCAGGTGCTTCGATTTCGTATTACGCGCGCGTGTGGTACGTGCTTCCATACTCTATTTTTGCTATTCCTATTTCGGTCACCATGTTTACCGAGCTGTCAAGCAGCTACATGCGTGGAGATATCGCAACTTTTAAGTCGTATCTAGCAAGTGGCATGCGAAAGCTTTTCTTTACGCTGATTCCCATGTGCATGTTTCTGATCGTGTTCTCCAAGCCGCTTATAGCCATCTTCGCATCCGGCAGTTTCTCGGGTGAGGTGGCCGACCAGACTGCGGGATATCTTGCGGCGCTTGCCCTGGCCCTGCCCTTCTACGGTCTTACGAGCTTTCTCCAGAAGGCCTGTTCGTCGATGATTCGCATGAACTACTTTACGATCGCGACCGTGGTGGCCACGGTCGTTCAGATTGTCATTTGCGTTGTCCTCACCCCGGTTTGGGGACTTTACGTCGTTCCGGTCTCTTCGATGTTCTTTTACGGCGCTGTCGATGCGGTCACGCTCTTCCATATTCGAAGGGAGCACGGATCGCTCGGATTATGCTCCGTCGTGCGCTCGAGCGTTTTGGGACTTGCATTTGGTGCTGCCGGCGCTCTCGTGGGCGCTGGAATTCTTGCGGCGCTCGGGTGCGTGTTCGGCCCGTGTACGGGAGTTTTTCGAGGGGTGCTCTACGCCGCGGCGGGCGGAATTCCCGCCGTCTGCGTGACGTTTGGCGCTGCATACCTTCTGGGCCTTTCCGATGCACCGTTTTTCGATGCGCTCTTCGCGCGTATCTTCGGAAGGCGTCGTTTGGCCCGATAGGGTACACTTTCGCGCAGCGATAGAGATAGGGGAGCAAACGTGGATTTTTTGATGCGTCGAGACGATATTCAGCCAGTTATTCTTGGGGGCGATATGTCCTCGTATCCGATGGCGCGCGAGTTCTACGAGGCCTTTAGTGTCTCGAGCATCGTTGTCGCAATGGACGCGATTTCAGTCATCAAGAAGTCGAGATTCATCTCTTTGCGTGCTGTCCCCGATAACGAGACCGCGACTATTCTCGATGCCGTTTGCCGCATTGCCGCAGAGAATGCGGACAAGAAAATTGTACTCATTGCGAATACCGACGATCGTGTCGAGGTTGTTGAGCAGATTCAGCACGGGCTTCCCGACAATGTTGTCGCACCGCTTCCTCCCCACGATCTGATGCAACAGGTCTCTGATAAGGTTGTTTTTCAGCAGCTCTGCAACGACTACGGGATCGATACTCCGTTGACAGAAGTCGTGAACCTTGCAGGGGACGCTTCGATTCCGCCGACGAAGATACCCTTCCCTCTGGTTGCCAAGCCCGCCGCATCCTCCGAATACGCCCATCTCTATGGCAAGGGGTTTCAGAAAGTTTATTTCATGCATGAGCAGGGCGAGCTCGATGCGCTTTGGCGCGAGCTTCGCGCTGTGGGGTTTGAAGGCGATATCCTCGTGCAGGAACTCATCGAGGGCGATGACACCTACATGGACAGCCTGACGCTTTACGTGAGCACCGAGGGAAAAGTTACGCTTTTCTCTTCCGCGCAGGTTCTGCTTGAAGACCACGTGCCCGCGCTTTTTGGGAATCCTGTTGCCATGATTACCAAGCCGCTGCCCGAGCAGTGGGAACGGGCCGAGCGTTTGCTGACGGGTATCGGCTGGTATGGGTTCGCCAATATCGATCTCAAGCGCGATCCCAAAACAGGGCGCAGCCTATTTTTGGACATGAACCCTCGCATCGGGGCCAACTCCTACTACACGTGCGCGGCTGGCATCAATCCTATGTACGTGCTTGTCCGCGACATCATCGACGGTGTTTCGGACGAGGTTCACCGTATCGATCGATCGGTCCTTTACAAGCGCGTGCCTGTTTCGCTCGCTCGTAAGTATGTGCGTCAGAAAGAGCTTCTTGATGAGTTCGATGGGATCGTGAAGTCCGGCGCGGTCTATAATCCGACGCGCTGCAAAACCGATACGCTTGGTGCCCAGATGGCCGGCCTACTTATGGAGAAGAATTACATTAGAAAGTTTGCCAAGCACTATCCCGAGGCCACTGATACATCGTTCTAGGCTAACGGCTTGAATAAAAACCGGACGCCCACCATCCGATTGGGTGGCGGGCGTCCGGTTTTAAAGGCTTTATAATTCGTTTGCTGCGTGCTAGCGACCGAGAATCTTTCGGGCAAGGAGCTTGGCTTTGTACGTCAAGGGCTTTACCGGCAGCGTGAATGACCCCATAAGCTCTTCGACGTAGCCTCCAAAGCCCTGTTTGAACTCGAGCAGGCCGCGACCAGGGTCCTTCGGATCACCGAAGACGCCGTTGATTCCGTAGAAGTTGTATCGATCACAGCCGCGATCAAGACATTCGAGCATCACATGATGCTGAATTGCCGTTGCCGCATAGAATTTGGCGTACTTCTGATTGCTGCCCGAGAATAGGTAGACACATTCGCGGGGGTGCCAGATGAAGAGCGCGGCAGCGGCCGGAATCTTCTCCCCGTCCTCATCGATGTAGGAATGAGCCGTTTCGACGCGCTTGACGGCGGCATCGTGCTTCTTTTGCACGTCGTTGAGTTTCTTTTGGACCTTTTCGGGTGAGTGGGCGGTTGCGAGCGACTCGGTCAGGCGCTCGACATCAGCAGCAAACCCGTCGCGCTTGTTTTCCCATTCTTCGAGATACGTTTTCGCATCAATATAGGCGATGTTGAATTCGCACATATCGCCCAGCGCGTCGTACATCATTTCAAAGTACTCAAGGCTCGGGTTCTCGAACCCCTGTTTTTCGCCGCTCATCTCGCAGATTTCGCGGAACAGCGGGAGGCTGTCGCGTCCGATTCGCTCTACCGAAACACCACTTGTCCGCGAGATTCGGACGTTGCGTTTGGTGTTCTTGGCATAACTCGATACCAGCGCGCTTTCGTCGTCGATGTTGGTGAGGTCCTTAACGTAGCGCCAGCGGGGAACCGCGCTGTAACCCTTGTAAAACCCTTCATGAAGGCAGCCGAGCTTGAGAAGCATGTTGTAGCTGATGTCATCGGTGCCCGCAGGGCTGCCCTCAGGAACTCCCAGCGGGCAAGATTCGTCTTCAGTCAGCAGCTCTCCATCGGAAGTGCGGATGGCGTACGGGGTTTCGGGCGTGAGTTCGATTTGCGCCGCGCCAAGCTCTTTCGAACGATGCTTGAGGGCGTCGAAAAGATACGATGTGAGTTCAGAGTCGTGCAGATCGCAGAGGGGGCCATCATGTATGACCGTGTAGGTGGAGAGCTTGGTCTTATGTAGTTCGAGCTGCGCCGCTGCGACGACGCGCTCGTCCTCAGTCACGCCAAGGTAGTCAACGGGGATGCCTTCTTTTATGCGGAGGGCCCCCATGGCACTCGTCTGCTGAAAATTGCCGCATGGGCTTTGCGCGCTGAAAGCATCGAATTCTTCGGCGGAAAGCATTCGAGTTGAAAAAGAGCGAGGCTTGGACATCTCATCCTCTTCTCGTGAGTTCAGTTACCGTGCGGATCGTTTCGGCGGAGATTGGGTCTTGCCAAAACGGCCGCTAAAATAATAAAGCCGCTCGGGAGCGGCTTGATAGGCAATGGAGCCGATGGCAGGAGTTGAACACTGCATCTCCGGAAAACGAGACCGGCACTCTAGCGTTGAGCTACATCGGCAAGTAGCCTAATTATACCGATGTGTCTTCTTGATGCAAGGACGAGGCCGCATGATAGAGTAGCCACCGGCACAACTTACCGAGAGGGATAGGCGGATGTTCGAGTATCGCGAGATTATGGACGCTGTTGAGTGGGACGGCATCGTCAATGAGCATGTCGGTCACCCCATGCAGGCATGGGGATGGGGAGAGCTCAAGTGCGAGACCGGTCCGTGGTCGCCGCATCGCCTGCTTATCTTGCGCGATGGAGCCTTCTTTGGGGCATGCCAGGTCCTGATCCGCAAGCTTCCGTGGCCTTTTGGCCATATTGCGTACGCCCCCCGCGGACCCATCGCCTCTGATGTTTGCGATCTTCCGCAGGTTGCCGATAAAGTGGCCGAATGGTGCCACGATAACGCGCATGCCGTTTCTCTCAAGATCGATCCTGCAGTCCCTGCGGGTGCGGTCGATTTTTCGGACGCGTGGAAGCCTTCTGAGACGGTGTTTATCCCGAATACGGCAACCATCGACCTTACGCCCGACGAAGAGACCATCATGAAGGGCATTCATTCCAAAAAGGCGAAGCAATATATCCGTAAAGCCGGGCGCTCGGGCGTAGAAATCGCACCGGCGTCCTCCGCCGATCTCGACGGAATCTTGAAGATCTACCGTGCCACGGCAGAGGCCGATGGGTTCTTTATTCACGAGGACGCGTTCTATCGCAAGGCCTTTGAGCTCTGCGATGGCATCAATCAGGTTTTTGTCGCAACGTTTGAGGGCAGAATGCTCGCCTTTCTCTGGAACATGACCACTGAGGGCACGGCGTTCGAGCTTTGGGGCGGCGTGACCGAGGAAGGCAAGAAACTTCGGGCTAACTACCTGCTCAAATGGACGGCCATCTGCGCTGCGAAAGAGCGGGGCGCCCGCTTGTACGACCTTAACGGGCTGCTTAATGACGGCATCAGCCGATTCAAGCGGCTGTTCGTTAAGGATGAGACGGTCTGGGTCGGTACGTTTGATCGCCCGCTGAGTCCTTTGTATTCGGTTTGGGACGGCTCGCTCAAGCTCTATAGGAAGCTCTTTAAGTAGTTCAATGCAAGACGGCGACGCGTGCAACGAGGCGAATACCGAGGCTTCGGTTTCATCTGACCAGAGCTTAACTGCGCCCTTGACCGGCCTGGTCAACAGCCGCGCCGCGGCGCGGGAGCATGTGACTTCTGCGATTGACGGGCTTGTGAGCTTGACCGCGCAGGTCGATCGCGTGCCGACCTCTCCTGGCTGCTATCTCTGGAAGGACGCCTCGGGCGAGGTCATCTACGTGGGCAAGGCCAAGAACCTGCGCGCCCGCATGCGTCAGTACGTACAGCTTACCGACGATCGTCAAAAGATCCCGCTCATGATGCAGCTCGTGGCGTCGTTCGACTACGTGGTCGTCGACACCGAGCACGAGGCGCTCGTGCTCGAGCGTAACCTCATCGGGCAATACCATCCCTATTTCAACGTCGACTTCAAGGACGACAAGTCCTATCCGTTCATCGCCATCACCGAGTCGGACCTCTACCCGGCCATCAAGTACACGCGCGAGCGCCACCGCAAGGGCACACGCTACTTTGGCCCCTACACCGACGCCCGGGCGGCGCGCGCGGCCATCGATACCATCCGCAAGGTCATCCCCATCTGCAGTGCCTCGTGCGCGGAATGGAAGCGCTGCCGTCGCATGGTCGAGGCGCATCGCGAGGACGCAAACATCATCGAGCTTATCTGCGCTCAAAAGGGTCGCCCCTGCTTTGATTACCACGTGGGACGTGGCCCCGGGGCGTGTGTGGGCGCCATCTCGCCTGTGGATTACGCCAAGAACGTGCGTCGTGTCGAGCGCTTTCTCTCGGGGCACCGCCGCGAGGTGGTCGAGGAGCTCAAGGCCGAAATGACCGAGGCCGCCGAGGCGCTCGACTTCGAACGCGCGGGGCGCGTCAAGCGCAGGCTCGAGGCGATCTCTGCGCTCGACGACCGCCAGCAGGTGGTCTTTCCGCACGACGTCGACATCGACCTCATCGGCTTTTACCGCGAGGAGACCATCGCGGGTGCTTGTGTGTTCGTGGTGCGCGAAGGTCGCACGGTCCGTACCTGCGAGTTCATCTTGGACAAGGGCCTTGACGTGCCGGAGGAGGAGCTCGTCGAGGGCTTCGTCAAGCGCTATTACGACGAGACCGCCGACATTCCCGCCGAGGTCAACCTGCCCGTGGCGCTCTCCGATGTTGAGGTGATCGAGCCGTGGCTGGGCGAGAAGCGCGGTCGCGTGAGCCGCCTGCACGTGCCGCAGCGTGGCGAGAAGCGCCGGTTGCTCGAGACCGCCGCCCGCAATGCCCGCCATGCCCTCATGCGCTACATGATGCGCACGGGCTATGCCGATGATCGTACCAACCAAGCGCTTCTGCAGCTCGAGAGCGCGCTTGCCCTGCCTGCCCCGCCGATGCGCATCGAGTGCTTCGATATCTCGACCCTTCATGGACGATTTACCGTGGCGTCTATGGTCGTGTTCACGAACGGGCGCGCCGACAAGTCGCAGTACCGCCGCTTTAAGATTCGCGCGGAACTTGATGAGGCGAACGACTTCGTGAGCATGTCTGAGGTGCTGGGGCGCCGTTATGCTCCCGAGCGCATGGCCGACGAGCGCTTTGGTTCGCGGCCCGACCTGCTCGTGGTCGACGGCGGCAAGCCGCAGCTTTCGGCCGCCATGGAGCAGCTCGAAGCACTCGGGCTCGATATTCCCGTTTGCGGCCTTGCCAAGGCCGACGAGGAGGTCTTTGTTCCCTGGGACGACACCCCGGTGGTGCTCCCGACGGGTTCGGCCTCGCTTTATCTCATCAAGCAGGTGCGCGACGAGTCGCACCGCTTTGCCATCACCTTCCACCGCGAGCTGCGCGACAAGGCCATGACGGTGAGTGTCCTCGACGACGTGCCGGGTGTCGGTCCCACGCGCAAGCGCGCGATCATACGGCATTTCGGCTCCATGAAGCGCCTGCGCGCGGCGAGCGTGGAGCAGATCGCCGAGGTCAAGGGTGTGCCGGCCGATGTGGCCCGAGCGGTCTTCGATACCTTGCGCGCTTGGGAAGCCGAGCGAGAAGGAGACGCGCCTGACGATGGTGATGCTGTCGACGAAGCGATCGCGGGGGAGAAAACCGGCGCTGGTACGCCGAGTATCGATGATGCCCCGGTTTTCGGTGAAGCGTCGGTGGGCGGGGATAGGGCCACGGCCGAAGATGCGCCGCCCGTAGAGGGCGCCTCCGCCGATTGAGATTGAGCAGCGGCGCAGCTCTTTGCTAAAAGAGGGCTGCAGACCGCGTGCTTGACCATGCTCGTACTGCCAGCAATTGGCCGCTTTTGCATAAAAACATGCGCAGAATTGACCGTCTGCCTTTAAAAACTGACCGTTTGCGCGCAAAAATGCGCATTTGTGCGTGTTCTCAGTCAAAAGCATGCAGAAACGTGCAATAGTATGCACTGTACAAAGACACTGCACTCGTAAGCGGACGTGAGGGGGAGGGCCATGCTCGCAGAGGAGCGCCGTCAGCGCATTCTCGAACTCATCGAGGAGAACGACACGGTTTCCGTTGCCGACCTCGCCGGTCTTTTTGAAACCTCCGAATCCACCGTTCGCCGCGATCTTGAGCGTCTCGAGGCCGCCGGCCTGCTCGTCAAGGTGCACGGCGGCGCCGCGAGCGTCGACTCCAAGGTGCGCCCCTCCGGCATCTCAGCTGCCGAGCCGACCATGGCCGAGAAGCGCGAGCTCCACGCCGCGGAGAAGGCAGCCATCGCCGCTTGGGCGGCCGCTCGAATCACTGCCGATGACTTTATCTATCTCGATGCTGGAACGACCACGCAGGCCCTCATCGCCCAGCTCGGCGAGGAGGCGCTCAAGGCGACCTTCGTAACCGACTCGGTGACCTGCGCGCTTGAGCTCGCCTCGCGCGGTGCCCGCGCCATCGTTATCGGGGGCGACATCAAGGCGGGAACCGAGGCCATCGTCGGTCCCGTCGCCGTCGACTCGCTCGCCCGCTACAACTTCTCTAAGGGCTTCTTCGGAACCAACGGCGTGACGCTGGAGCAGGGCTTTACCACGCCCGAACCGAACGAGGCGATGGTCAAGCTCAGCGCTATCAATCGTTGCCGCGAGCGCTATGTGCTCGCCGACCCGAGCAAGATCGGCGCCATCACGCCCGTCTCGTTCTGTGACTTCGACCGCGCGGTGCTCGTGACCACCGTCGCTACCGATCCGGATCTACGTGCAAAATCAAACGTTGTGGAGGTAAACGCATGATCTGCACTGTTACGTTCAACCCGAGCCTCGACTATATCGTCCGCGTGGACGACATGCGCCTGGGCGTTATCAACCGCACCAACTACGAGCAGATCCTGCCCGGTGGTAAGGGCATCAACGTTTCCATCGTGCTCGGCAACCTCGGGCATGAGTCCCGTGCGCTCGGCTTTGCCGCGGGCTTCACAGGCATCGCCCTCGAGAGCCTGCTCGACGCCTCGGGCGTGGATCACGATCTCGTACACGTCGAAGAGGGCTTTACGCGCATCAACGCCAAGATCAAGAGCAACGAGGAGACCGAGCTCAACGGTCAGGGCCCGCGCATCACCGAGGCCGATATCGAGGCCCTCTACGCCAAGCTCGACGAGCTGGGCGAGGGCGACACCCTCGTCATCTCGGGGTCCGTTCCCAACACCCTTCCCGGCGATATGTACGAGCGCATCATGGCCCGTCTCGAGGGCCGCGGCGTGCGCATCGTGGTCGATGCGGAGCGCGACCTTCTCACCCGCGTGCTCCCGTACAAGCCGTTCCTCATCAAGCCCAACAACTTTGAGCTCGGCGACATCTTCGGTGTGGAGCTCAAGACCCGCGCCGATGTGGTGCCCTATGCCAGGAAGCTCCAGGAGCAGGGCGCGCAGAACGTCCTCGTCTCGATGGCGGGGGAGGGCGGCGTGCTCGTCGCAGCCGACGGCGGCGTCTTCGAGAGCCCGGCCGCCAAGGGCGCGGTCGTGAACTCCGTCGGCGCCGGCGACTCCAGCGTGGCCGGGTTCCTTGCCGGCTACATGGAGACGGGCTCCTACGAGCGCGCGTTCCGCATGGCGCTCGCCACGGGTTCTGCCAGCGCGTTTTCCGACCATCTGGCCACGCGCCCGGAGGTCGAGGCGCTTCTCGGCGAGGCTTAAGGCCCGCCCGCGGCGGCCAGCCGCAATCAATGTTTGCCCGGCGCGCCCTCAGGAGGCAACACGAGCGCGTCTGCAATATGTAGGGTTAGTAAGCGACCTCAAACAGAGGTCAACTGACGAAAGGTAGAAGCATGAGAATCTCAAGTCTGCTCAAGCCTGAATCCATCAAGATCGGGGGTGCCGCGCAGGACAAGGACGACGCCATCGCCAAGCTCGTCGACCTCATGGCCGCCGGCGGCAACGTCTCCGACAAGGACGGCTACAACGAGGCCGTCCATGCCCGCGAGGCCCAGGGCACCACGGCTCTCGGCGAGGGCATCGCGATCCCGCATGCCAAGACCGCCTCGGTTTCCGCGCCCGGCCTGGCCGCGATGACGCTTCCCGAGGGTGTCGACTACGACGCTCCCGACGGCAAGCCGACCGACCTCATGTTCCTCATCGCCGCTCCCGAGACCGGCGCCAACACGCACCTCGAGGTGTTGAGCCGCCTCTCCATGCTCCTCATGGACCCGGCGTTCTGCGCCGACCTCCGCGCCGCCAAGACCGCTGACGAGTTCGTCGGCGTGATCGACGCTGCCGAGGACGCCAAGCTCGCCGCCGACGACGCCAAGGCCGCGGCCTCCGCTGTCGAGGACGCCAAGGGCTACGACATCGTAGCCATCACCGCCTGCCCGACCGGCATCGCCCACACCTACATGGCCGCCGAGGCTCTCGAGGCCAAGGCCAAGGAGATGGGCCTGCGCATCAAGGTCGAGACCCAGGGTTCTGCCGGTGCCAAGAACGTGCTCTCCGCTGAGGACGTGGCCGGCGCCAAGGGCGTCATCATCGCCGCCGACAAGAACATCGAGCTCGGCCGCTTTGACGGCAAGCCGCTCTACAGCTGCTCCGTCTCGCGTGGTATCAACGAGCCCGAGGCGCTCATCAACGAGATCATGAACGGCAACGCCCCGGTCCACCACGGCACCGGCGCCACCGCCGCGCCTGCCGCCTCCGCGAGTAGCGAGTCGACCTGGCACAAGATCTACAAGCACCTCATGAACGGCGTCTCGCACATGCTGCCGTTCGTGATCGGCGGCGGCATCCTCACCGCCATCGCCTTCCTGGTCGACCAGCCGGGCCTCGGTACTGGCTCTTACGGTTCCTCGATCCCGGCCGCGGCCCTCTTCAAGACCATCGGCGGCGAGGCGTTCGGCCTCATGCTCCCGATCCTCGCGGGCTACATCGCGAGCTCCATCGCCGACCGTCCGGGCCTCGCCCCCGGCTTCGTGGGCGGCCTCTTCGCCAAGGCCGGCTATGACTTCGCCTTCCTTGGCACGCTCGATTCCAGCGCGCTGATCTCCGGTGGCTTCATCGCCGCTCTATTCGCGGGCTTTGCTGCCGGCTACATCACGCTCGGTATCGAGCGCGCTTGCGACAAGCTTCCGAGCTCCCTTGAGGGCATCAAGCCGATGCTCATCTACCCCGTGCTCGGCACGCTCGTCATCGGCGTCGTGATGCTCGCCCTGAACCCGCTGTTCGCCGCTATCAACACCGGCCTCAACGGCTTCCTCAGGGGCCTCGGCACCAGCAACATCGTCGTCCTCGGCCTCGTCCTCGGCGGCATGATGTCCGTTGACTTCGGTGGTCCCTTCAACAAGGCCGCCTACGTCTTCGGCACCGCTGCTCTCGAGCCGAGCTCCGGCCTCGGCACCACCGGTCAGATCATCATGGCTTCCGTCATGGTGGGCGGCATGGTTCCGCCGCTGATCATCGCCCTCTCCACCACGTTCTTCAAGAACCGCTGGACCAAGCAGG
>CAVDZW010000131.1:0-4437 GCA_963613305.1 bacterium | reverse complement strand
CATCCACACCATCAAGCCGCTCGACGAGGAGCTCGTGCGCGCCTCGGCCAAGAAGTGCGGTGTCGTGGTGACCTGCGAGGAGCACTCCGTGATCGGCGGCCTCGGCGACGCGGTGCTGGCGGCTCTTGCGACCGACCCGGTGCCGGTGCACAAGATCGGCGTGAACGATGTCTTTGGTGAGTCCGGTCCGGCCAAGGTGCTGCTCAAGCGCTATGGCCTCGATGCCGAGAACATCGCTGCCACCGTGCGTCGCGCGCTCGGCAAGTAACGAGCCGTCGGATACGCCACGCGCGTTCGTGCGCATATGCAAGCTTTGTCTAAGGCTGCCCGGTCC
Organism: bacterium; assembly: GCA_963613305.1. Taxonomy (GTDB): domain Bacteria; phylum Actinomycetota; class Coriobacteriia; order Coriobacteriales; family Coriobacteriaceae; genus Collinsella. The sequence goes on along the minus strand of CAVDZW010000131.1, from coordinate 4,103 downwards.
AATTGAGGCCGGGCAGCTTTCTTTTGCAGCTCGCGACCCCGTCTACCTTGCATCCGCCCCCATCCGCACGTGTCTAATTCGTGCATGCGCGGCTTTGCTGGTAAGATATTCAAGCTCATGTAGTTTAAACGCACGACAGAAGGAGCACCGTGGGTAACCACTTCCGCACGTCCGATGCGGGCCAGGCTGCCCCCCAGACGCCGACAGGCGTGGTGGGGACGCGCTTTGCCAAGCCGGACCAAACACAGGCGCCGGAGCCCCAGGCTCAGCCGGCCGCCAACCCCTTTACGTACACGCAAGATGCCGCAGCCGAGGCCGCTGTGCCCGAGGTGAGCGCACCCGCAGTTTCGCCCGCTACCACGGACGTGCGGGCACAGATCCCGGCCCTGGCCGACCTGCCCGATCCGGAGGCTCCCGCAGCACCGCACATGCCCGAGGTCACGGACGACCAGCGCGATGAGGTCGCCGACCTCGACACCGCGCTCTCCGATCCCGGCTTTACCTCGGTCTTCGCGCCCGTCGACGCAGCCGCCTCGCGCAAGAAGATGGCGCGCGATGCGGGCGTTGAGCCCGTCATCCTCATGGAGCACGTCACCAAGGTCTATCCGGCGCAGCCCAACAAGCCCGCGCTCGACGACATCAACATCGAGATTTACCCCGGCGAGTTCGTGTTCGTCGTCGGCCACTCCGGCTCCGGCAAGACGACGCTGCTCTCCACGCTCAATCGTGACCTCAAGCCGACGTCGGGACGTGTGCTCGTGGCCGGTCACGACCTCATGCGCATGAAGAACCGCAAGGTCCCGTTCCTCCGTCGTCAGATCGGCGCCGTGTTCCAGGACTTTAAACTCCTGCCGCAAAAGACCGCCTACGAGAACGTCGCCTTCGCGCTCGAGTGCATCGGCAAGCCCAAGGGCGTCATCCGCCAGCAGGTCCCCGAGGTGCTCCGCCTCGTCGGTCTTGCCGAGCAGATGGATTCCCTGCCCGACCAGCTCTCCGGCGGCGAGCAGCAGCGCGTTGCCGTCGCCCGCGCCATGGTCAACCGCCCGCCGCTGCTCATCTGCGACGAGCCGACCGGCAACCTCGACCCGGCGATCTCGCTCGGCATCATGAAGCTCCTCGAGCGCATCAACCGCACCGGCACCACCGTTATCGTGGCCACGCACGACCGCGAGATGGTCGACTCCATGCAGCGCCGCGTCATCGCCCTCGAGGGCGGCCACGTCATTCGCGACCAAGAGAGGGGAGGCTACGGAGACTATGGCACCCGTTAACATCGGCTACTCCTTTAAGGAGGCCGGCAAGCACTTCTTCCGTAACTGGACCACCTCGGTGGGCGCCGTCATCACGATCTTCCTTTCGCTGTTCATCATCGGCCTGTTCATCATGGGCTCCGCGATGATCAACTCCGTGATCGGCTCCGTCGAGGACCAGGTGACGATCAACGCCTTTATCGACGACGACGCCTCCGACGCCGACATCGAGAAGTTCGAGAAGCAGCTCAAAAGCTGGAGCAACATCAAGTCGGTGACGTTCAAGACCAAGGACGACGCGCTCGCCGAGTACACCAAGAACATCTCGAACAACGCCGAGTCCACGCTCTCCGCGCTTGACGGCAAAAACCCGCTGCCGCGCTCCTTCTCCATCAAGATGGACGAGCCTTCGCACGTCAAGAAGACCGCCAACAAGATCAAGAAGAGCAAGGCCTTTAAGAAGATCGTCGACGGCGGCGACGTTGAGGCGTCCGTCTCGTACGGCCAGAAAGAGGTCACGCGTCTGTTCCAGATCACGAACTACATCCGCATCGCGGCCGTGGTCCTCGTGGGTCTGCTCACCTTCATCGCGTTTATCTTCATCAACAACACGATTCGCCTTTCGATCACGGCACGGCGCCGCGAGATCGCGATCCAGCGCCTCGTCGGCGCCTCCAACAGCTTCATTCGCGGGCCGTTCCTCACCGAGGGCATCATGCAGGCCGTTCTGGGCGCTCTGCTCTCCATCGGTGTGCTCGAGCTCTTCCGCAACGTGCTCGTGCCTAAGCTTCAGAGCAACATCAGCTGGATGAGCTTTAACCTGCCGGTCCAGTACTACCTGGTGACCTACGCCGCGCTGCTCATCGTCGGCGTGGTGATCGGTCTCTTCGGTTCGGCCATCGCCATGAGGCGCTACCTGAGGGTCTAGCGCTCGCCAGGTATCGAATCGCATCTGGAGCCGTTCCCGCGTGTCGGGGGCGGCTCCTTTGTTCATGAGGGCGCGGGGTTTTAGCGCGCCCAAGAAAGGATGCCCATGGGCAGAGGAAGAAAGCGGCGCACGCACCGCGGGCCCGCGCGCTCGGAGCGTCGCCCGGTGCTGACCGGCACGGTACAGCTCGTTGAGCACGGTGCCTTTGTGCACACGGCCGAGGGTGACTTTAAGGTTCAGGGCCGCTCCCTGCGCGAGGTCATGGACGGCGACACCGTGGCGATCGGCCTTAAGCGCGGGAGTCGAGGCGAGCAGCGTGCCATCGTAGAGAGCGTGATCGAGCGCAAGACAGCCTGCGTGGTGGGCACCTACCGGCAGGCGGGGCCGCTCGGCTGCGTGCGCCCGCTCGACGCGCGCCTGCGTGCCGACTTCTTCGTTATGCCGAGCGACGGCTCGCCCGCGCGTCTGCACGTGAATGAGGGCGACATCGTGGTCGCGCGCATCTTGAGCTACCCCACGCGTTCCGAGTCGGCAACGGTCACGCTCGAGCGCCGTATCGGTGCCGCAGACGCGCCCGAGGTGGGCGTGCAGTGCGTGATGGCGCGCTACGGGCTTGCTGACGGCTACCCCGAGGCCGCGGTAGGCGAGGCCCGCTCGCTCGGACTCGATGTCGCGGCCGCGCTTGAGGATCCGCTCCGCCGCGATATCCGCGACCGCTTTGCGCTGACCATCGATCCCATCGACGCGCGCGATTTTGATGACGCCATCTCGATCGCGCGCACGCCCTCGGGCGGCTTTAGCCTGGGCGTGCACATCGCTGACGTATCTCATTATGTGGAATGGGGTTCGAGCATCGACCTCGAGGCGCGCCGCCGCACGACGTCCGTGTATTTGGCCGACCGCGTGCTGCCGATGCTTCCCGAGGAGTTGAGTTGCGACCTGTGCTCTCTGCGCCCTGGCGAGGACCGCTTGGCCTTTACGGTCGATATGGAGCTCGATGCGCGCGGCCGCGTGCGCTCGGTGGAGGTATACCCGAGCGTCATCCGTTCTCGTGTGCGCATGGACTATGCGGCGGCCGATGCCCTGCTTGAGCGGGAGGGGGCTGTGGCCGCAGCAAGCGCGCCCGATACGGCTGCCCTCGATCGTGCCGAGGCATGCGAACGCACGGCTATGGCGGAGGGATGCGACCTCGCGGCGACGCTCGTTGCGGCCCATGAGCTTGCTGAGCTACGCCTCGCCATCCGCCACGATCGCGGCTCCATCGACTTCGATACCGTGGAGGTGCATGCGCTCCTTGACGACGCGGGGCGTCCGGTGGAGCTCACCTCGCGCCATCGCACGGCCGCCACGGGACTCATCGAGGAGGCGATGCTTCTTGCCAACGAATGCGTGGCCGAGATTCTCGCCGACGCGGGCGCGGTCTGCGCCTTCCGCGTGCATGAGCCGCCTTCGCCCGATAACCTCTACGCCGCCGCGCAAACCTTGGCCGGGCTCGACGTCATCGAGCATGACCTTGCCTCAAAGATCGCCTTCGGCGACCAGCGCGCCATGCAGCGGGCGGTGGAGTCGGCGGCGGACGGACCGTATGCCCCGCTCGTGAACACGCTCATGCTCCGCGCCATGCAGCGCGCGATCTACAAGCCGCAAAACGAGGGGCACTACGCGCTCGGGGCTCCGGCATATTGCCACTTCACCAGCCCGATCAGGCGCTATCCCGACCTGCTTGCGCATCGTGCGCTCAAGTTGCTGCTTGCCCGCGAGGAGCTCGGCCGCCGCGCTGCAGCCGAGCGCGCGCCATGGCTCGTGGGCACGGGCCGCGAGTGTCTGGAGCGCACGGCCGCCGCGCTCTGCCGTTCGTGCAGCGACCATGAGCGCGCGGCCGACGCCGCAGCCAAGGACACGCAAAAGATCAAGATCCCGCAGCT
>CAVDZW010000130.1:0-4852 GCA_963613305.1 bacterium | reverse complement strand
GAGACCACCAGCGTCGTGGCAACACGGCGGCTTGGCAAGCCCCATCCGGAGCAAGCGCGAATAGGAACGCTATGGGTCGGCCCGGCCCGCGTTCGGGTAGCGTGCGAGGAGCCGCGCGGTAACGTGCGGACGAGATAAATGATCATCCACGACAGAACCCGGCTTATCGGTCCGCTTCGCTTCTTTTGACTACGGAGGCTCTTGTGCAGAGTTATTTCACCCTTAGAGACGGTGCTGAGGCCACGGGTGAGTTCGTCGACCGCAAGTCGCGTTTTATCGCGCAGCTGGTGCATGTCGAGAGCGAAGAGGCGGCCAATGCGTTCATTGCCGAGGTGCGCCGCCGTCACTACGATGCACGCCATAACGTTCCCGCATGGATCTTGGTCGATGGCCGCGAGCGGCAGTCGGACGACGGCGAGCCCTCGCGCACGAGTGGCATGCCCACGCTCGAGGTGCTTCGTGGAGCTGGGCTCAAGAACGTGTGCTGCGTGGTCACGCGTTACTTTGGCGGCACCTTGCTCGGTCCGGGTGGTCTCGTGCGTGCCTATACGGCTGCCACCCAGGCGGCGGTGGCGGCCGCGGAAGAGGCGGGGCAGATCGTTGAGATGACGAGCGTGGTCAACGTGGACACTGTGGTGCCCTATGCGCTGTTTGAGCAGGTCTCGCGCCTGGCGGCTGAGTGTGGGGCGCATGTTGCCGCTACGGACTATGCCGAGGCTGTGACCCTGCACTTGGTATTCAAGGCGGGGGAGCAAGGCTTGTTTGCTGAGAAGATGCGCGAGCTCATGGCGGGTCGCGAAGAGATCGAGACCGGTGAGACCGAGTTCGCTGAGTTCTAGAGGCGCACCCGCGGTTCTGGATTTGCCCGCGCATGACGGGCCGGCCGCGGCTCCGGACACGCCTTCTATTCGAGTGCTTAAAACCATCCCTCTAGATACAAACGACGAGAAAAGAAGTATTTACCTGCGTTGAAGCCCTTCGAATCGGATATGCACCGTTGCCCAGCAGGCCTATTTTGTCCTACAGGTTCTAAAGCCTACTAGTATTCTTATACGGATATGGAACGCGCCCCGTGCAGGTAGGTTGCACGGGGCGCGTTCTGCGTTTTCGATGTTGGCCGTAGCCGAGGCCTCAGCACTCACCTGGCCGCATCGCGCGCAGGTCGTTCGGGGTGCGCCCGACAGCTTAGTGCTGCTCTGCCAGCTCGGCGAGGATGCCGCAGGCGATCTCGGTCGCGTCGTCGATGCAGCCGGGGCAGCTGCGGAGCGGGCCCGCGTCACTGCCGATGCCCTTGAGGGTGCCGCAGATGGTGGAGCTGTTCTTATCCTTAAAGGCGGCTGCGATCTGGCGGCTCAGCTTGTAGCTCTTACCCTTGGTGGTGGGGCTGCCCATGCCCTCGCTCATCACGTAGCCTACGATGGCCACGGCACCCGAGATGGCACCGCAGGTCTCGGTCATGCCGCCCATGCCGGCGCCGAAAGCCTCGGTGAGGGTGAACGCGACCTCGGGGTCGAGGCCCACGGCGGGTGCGAGCGTGCAAGCGACGGCTTGCGCGCAGTTGAACCCGCGTCCGTGGTATTCGGCGGCCTGCGCCTTGCAGGTTTCGGCGTTGAGCAGTGCGGTATCGATAGCTTTCACGGGGTCTCCCGTTCTCTTGACGGTGCAGATGTACTTCGCACTCATCTTAGCTCAGCTACCGCTTGTGCTCACGCGCCGTTAGCACCCCTGCGGCGCGATCTTAAAGGCAATGGAGTACTGGTTGATGAGCGGTGCGCTCCGACTAAAGAACACGCGGCCGGCGACGGGGGAGACCAGGCGGTCCTTGATGTGGCTGTCAAAGCTGTCGCGGATGCAGGCGAGTTCTTGTCCCGCCTCAACCGCCTCGCCCGGGGCTACGCTCGGCAAAAAGATGCCGCCCGCCTTCTCGCTCCGCACGTCCACGAGACTTGCCTCGTCTACCTGCAGGGGGAGCGCCTGTCCGCTCGCGCCGGTCTCGCAGGTCTGCAGCGCCTCCTCGCGTACGGCACCGATGCGCACCAAAAAGCGGACGATGCCGTCCTCTGCCTCGCGTGCACTCTTCTCGTCGATGGAGCCGGTCTCCTTGCTAAAGAGCGAGAACGCGTGCGTGTCCCACACCTGCCAGTTGTAGTTGAGCGTTGTGGTGTCAAAGGTCGTGGGCTCGCGCATGAGCACGCATGGCATGCCAAAGAGCTCGGCGAGCTCGCGCGATTCTTGGCTGAGCTCGCCCTCGTCGGTGATGCGCACGTGGGGCAAAAAACGCCCGCGCAGATAAAAGCTCGCGAGCTGGATGCCGAACGGGTAGCCCTGTACGGCATCGAAAAGGCCAGCGGCGATGCGCTGCGTGGTCTCGCCCTTGTCATAGCCGGGGAACATGCGGTTGATGTCGGTGTTGTCCACGGGCCAAAAGCGCTTGTGGATGTTCATGGAGAACGCGTTGACCGAGGGCACGACGATGATCTTTTTGGCGGGGTTGAGCAGGTGCGCGCCTTCGAGTGCGGCCAGGCGCCGCACGAGGTTGGCGGCGATAAAGGTCTGCTGCACCTCGTTGCCGCGCATGGAGCCCACCACGGCGCAGCAGGGCTCGGCGTCGTCGGCGCCAAAGACGGCTGCGCGGATCGAGAGCGACTCGCGATAGGGCGTCTCGAGCTCAAAGAGGGTCTCGCTCCTCATGCTACTCACCTTCCAGAATGCGGCCCAAAAGCGAACCGGGGTAGACGACGGGATACTCGCGCAGGGTAAAGAGCAGGCCCGAAGCGGGGGCTGTGACCTCTTGGGCCACCTTGCCGGTGAGCGGGTCGGCAACAAGGCCGATGAGCTGGCCTGCGGCAACGGGCTCGCCGTGCTCGGCCTTGGGCAAAAAGACGCCACCGGCCTCGGCGTTGAGGTAGCTCACTGCGCCATCGCGGCTCACGATCGGCGCGCGGTAGGAGCGAAAGTCGCCCGCCCACATGCCAAAGTGCGCGGCCATACGCAGAATGCCGTCGACTAGGCGCTCGCCGTATTCCTCGGTGATGCGCATGCCGACGCCCGTCTCGACCACAAAGGTCTTGGTGCCGAGCTCGTTCAGGGCATAGGCGAGGGTCGATTTGAGGACCGTGGAGCTGGCGTGCACCCATACAAAGTCGATGTTGAGGAGCCCAGCGAGCGGCAGGAGCTCGTCGGCCGAGACTTCGTTCACGCGCACCTGGGGCATCTCGCGCAAAAAGATGTTGCTCGCGTGGATATCGATGGCGGCATCGGCACCACGGATGTCGTCGATGACGGCGGCGGCGAGGGTCTCGGTCACATCACCCGCGGCGTTGCCCGGAAAGGTGCGGTTAAGGTCGACGTCGAACATGGGCACGCTTCGCTCGATTGAGTTGATGCCGAGCGGATTGATGGCGGGGTAGATGTCGATCGTGCCGGTGAGGAGCTCGGGGTGCTCCTGCAGGCGGCGGGCGAGCTCAAAGGCGACGTATTGCCCCTCGAGCTCGTCGCCGTGCACACCGGTGACGACGGCGACGCGCTTGTTCTCGGCGCCCGGCGCGTTGCCCGTGCCGACGATACGGTTCTTTTGGATGAGCAGGTGCTCCGCCACGGGAAGCTCGGATGAAAAGACGGTCTCTATGGGCAAGGCGCGCTCCTCTCTTTTTCGGTGGGGGGGCGAGCGGAGAAGCACGATCGCGACGCGCCTACGCTCGACAAGGCGAGTCTAGCGCGCCCGCGCGGGGCGTTCGCACATGGTAACAACCACGTAACAGGCGAAACGCCCCGGAAACATCGGGGCGTTTGGGTGCGCGGTCGCGTTGGCGAACCGTGCTATTGCTGGTCCTGCACCACCACGCGCACGTTCTGGTCTTGCCGAGCGCCGCCGCGGAACACGCCCGACTCGATGGCGCAATCGGCAAAATCGCGCCCATGGGCGATGGCGATGTAGGAGTCGTCGACCACGCGGTCGTTGGTGGGGTCCACGCCGCGCCAACGCAGGCCGTCGTGCACCTCCACCCAGGCATGCGTGGCACCCTCGCCGTACATGAGGCCGTTCGCGTAGCGGGCCGGAATCCCCTCGGCGCGCAGGAGCGCGATCAAGATATGCGAGAAGTCCTGGCAGACACCGCGTTTTTGGGCAAACGCCTCGCCGGCCGTGGTGGTCGTGGTGGTGGAGCCGGGTACGTACTCCATCACCCGGTGGAGCGCGCTTGCGAGGCTCGCCGCCTTTTGCATGGCGGGGGCGTTTCGGCACACGCGGAGCACGTCGGCCGCAAAAGCCTCAAGCTCGGGTGTGATGGCGCAAAAGCGCGAGGGACGCAGGTAGATGGGGTGCGCCGGCGCGGGGTGCGTATCGGCGTCGTCGACGATCACGAGCCCCGAGCTCACGAACGAGAACCCGCTGTGGGGCCGCTCGATTCGCCCGACCTGAATGAGGTTGCCAAAGCCATCGGTCTGGCTCGTGAGCGAGCATTCGGGCGTGATCACCGTCTGCGCGTCGAGCACGGTCTGCACGTGGGTGCTCATGGGCTGGCAACGCAGCACAAAGTCGTGGTCGGTGATGGGGCTGCTCATGGAGAGCCGCGTCTCAAAGCTGTAGTTCAGGATGCGCATAGAGCCTTCTCTCCTCGCCGAACCTTACGCGAAGATCCGGGCGACGACTTGCAAGAGCTCGCCCAGGGTCTCGTAGGTGGCATTCTCGGGGAACCCAGGCTCGAACACGATGTCTACGAGCTCTTTGAACGCACGGGCGTCGTAGGGCGCGCCGGTGCGGTCGATGCGGCTCGCCAGACGGTGCACCTCCTGCTTGATGGAGTCGAGTTTGTAGGAGAGGCGCGCGTAGAGGTCGATGCGCTCCACCGAG
>CAVDZW010000129.1:0-7132 GCA_963613305.1 bacterium | reverse complement strand
GTGCGGTAAGCTCAGCCTTGCGCTCTTTCGAAACAGTCATTGTTTCACCTTTCTTTTTGACCCGCACAGCGGGCTTTGAGATTCGCCCCGGACTGGGAAGCCGCCGGTGAAGCGCGCATCCAAGGTCGGGGTACCAACAGGCAAGAATACTAGCACAGCCTAGCGCCCCAGCAGAAACTCCATAGCCCGAACCCTGCAATCGAGATGCGTTGCCGCCCACAGATGTGCAAGATTCAGAAGCTCAAAGCCGCAGGAGATGTCTGACTCGGCCGCGGCGAGCTCCTCGAATGTGCAGGCAAGAAGGCTTCTCAGCCATCCAACCGTGGTCTGATCGACCTCAACAGCAGCAGGAACACTCTTGGCGCAACTCGCGCAAAGAAAACCGCCTGCGTCGGCCGAAAAGCGGCTCACATCCTCGTCCCCGCAGGCAACGCAGGACGAAAAATCCGGCCGGTACCCGATATGGCTCAGGAGCTTGAACACGTAGGCCGCAACGAGCACTCCGAGCTGCGCCGATCCAAGAGAAGAATCACCGATGAATCCGAGCGCCTTTTGGGTGATGGCGAACACGAACGGATCCTCAGCGTCCTCAAAGGAGCAGTGCCGCGCGGTCTCGGCGAGCGCGCTCGCGCACGAGAGGCGCTCGTAATCGGCTCCGGCTCCAAGGGGCGCCTCCAAGAGCTCGGCCTGAGTCACCACATCGAGCGAGCGGCCGCGCGCGAGCAAGAGGTCGCATGAGCAAAAGAGCTCGCAGCGGGCCGCAAGTCGGCTCCCGGGTTTGCGCGCCCCCTTGGCCACGGCCCTGATCTGCCGGCCGTCCTCAGCAAGCAGCGTGAGGATGAGGTCGGTCTCCTTGAGCTTGGTCTTGTCGAGGACGACGGCGCGCGTGCGATATGTTCGGGGGGCGCCCAAACGAGATGCCCCGTCTACTCGTCGGCGTTGTAGCCAAAGCGACGGATCTGCGCCTCGTCGTCGCGCCAGCCGCTCTTGACCTTGACGTCGAGCGCGAGAAAGACCTTGTCGCCAAAGATGCGCTCAAGATCGCGGCGGGCATCGGTGCCGATATGCTTGATCATCTCTCCGCCCTTGCCGATGATGATGCCCTTTTGGCCGTCGCGCTCAACATAGATGGTCGCATGGATCTTGAGCACCTTCTTCGAGCGCTCAAAGTGGTCGCAAATGACGCCCACGGAGTGCGGCACCTCCTCGCGTGTGCGCAAGAGGACCTTCTCGCGCACGAACTCGGCAACGAGCGTCTCGTCATCGGTGTCGGTGCCCATGCTCTCGGGGAACCAGCGCGGACCCTCGGGCAAAAAGCGCGCAACCGTGTCGATAAAGGCGTCGACGTTAAAGCCCGCCGTCGAGGAGGTGACGATCTCGTCATCGAACTTAACGAGCTCCTTTGCCGCTGCGATCTGCGACATCACCTGCTCGGGCTTGGCGTCGTCGATCTTGGTGATAACGAGCACCTTCTTGACGCGCGAGGCCGCGACCTTCTCGGCCACCCACGCGTCTCCGCGGCCAAAGGGCTTGGTGGCATCGACCGTAAAGCAAACGACGTCGACATCAGAGAGCTCCGCAAGGGCGCTCTTGTTGAGCTCGGAGCCAAGGCCGTCCTTGGGCTTATGGATACCGGGCGTGTCGACAAAAACCACCTGCAGGCCGGGTCGGTTCACCACGGCGCGCATGCGGCGACGCGTCGTCTGGGCCACAGGCGAGGTGATGGCGACCTTCTCGCCGTAGCAGGCGTTGAGAAGGGTTGACTTGCCGGCATTCGGGCGACCGACGAGCGCCACGAAACCGCTCTTGAAGCCAGGCTCCACACCCGAAGCGGCCTGCAGGTCGACCGGAGCTTCCTCGGCCAAGGCGTCGAGCTCCTCGTCAGTCATGCCTGCAAACGGATCGAACTCCTCGATCTCTTCAGTCGCATTGTCTGCTGTATCGGGCATATCCCTCTCCTTGATGATGTCGGTTGAGCGTTCGGCAAAAGTCGAGCGCAAGTAAAAGCGCCCGCGCGGCTAATGGCCGAGCAGCGCGTGCGCGAACACGAGAACGCCAACGATGGCCGCCGTAATCGAGAGCACGTAAACGCTCGCGGCCGCGATATCCTTTGCGCGTTTGGCAAGCGGATGAACTTCCTGCGTGGCCAGGTCGACGATGGCCTCAATTGCCGTGTTACAGAGCTCGCCATGGATCACGAGGCCGATGCAGATGGCGATAACGGCCCATTCCGAGACGTCGAGCCCCACAAAGACACCGGCGCACACGGTGAGCACGCCGGCGGCAAGCATGACGTTAATGTTGCGCTCCGTCTTGACCGCGGTCACGAACCCCTCGATGGCGTAGCCGAACGACCGGACAAAAGAGGGATGCTCCTTGTTAGAACCGGGAATCATGGTTCCTCCTAATCGTGAGCGTGGTTGGTGATCGGACCCACGTGGACGGCGCGCGGGTCGTCGCCGCGCAAGAGCGCGAGCTCGCGGAGAAGCTCGTCCTCGCGGGCCTCCATGACCTCGGCCTCATCGTCCTCGATATGGTCATAGCCTAGCAGGTGCAGCATGCCGTGAACGAGCATAAGTCGGCACTCGTCGGCCGGCTCGTTGCCGAATCCGGGCGCCTGGCGCGCGATGACCTCGGGAGCCAAGATGATATCGCCCAGCTCAAGCGTATCATCCGGGCCGATGCTCTCGTCAAACGCCGAGTCGCACTCAAACGACAGGACATCGGTCGTGCGGTCGATACCGCGCCATTCGCGGTTGAGCTCATGCATCTCGTCCTCGTCGACGAACGAAAGCGAAATCTCGACCTCACGCTCCACGCCCTCCTGCTTGAGCACGTGCGCACAGATTGATCGGAGCTCCTCTTCGGAGAGAATCTGGGGCAGCTCGCCCTCATTAGCGATGAGCACCGTCATGGGAACCCTTTCCGCCGCGATTTTCGTCGAACTCCTCGTAGGCCGAGACGATCTTTGCCACCAGCGAGTGACGAACGACATCGGAGTTGTCGAGATGCACGAAGGCAACATCGTCGACACCACCGAGGATCCGCTCGATATCGGTGAGGCCGCCGCGCTTGACCGAAAGATCGCGCTGGCTGGCGTCACCCGTGATGACCAGCTTGGTGTTGAAGCCGAGCCTCGTGAGAAACATCTTCATCTGCTCGGGCGTAGTGTTTTGCGCCTCGTCCAGAATCACGTAAGCATCACTCAAGGTGCGACCGCGCATGTAGGCGAGCGGAGCCACCTCGATCGCCCCTTGCTCAAGGAGCTTTTCGGCGCGTTCAGTCTCCATCATGCCAAAAAGGGCATCGAAGAGCGGGCGCACGTAGGGGTCGATCTTCTCCTCGAGCGTACCCGGCAAAAAGCCGAGGTTCTCGCCTGCCTCGACGACGGGCCGCGTGAGCACGATACGTCCGACATCGCGACGGTCGAGTGCGGCGACGGCGAGCGCCATGGCGAGATAGGTCTTGCCCGTGCCGGCAGGACCGATGCCAAAAGTGACGGTATTCGAACGGATGGCATCGATATAGGCCTTCTGACCGGCCGTCTTGGGACGGATGGCGCGGCCCTTAAACGTAAGGATGACGTCGCTCGCAACATCGCGTGGGTCAACCGCACGCCCGGCAATCGCGTCATGGGCGCGAATCGCGTCGTCCGGCCTGACCGCGCGCTTGGCGGCCAGCTCATCGAACACAAAAGAGAGCGCTCCGCAGGCAGCCTCGGTGCGGGCTGCGTCGCCCTTGAGCAACAGGCGGTCGCCCCGAAGAGCGATGCTCACACCAGAACGGGCCTCGAGGGCAGATAGGATCGAGTCTCCGGGACCGGCGACACGCCGTAGATCGATGCCTTCCGGAACGGTCAGGTATACGCTGGTAGCGGCCATGGTTACTCCCCCGCTTGATCGCTGACGAGGCAAGCCGAGATCACGCCGTCGTCATCGACCTCGAGCAGTCGAACGTCCACGATCGGCGGGAGCGACTCGGAGTCCTCGATGCGCACCCCGGCCTCGTCAACAAGGCGCGCCTTGTGAAACGAACCGAGTGTGGCATAACCGCGCCCCTCCAGAACAGCACGTTCCACGCTGCCCAGTCGTCGAGCGGCATCCTCGCGCGCGAGACGCTGGGCAACCCCGCGTAGACGAGCCGAGCGCTCGGCCATGATCTCGGGCGCCACCTGATCGGGCGCCACGGCAGCAGGAGTACCCGGGCGCGCGCTGTAGCGAAACACGTGCATACGCGAGAACCCGGCGCGCTCACACGTGGCAACAGACTCTTCGAACTCGCGATCGGTCTCGCCGGGAAAGCCGACGATGACGTCGCACGAAAGCGAGATACCGGGCACGAGCTCGCGCACGCGAGCGACGGTCGACTCGAATTCAGGTGCGGTATAGGGCCTGCCCATGCGCCGGAGCGTCTCGGTGCAGCCCGATTGAACCGGCAGGTGCAGGAAAGGGGCCACCCGGCGCGGGTTCTCGGCCATGACGCGAATAAGACGCTCGCTCAGATCCATCGGCTCAATCGACGAGATACGGATCTGCGGGATCGACGTCTCGCGCAAAATCGTCTCGATCAGCTCGTCAAGCTCAACATGCTCATCGGTCTCGGAAGCGCCGTCATAGGCACCGAGGTTAACTCCAGTGAGCACGACCTCCGGAACACCGGCGCGTTCGGCCTCACGCACCTGCTCGAGCACCGACTCGACCGAGACGGAACGCTCAGGGCCGCGCGCTTTCCAAACGATGCAGTACGTGCACCGATGGTTGCAGCCGTCCTGGATCTTGACGCCCAGACGCGAGCGGCCAAGCAGACCCTTGAGGTCGTGCGGATCCGCGTCCTCGCCCTCGATGTCATACCCCAGCGCACGAGCAGCACGCGCGACGACGTCGATCTTGGAAGGCTCGACGATCACGCGATCCGACAGCTCTTGGATCTCCTCGGGATGCAGGTTTACAACGCAGCCCGTCGCCACCACATACGGTTTGCGCGCGCGAGCCAGCGCATGGCGCACGGCCTTACGCGTCTTTGCCTCGGCCTCGCCCGTCACGGCGCAGGTGTTGATGATGATGAGTTCGGCCTCGTCAGGATCAACGAGCGTAAATCCGGAGCGGGTAAGCTCGGCCGTGATGCGGTCGGACTCGACCCGGTTGACACGGCAACCGAGGTTCACGACCGAAACGAATGGGTTTGCCACCGCGCCCCCTAATCAAGGATATCGTCGATACGCTCGCGAATGCGCTCACGAGCCGACTTCTTTTCAGACGTGCTCTCGCCCATCTCATCGGCAAAGCGCTCGAGCGCCTCGCGCTGGGAGGGAGTGAGATGACGCGGCACATTCACGCGCACCTGGCACACCAGGTCGCCACGCGAGCCGCCACCCCCGAGGCGCGGCATACCCTTGCCGGAAACACCGAGGTTGTCGCCATACTGCGTCCCGGCAGGAACGTCAACCTCAACGGTCTCGCCCTCCATAATGCCCTCGACTTCGACCTTGCAGCCGAGCGCCGCCTGAGCCATGGAAACCTCGACGACGCAGTACAGATCATCGCCGCTACGCTGGAAGCGCTCGTGCTCATCGATACTCACGCTCACGAGAAGATCGCCCGAGGCCTCGCCCCTAAAGCCGGCCTCTCCCTTGCCCGAAACACGCACCTGACGGCCGCTATCGATGCCGGCGGGAATCTCGACGGAGATCTTCTCGGCTTGGCGGCTGCGCCCCTCGCCGTGGCAATCGGGGCAGGGATGGTCGAGGACTGTACCCTCTCCCCCGCAATCGGGGCAGGGCGAGGACGACTGGACCTGGCCGAGGAAGGAGCGCTGGACGGTCGTCACGTACCCGGTGCCGCCACAGCGCGGGCACGAGGTCTCATGGGCGCCGTCCTCCATACCCGAACCGTTGCAGGTCGCACAAGGAGCCATGCGCTCGATCTGGATGTTCTTGGTGCAGCCGGTGGCCGCCTCCTCAAGCGAGATATGCATGGAAATGGCCATGTCGCGGCCACGACGGCGCGTGGTGCGCGATCGGCGCGAACCGCCCGTGGCTCCCCCGCCGAAAATCGACGAGAAGATATCGTCCATGCCCATGCCGCCGAAGATGTCGTTGATATCGACGTAGCCGGAGCCACCCATGCCGTCGGCGGTGCCGAAGCGGTCGTAGTTCGAGCGCTTCTGCTCATCGGAGAGCACGGAGTACGCCTCGTTCAACTCCTTAAACTTCTCCTCGGCATCGGGGTCATCGGAGACGTCGGGGTGCACGGTGCGCGCCTTCTTGAGAAACGCGCGCTTGATCGTGCGCTGGTCCGCATCCCGGTCGACGCCCAATACCTCGTAGAAATCCCTCTTGTCCGACACTGCAAAAACCTTCCGATAGAAAACTGACGTGCACTTCTATACCCGACGCGCGCAATCGATAATCACGGCGACTAGCCGCGCAGGGCGCCCGTGGGCCCCACTCCTGCGCTCCCGGCATTCCTAAGACCGACATCGCATGACCGGAACATCAGGAACATGAGAGCAAAGAGCACGCCGTTCGTGGCCCCGTTCGCGGCCTGGGCAAGGCCGCGCTTCCACCAGAGCGGCGTGCGGTGGAGCACGTCGTCGGTAAGCACCATGTAGAGACCCATGAGTGCAGGCACGATGGACACAGCCGAAATGAGCACGAACCCTGTGTCGATGATCGCGAGGAGCGCAAGCGGAAGCGCGAGACCAAAGAGATAGAAGCCCGTGCGCGCGGAGCCGTCGAGACGTTCGGCCGCAACATGCGCGCGTCCGATAAGGTCACCGCCGGCAGCGCCGTTGGTCCCCGCGTGCCCCATGCCCTTGAGGCGCACGAGATCGCCGTCGTGCGTGCCGGCATCGAACGTCACCACGGCTTCGCTCGTCACGGCAACGCGACCGGAGCCGCCGCAGTCGCCGCAGGGGTCACCCACCACACGACCGGACCCTCCGCACTCGGGACAGACCGTCTGGAACGTGCCTGCACCAAAAAGGAACGAAAGATCAACATCGATGGCGCCGCGCCCGCCACAGCTCGGGCACGCATGTGCGCCGGCACTCGAGACCGAGCCCTTGCCGTCGCAATGCTCACACGAGGCATACCTGCGATAGGTCACCTTTTTCTTGGCGCCCGCCTTGGACT
>CAVDZW010000128.1:0-4294 GCA_963613305.1 bacterium | reverse complement strand
AGCGCGACATGGAGTCGCAGCTCTTGGACACGATGGACATCGAGCGCGAGCGCGGTATCACCATCAAGTCGAACGCCGTGCGCGTCGCCTATGACGCCGACGACGGGGAGACCTACCAGTTCAACTTGATCGACACGCCGGGCCATGTCGACTTTACCTATGAGGTCTCGCGATCGCTTGCCGCGTGCGAGGGTGCGGTTCTTGTCGTTGACGCCACCCAGGGCGTCGAGGCACAGACCGTCTCGAACGCATCGCTCGCCATGAACGCCAACCTCGATATCGTGCCGGCCATCAACAAGATCGATCTTCCCTCCGCCCATCCCGATGAGGTCAAGGAAGAGATCGAGGAAGACCTCGCCATTCCCGCCGATGACGCCGTGTGCGTGTCGGGCAAGACCGGTGCGGGTATCCATGACCTGCTCGAGTCGATTGTTTTCTTGATCAAACCGCCTGCGGGTGACGCATCTGCGCCGCTCAAGGCCCTGATTCTCGACTCGTATTTTGACGAGTACCGCGGCGTGGTGGCCACGGTGCGTGTATTCGATGGCTCCATCAAAAAGGGCGACCGTCTTCTGATGATGCAGGCGGGGGCCTCATTTTTGGCCGATGGCGTCGGCGTCAAGCGCCCGGCCGAGACCGCGGTCGATGCGCTCGGCGTGGGCGAGGTCGGCTACGTGGTCACGGGCCTCAAGGACCCCGAGGCCGTGCGCGTGGGCGATACCCTGACCTACAGCGACCGTCCGACGGCTGAGCCGCTTCCCGGCTACCGTGAGGCCAAGCCCATGGTCTACACCGGCCTTTTTCCGATCGACAACAAGGAATACGAGAACCTCCGCGACGCGCTCGACAAGCTCCATGTGAACGACCCCTCGCTCGTGTGGGAGCCCGAGACCTCGGTGGCCCTCGGATTCGGTTTTCGCGTCGGTTTTCTCGGTCTGCTCCACATGGAGGTCGTCAAGGAACGCCTCGAGCGCGAGTTCGGCCTCGACCTCATTGCCACGAGCCCGAGCGTTGACTATCATGTCTACCTCACGGACGGCACTATGACCGAGGTGAGGAGTCCGCAAGACTTGCCAGATGTTACGCGCATCGACCATATCGAGGAGCCGTTCCTCAAGGCCAAGATTATCTGCCCGCCCGAGTACACGGGCGCCGTCATGCAGCTCGCTATCGAGCACCGCGGCGTCACGACCGATATGATTCATCTCACGAGCAAATCGGTCGAGATGCACTTCGATATGCCGCTCGCCGAGCTCATCCTCGATTTCTTCGATCAGCTCAAGAGTCGTACGAAAGGCTATGCCTCGCTCGACTATGAGTTCAACGAGTACCGTCCCTCGGAGCTCGTCAAGCTCGATATCCTGCTCTCGGGCGATGAGGTCGATGCTCTCTCGTTCATCGTTCACAAGGACAAGGCTTACAGCCTCGCGCGCGGCCTCTGCGACAAACTCAAGGAGATTATCCCGCGCCAGCTCTTCGAGGTGCCCATCCAGGGCGCGATCGGAAACAAGATCATCGCCCGCTCCACGGTCAAGGCGCGCCGCAAAGACGTGCTCGCCAAGTGCTACGGCGGCGATATCTCGCGCAAGCGCAAGCTGCTTGAGAAGCAGAAAGAGGGCAAGAAGCGCATGAAGGCCATCGGTTCTGTTGAGGTTCCGCAAGAGGCGTTCATGGCGATTCTCAAGGTGGATGAGTAGCGCGTGTCGACCTCGGATATGCAGGCAAGGCTTGCGGAATACTATCGCGAGCAGCCGTTCTTGATGGCGCCCATGGCGGGTGTGACCGATGCCGCCTACCGCATCATGTGCCGCCGGCGCGGAGTCAAGCTCGCCTACAGCGAGATGGTGAGCGTTGCCGGGCTCGCGTATGCGAGCGACAAAACCTGGCGCCTCGTGATTCCTGCAGACGAGGAGGACCTCATCTGTGTGCAGCTCTTCGGGTCCAAGCCCGAGCAGTTCGCGAGCGCCGTCGAGGCCGTGCAGGAGCGCGTGGGGGAGCGCCTGGCGCTCATCGACATCAATATGGCGTGCCCAGCGCGCAAGGTCATCACCAAAGGCGAGGGGTCGGCCCTTATGGAAGACCCGGCGCGGGCTGAGCGCATTGTGGCGGCCGCGGTTTCGGCGGCGCGGGTTCCCGTGACGGTCAAGATCCGGCGCGGCTTTAGGGCCGACGACCGAAATGCTGCGACGTTTGCGCAATGCATGGAGCAAGCCGGCGCCGCCGCCGTGGCGGTCCACGGACGCTCCGCGACGCAGCTCTATACCGGACAGGCCGATTGGTCGGTAATCGACGAGGTCGCGCGCACGGTCGAGATCCCCGTTATCGGCACCGGTGACGTGTTCTGTGCCGAAGACGCCGTGCGCATGCTCGAGGAGACCGCAGCTTCTGCTGTCTTTGTGGCGCGTGGCACGTACGGCAACCCCTGGATTTTTGATGATGCGCGCAAGCTTTGGGCCGACGGCGTCCCGGTGCCGGTTCGATCATCCTCGGAGCGTCTGGACGCTTTGCGCGAGCATCTCACGCTTGTTCACGAGCATCTACCGCTTATGTCGCGCGCCCGCAGCTTTGCCTCGTGGTATCTCAAGGGCATGCCGCATGCCGCCTTCTGGCGCGGTAGGGTCGTGCGCTGCACGACATACGAGGAGTTCATGGAGCTGGTCGATCGCATCGAGGAGGATGTGCTCGCCTGCGAGGCGGCGCTTGCGGCCGGTGAGCTTGTTCCCGAAGTTCCGGCCTAGCGCGTTCACATGAAATCCCCGATGAACGAGCCGTTTTCGGCTCTCTACCTGCATATACCTTTTTGCCGCAGCAAGTGCATCTATTGCGACTTCGATTCCTCACCGCTCGGTCGTGCCGGCATGAAATCGGCGACAGGCGACTACGTTCGAGCGCTTTGCGCATCGATCGACCGGTTTGGCGAGCAGGGGCTGCTCTCGTCTGTTGAGACCGTCTATATCGGCGGCGGTACTCCTTCGGTTCTGGGTGACGCGCTTGTCGGGATCGTTGAGCGTGTGCATACCTGGTGCGCGCCGCGGGAGTTCACCTGCGAGGCGAATCCCGAATCGTTTAGTCGCGACCTTGCGGAAGCCCTGCGAGGGGCCGGAGTCACCCGGGTCTCTCTTGGCGTGCAAAGCCTCGATGACGCAGAGCTCAAGACGATCGGTCGCAGACATGATTCCACGCGTGCGCGCGAGGCCATCGCTCTGGCGAAGGCGGTGGGTTTCGATGTATCGGTCGATCTTATGTGCGGGCTGCCGGGCCAGACGTTTGACAGCTGGGAGCGCACTCTTGCGGGTGCGGTCGCGGAAGGTGTCGATCATGTTTCGGTCTACCCTCTGACGGTCGAGGAAGGCACGTCGCTCGACCGTCTTTGCAGCAAGGGCCGCCTCTCGGAGCCCGATGAGGATTTTCAGGCTAAGTGCATGGAGCGGGCGCGCGATGTTCTTGTTGAGTTCGGGCTTTATCCCTATGAGGTCGCGAGCTATGCGCGCCGCGGAAAGCGGTGCCGGCACAATATCGCCTATTGGACGGGCGCTCCGTATCTTGGCCTCGGGCGCTCGGCTGCCGGGATGTTCTCGGCGGCCGACGCATCGCTCTTGGCGGATCTCATGCCCGGCTTAGAGGGGAAGGTGCCGCCCGCGGCTGCCCGCGTACGCTCGGTGCAGCGCGATGATGCGGGTGAGCTTGTGGAGTTCGAGTTCCTCACCGCGGTCGAGGCAGCAGCCGAGGACCTCATGCTGGGATGCCGCCTCACCGACGGTATGACGGCGATGCGCATTCGTGAACTCGCCGCTCCGCTCGGGTTCGATCGCGTTGCAGACGTCTGCGACCGTGCGACCGCGCTCGGCCTCGCGGAATGGCGCACCGAAACTGACGCTCACGCAGCGGACGCTCCCGCTCGCATGGCCCTAACTCGAGCTGACCTCAGCCTTGTTCCCACGCACAGGGGATGGCTTGAGGGCAATGTGCTCTTTGAGCTCTTTTGGGAGCTCGTATAGGCTTCGGCTAAAATTGAAAAACTTGATTTCCGCTGCTCCAGCAGGAGGTAGCCCGCCTTATGGCAACGATGAACGAAAAAGACTACTACGCCATCCTCGGTGTTTCCAAGGACGCCGACAAAAAGGAGATCCAGCGCGCGTTTCAGCAGAAGGCCCGAAAGCTTCACCCCGATGTGAACAAGGAGCCCGATGCCGAGGAGCGCTTTAAAGAGGTCTCCGAGGCGTACGCCGTGCTTTCGGACGAACAGAAGCGCGCCCGCTACGATGCGATGCGTTCGGGTGGCATGCCGTATGCC
>CAVDZW010000127.1:0-2680 GCA_963613305.1 bacterium | reverse complement strand
CTCGTGACCGAACATCTGACGGAAAGCCAGACGACCGATGCGACCGAAGCCGTTAATAGCAACCTTTACTGCCATTGTGTCTCCTTTCGTAAGGTCCCCGCAAGCCACATTGCCTGCCGTCGAGACCCACAAACTAACCACTCGGCAAATATACCTTTTTTCGCGCTTGAATTTCGCGGGAATGGCGAGTTTCGGAAATTTATTTGCCTTTTAAAACGTTTCATTATGAGAGCTTTACCGCCCTTTAAAACGCTCTTTTAATGCCCGTGTCGCTTAAGTGTCCTCAGCCAAGATCTTCTCGAGACGCAAGACCCGGTGGTAGAGCGCCGACTTGGAGAGCTTGGGCTCGCACATCTCCCCCAAATCTCGCAGCGACAGGTCGGGATAGGCCTCGCGCAGCGAGCAAAACGCTTTAAGCGCGTCGGGCAGCGAATCGCGCAAGCCTCGCCGGTCAATCTCGGCGATGAGCTCGAGCTGGTGCTGCGCGGCGCCGGCCGAGCGCGTCTGGTTGGCGAGCTCGGCGTTCACGCGCCGGTTCACCTCGTTCTTGACGTGCTTGACCGCGCGCGCGTCGTCAACGGCGGCCACGCAGCGCGCAGCTCCCGTGGCTTCAAGGAGCGTACGGACGTCGCTTGCGCTCTTAACATAGACGGCGTAGGCCGAGCGACGGGGGTTCACGCGCGCATGCACCCCGATCTGCGCCAACAGGTCGGCGAGCGCATGAGCGAACTCCTCCCCCTGCACCGCGATCTCGAGATGGAAATCGCCATGAGGGTCGGCAACAAAACCGCCCGCGATGAGCGCCCCGCGGATATAGGCGAGCCGGCAGCATGGCCGTGCCACAATGTGCTTGGGGATGCCGGCCACGAGAGCACCTTTGCGATCGAGGATGCCGAGGAGCACGAGAGCCTTGTCCATACCCGGTTGGTCGGGCAGGCCGATGAGATAGTTACGCACCTTATGGAGCACCGATTTGCGGACGGTGAGGTCGGTCTTGAGCTTGAGCACCCGGTGCGTGAGAGTGATCATGCTGCGAGCGACGGCACCTGTCTCGGTAGCGACTGTCAAGCTGTAACGACCCTGTCCGAGGAGTGACAACGTACCGCTCACGCGCACGAGAGCGGCAAGCGTCGCCAGGTCGCAGTAGTTGCACTCGGCCTCGCGACGCGAGAGTTCATCTCGTACCTCTGCGGTGAACGACATCGGCTAGCCCTTGGTGTTCGCGCGCGGCAGGTCGCGGTGCGAAACGCTCACACGGTACTTTTGACGCTCGAGATAGCGCGCCGTGGCCTCGGCGATGGCGACGGAGCGGTGCTGGCCGCCCGTGCAGCCGATGGCGATGGAGAGCTGCGGCTTGCCCTCGGCGATATAGCCGGGCATAACGGCATCGAGGAGCGCGTACCAAGCCTTAAGGAATTCCTCGGTCTTGGGATGCTCAAGCACAAAGTCGGAAACCTTGGCATCAAGGCCCGTCATGGTGCGCATCTCGGGGTCGTAGAAGGGGTTCGGCAAAAAGCGTACGTCGATCATCAGGTCGGCCTCGACGGGCAGACCGTGCTTGAACCCAAAGCTGAACACATGGACGTCCATGAGCTCTTGATCGGAGAGCTCAGAGAAGGCCAGGCGCAGACGTGAGCGAAGCGCTGTCGTGCGCAGGTGGGTGGTGTCGATGATCATGTCGGCGCGCTCGCGCACGGAGGCGAGCTGGCTCCGCTCGCGTAGGATGGCATCCGTCGTGGTCTCGCCGGCCTGCGCCAAGGGGTGACGGCGGCGGTTCTCGGAATAGCGGCGGATGAGAACCTCATCTGAGGCCTCGAGATAAACGACCTTACAGGTCATCTCGTGCTCCTCGAGCGCGCGGATGACATCGAGCAGTTCGTCAAAGAGCCCTTGGCTACGCAGGTCGCAGGTCACCGCCATGTGGCGACCGACACCCGTGTTGATACCGACGACGTCGGCGAGCTGCTGGATGAGGCGCGGGGGCAGGTTGTCGATGCAGAAATAGCCCATGTCCTCAAAAACATGCATGGCCTGGGTACGGCCCGAGCCGGACATGCCGGTGATGATCACGATGTCGGGAACGCGTTCGGCGCGCTCGGCCTGTTGCATGGATTCGCCTGTTGCCATGGGCATCCTCCCTTTTTGCCTGCTTTTGCCTACCAGTATACCCTCGTGCGCGGACAGCCACGAGACGGGACAGGCGCAGCACGTCGGGCGCATACCGGAGCTCAAACGCGGAAGATCATCCGCACTCCGCGCCCGCAGCGACAGAGAGGCTCACTCACGCCTCGGAGGGCTGCCGCGAATCGTCCCATGGCCACCAAGGCTGCATAAGCTCTAAAGCCCATACGCGGCCCGACAACACGGGGCAAAGCCTATTCCCGACCCCTGCGCATCCCCCCCCTCTAATAAAAAACGGGCGACCCGAAGGCCGCCCGTGACAGGGGGTGCTGTTTTGCGCGTTGCGCTGGTGTGCGTCCCTACTCGTCCAGACCGGACTCGCTCGCGGGGAGCGGCTTCTTCCAGAAGGAGAGGATCAGGCAGCCCACCACGGAGCCAACCGCGCAGGCGACGAGCCACATGACCGGGTTGGTGATGACGGCCGTGACCCAGGCGCCACCGTGCGGGGCGGGGCTGGCGCAGCCGAAGGCCGCGGACATGCCGCCGGCGATGGCGGAGC
>CAVDZW010000126.1:12451-12806 GCA_963613305.1 bacterium | reverse complement strand
GACCGGCACGTTCTTCTCGAGGGCGAGTGCGATGTAGCCGACGATCAGACCGCCGATGAGGCCGCCGAGGAAGCCGGAGTTAAGGAAGCTCGCGAGCTGGCCCATGAGGAAGCCGGGGGCGATGCCCGGGCGGTCGGCGATCGAGTAGGCGATGTAGCCGCCGATGAACGACGGGATGAGGCCCATGCCCCAAACGCCGATCGTGGTGAGCGCGCTTGCCGGGGTCAGGTCGGCAAGGCTCTCCATGCTGGACCCGCCGCACAGATTGCCGATGGCGATCAGCAGGCCCGAAGCGACGACGAGCGGCAACAGGTAGCTAATTGCCGTCAGCACGTGCTTCTTGATGCCTTGGAGC
>CAVDZW010000126.1:5697-12441 GCA_963613305.1 bacterium | reverse complement strand
GGCCCCGGAGCCTAGAGGCTCTCCTCGATCTTTTGGATGATCTGCTTGGGCGCCTTGAGCACGATGCCCGTGGGAACCTCCATCACGCGCTTGTTCTTGAAGCGGGAGGTATCGATCTTGATGTCGACGGCGAGGATGACGGCGTCGGCCTCGGCGATCTGCTGCGGCGTGAGTTCGTTCTCGACGCCGATGGTGCCCTGGGTCTCG
The DNA here is from genome assembly GCA_963613305.1 of bacterium. Lineage (GTDB taxonomy): Bacteria > Actinomycetota > Coriobacteriia > Coriobacteriales > Coriobacteriaceae > Collinsella. The sequence goes on along the minus strand of CAVDZW010000126.1, from coordinate 12,234 downwards.
ACATGGATCTCGTGGCCGAGCGACTCGGCGGCCTTGACGAGCTTCTCCTTGGCCATGTAGGTATGGGCGATGCCGCTCGTGCAGGCGCAGACTCCGACAAGTTTCATCGTGGTGTTCCTCTCTCGAATACCCTCTTTGCGGTTGCGGGGTCGGGCCCTCCCCGTCCGTTACTTGCTGTTTGCGGCGCACCGCGCCGGTTTGCTAGTCGTCGTAATCGTCGGGGCTCGACTCGAGGAGCGCGAGCATCTCGGCGGGCGTTGCGGCGGCATGGAGCTTCTCGACGAACGACTCGTGCGCGAGGAGCATTGCCACGTGCTGCAGGAGCTTGAGGTGAATCACGTCGGAATCGCCCTCGGTGACGGCGAACAGGATGCAGATGTTCACCGGGCCGTCGTCGAGCGACTCCCACTCGAGGTCGTTCTTGGTGGTGCCGATGGCGAGCGAGGTGGTGTTGACGCCCTGGGACTTGCCGTGCGGGATCGCGACGCCCATGCCGATGCCGGTCTGGCCCTCGCCCTCGCGCCACATGACGTCCTTGAAGAAGGCCTCGCGGTCGTTGAGCTTGCCCTCTCGCTCAAAGAGATCGGTGAGCTTGTTGAGCATCTCCTCTTTGGTGGTGACGTCCAGATCGAGCGCGATCAGCTTCTCGTCGATCACGTTGGCGATGTTGAATTCATCTGCCATCCGGGCAACCTCCCTTTCGTCCGGTTGTTTCATTTGCTGTTTCACATAATAGCCCTTTGTGAAACATGGAAAGGATTTATCGAAACAGGCGCGGTAGACGGTCGATAATTTGTCGCAAACGGACATTGCAGCGGAAAATTCTTGCCAAGCTGCTTTTAAAGTATGCTTTACGAAACTTTTAAAAATCCTGTTTACGCAGGTTGTGAAACATATATAGGCTGCTCATGCTGAATCGTGTTTACATATGAAAGCCGCCATCACATGTAAACGAATTCAGCTTTCAGAGCATTGGATTGAAAGTGCAAACCATTCCCCGAACTGTTGATAGAGCGATTTATGTTTCAGCTAGTATTGGTTTATGAAACGTTCACTTTGAACGCATGAAACGCACGTCAGTCATTGCATGCATAAGCGCGCTATAAACATAAATGCAAAGCGCTTTTATGTAGATTCGCTTTCGCTCGCGGATCTGCACTTTTATATGGGCATACCGCGCGCAGCCAATGCGTACAATGGGACGTGCCGTGTAGTAACAAAACGCTGCGGCACAAAAAACCGCGCCTTACGGGAGAAAGGATACCCTCATGGCAGACAAACAGCTCATCGGAGCACTCGAAGCAGGCGGCACCAAGATGGTGTGCGCCACCGGTTACGCCGACGGCACCGTGCTCGAGAGCCAGGAGATCCCGACCACGACTCCCGAAGAGACGGTCGCCGCCGTCGTCGAGTGGTTCCGCGACAAGAACATCGCGTCGCTCGGTGTCGGCGCCTTTGGCCCCACCGCCGTGAACCCCGCCGATCCCAAATACGGCTCGATTCTCGAAACCCCCAAGACCGCATGGCGCTACTTTGACCTGCTCGGTGCCCTCAAGAGCGGGCTCGACGTTCCTTGCGGCTACGACACCGACGTGAACGTCGCCTGCCTTGGCGAGGCCACCTTCGGCTGCGCGCGCGGACTCACCGACGTCGTCTACCTCACTATCGGCACCGGCGTGGGCGCGGGCGTGCTCGCGGGCGGCAAGCTCATCCACGGCATGATGCATCCCGAAGCCGGCCACATCCTCGTCAACCGCGACCCGGCCGACACCATCGGCGAGCACAGCGGCTGCCCCTACCACGACAATTGCCTTGAGGGCCTCATCGCCGGCCCGGGCGTCAAGAAGCGCTGGGGCGGCAAGCGCGCCTCCGAGCTTGCCGAGGACGAGGCCGCCATGGACCTGTTGGCTGGCTATCTCGCACAGGCGCTCATGACCTACATTCTCTGCTTCTCGCCGCAGAAGATCATCATCGGCGGCGGCGTTGCCGACCACACCCCCGTCGTCCAGATCGCCCGCAAAAAGGCGGCTGAGATGCTCAACGGCTACATCGCCATGCCGCAAATCACCGAGGACCTCGACAACTACATCGTGAACAACAGCCTCGAGGGCAAACAGGGCATCATGGGCTGCCTCGCCCTCGGCGCCCAAGCGCTCGAAGCTTAGAACAAAGACAATCCCCGCGCGGGTTTTGACAGTCCTGAACGCAGAAAGCCGGCCTGATCAGATCAGGTCGGCTTTCTTATTTGCAAGCGATATGAGTTAGTCCAGACAAAGCGCCCTCTTGCGCACAAGGCAATGCAAGGCCAAGCCCACAGCGGCACCGCAGCAATCGATCATGACATCGGTGATAGCGCCCACGCGACCGGGAACAAAGAGCTGGATGGTCTCGTCAAGCGAGGGAACGGCGGCAAGCAGCGCCACGAGCAGGGTAAGCGTGCCGGGCTCGCGCACACGGCACGAATCGAGCGCGTTCGAAAGACAGACACCGAGCAGTAAATACTCGGTGAAGTGCGCGCACTTGCGGATCACGAGATTCGTGAGCCAGGGCGTCTGAATGCCGAGGACGGCGAAGGCCCCCTTGAGGATATGCAGGACCGAGAGGCTCAGCGAGCCACTACCGGTGCCGGGAACGAGGGAGTTTCCCCAAATGAGCAGCACGAGCAGAACGGAGGTCACGGCCCACGGCTTGGATATGCGCAACAAGATCGCTCCGGGCGCCTTAGATGGCCAGGCGCGGGAACGGGTTGGTACCGCCCTCGATCACATGCAGGTAATCGCGGCTACGCGACGCAGAGGTGTCGGGGCGAGCTTCGCCGGAGCGACCCGCCAGCTCATCGAGAGACAGGGCGCGAGTCTCCTGCGAAACGGGAGCGGCCTCGACCTTGGGCTCGTCCTCCGCGAGGATATCGAGGGCAGCAGCCCACATGCTCTCGTGGCCCGAGTAGTCGACCATCGGGATCTCGACGACTTCTTGCGGAGCTGCCGCGGCCGGCGCAAACTCCGAAACAGGTGCGGCCATGGTCTCGATGTTCGGGCGCACGCCACCGAGGGAAGCCATGGCAGCATCGCGGGCCTCGTTCACGCGCGTGGCCTCCTCGGCCTCAAGCTGGGCCTGGGCGGAGACTTCAGCCTCGGCAGCCCACTCGGCCTGAGAAGGCTGCTTCGAGATCGAATCGTACGAGGCGGCAGCAGCCGTCCAAGTATCGGTCGTCCATGCGTCGGGCGACTGGGCGCGCTGAGCAGCCTGCGCGTTGGCAGCGGAAGCCATGGCGATGAACGCCGCCGTGGTACCTGCAGGAGCCGAGGCCATGCCGGCGGCCGCACGAGCGGCAGCAGCGATCTCGTCGCCCTTCATCTGACCGGTCTCGCCCGTATGCGAAAGCTCCTCGATCGCGATCTGGTAGACGTCCTTGGACGTGGCCGGGTCGCAGCTGTAGGGAGAGCCCTCGAGCTCCTCCTCCATGATTTGCGCCCACGGGTCGTCGGACGCATAGCCGGTATCAGCGCGCGCGATCACGGGCACGTCGTCCTCTTTGACACGGCCGATGTGCGTGAACACGCGGCGGCGCGGCTGGGACTCCTCGGCAGCGTCGAGGCCCTCGCGCGGGATGGCCGCGGTGTAGTCGGCCCCACCATAGACGTTTGCGACGGCATCCTCAGCGCGCGATGCGGCAGCGGTGCGGGCGCTGAAGGAGCGCTCCCATGCCTCATCTTCCTCGCGGCGTCGCTCGGCCGCGGCATCGGCAACGACCCCGCTCACCGTGTGAACGGCAACGCCGGCGACGGCACCGATGGCAAAAGGCACCGCGGCAGCCGAGACGACCTCGTGCACGCCCTCAAAAGGGAGGGTGGCGGCATAGGCGATGACCGGAACAGCCAAACCGATACCGCAGGAAAGCCCCGCCGTGACGGCGCGCTGTGATGTAGTGGAAGAAGCCATCGCCCTCTCCTTTTTTGGATGCTGCGGAGTGCCCGCATGTCTGTTCTTAACTGTATGCATCGCTCGAGAAGGGATGAATGCCGGGCCTTGCGGCCCATGACGGATTAGTGGTGCGTTTCATCTGCGTGTTCCGTCGCGATAGCTGTTTTGCATTATGCGCGAGCATTTTAGGAAATGCAAGGTCAAAGCAGGTTATTTCGATTTCAGAAGGCTCGCGCGGACCCATGCCGACGCCCAAGCTCATTTGCGGGCCCAACCTTCCGCAGGCCCAATATACCGTTCTGCTACCTTGCAAGAGCTTCTGGCGCTCCTTGCAGGGCCACTCGACTTACCTATAATGTCGCTAGTTAATTAGGTTTATCGACGAAAGGCCATCTCATCATGAGCGAGAACGCACAGCCCGCGCCCGAGACCCGCGACACCAAGCTCGAGATCATCATGGGTCGCGAGGCGCTCGACAAGCTTGCCGACGCCACGGTGCTGGTGCTCGGCTGCGGCGGCGTGGGCTCCAACTGCTGCGAGGCCCTCGCGCGCGGCGGCATCGGGCACTTTATCATCCTCGACAAGGACGTGCTCGCGCCGAGCAACATCAACCGCCAGGCCATCGCGTTTCACAGCACGCTGGGACGCCGCAAGGTCGACGTGATGGAGGCCATGATCCACGATATCAACCCCGAGGCGACCGTCGTCAAGCGTACCGATTACATCCTCCCCGAGAACATCGATGAGTTCTTTGGCGAGGTGCTCGAACAGGCGGGCGGCCATATTGACTACGTGGTCGATGCCATCGACACCATCTCGGCCAAGCTTGCGGTGGCCCTCTACGCACAGGAGCACGACCTCACGCTCGTGAGCTCCATGGGTGGCGGTAACAAGCTGCACCCCGAGTGCCTGCGCTTTTCGGACATCTTTAAGACCGTGCGCGACCCCATGAGCCGCATCATGCGCAAAGAGTGCAAAAAGCGCGGCATCCGTTCGCTCTGGGTGCTCTCGAGCTGCGAGGAGCCTGTGCGCACGCGCCCGCGCAACCCCGAGAACATCCACGAGCGCACCGAGCTTGGTACGGCGAGCTTTATGCCGCCCATCATGGGCCAGATGATCGCCGGCGAGGTCATCCGGCAGATCAGCGGCCGCGGCTGCGAGCGCGTGCGCCCCGACGGCCAGGTCCTGAGCCGTTAACGCTTATGACCGACCTTCGCCGGACCAAGCAAGCCGACACGAGCGCACCCGAGCAGACTGTCGGCCTTTACCTCTATGACATGCACTGCCATCTTTCGCAGATAGCCAATGCAGAAGAGGTCGCTCGCGATGCCGCCGGGCTCGGGATCGCAATATTCGACTGCGGGGTCGAGCCGTCCGCATTTGCAAACGCGCAGGAGTACTTCGGCCGCGCCCCCAATGTCGCTTGCGGCGCGGGGCTCCACCCGTGGTGGCTCTCGGACGGACGCTGCGACGAGCACGACATCGCAAAGCTTTGCGCCCTTGCGGAACGAACGCGGCTCATCGGCGAGATCGGTCTGGACTTTTCGCGCGCACATGCCGACTCGCGCGAGCTGCAGACGCGCGCCTTCGACGAGCTCTGCGCCGCAATCGCCGCGCGCCCGAACGGCAGGCGCGTCCTCTCTATACACGCCGTGCAGTCCGCCGGAGCCGCGCTCGACATGCTCGAGAAGCATGGGCTCGTTGGCAACAACGCCCATGGCAAAAAGAGCTTGTCCGATAGCGAATCCAACGAAGGAACCCTTGTCGGCAAGCAAGCACAAGCAAGTGAACGCCCGCAGACCGATCCCGTGTGCGGCCTCCGGGCAGACACCGAGTGTGCGCAGGAAGCGGGTCCCTCCCCCGCCGTCATCTTCCATTGGTTCAGCGGCAGCGGAGAGGAGCTCGTGCGCGCACGCAAACTCGGCTGCTTCTTCTCCGTGAACGAGATGATGCTCAACACGCGCCGCGGCCGCGCCTACGCACGCCAGATCCCCCTCGAGTGTCTCCTACTCGAGACCGACGCCCCACCCGGCCTCGGCAAACCATATTCGGCAAAAGCTCTCGTCGACCAGCTCGAGCGAACGCTGAACGCACTCGCCGAAATCCGCGACGTTTCACCCGAGACGCTCGCCAAACGCATTGCACATACAAGCGCGAAGCTTCTTGGAATTCGTTGAGAGCACCTGGCGAAACCGAACACTTCTTCCGGCGCGCGGAAAAGGCAGGCGGAGAAATCGCTATCGGCACACGGCGCGAACCGGTACTCGCATCCCTGCCCGAGCTTTGACACAAAGGTTCCAGCGACCAGCATTCGTATCGACCGCGATCACGGACGCGTTAGCTCGTTGCAAAAGCGCCGCCCCGGCATCGCGCGCCCGCACCGCGCCTGATATGCTTTAACACGACCTGTACAGGAACAATTTGGAAGGACCACCATGAAGCAGCTGCTCAAGGAGTTCGAAGAGTTCATCAACCGCGGCAACGTGATGGACATGGCCGTCGGCGTCATCATCGGCGGCGCGTTCACCTCGATCGTCACGTCGCTCACCGACAACATCATCAACCCGCTGATCAAGGTGATCTCGGGCGGCAGCGTCGGCGAGGTCTCGGGGC
>CAVDZW010000126.1:2407-5687 GCA_963613305.1 bacterium | reverse complement strand
GGGGCTCGTCGTTCCCGGCACCGAGATCGACTTCGGCAAGTTCATCAGCGCGTGCATCAACTTCCTCATCGTGGCCGCCATCGTGTTCGCCCTCATCAAGGCCGTGAACAAGATGCATGAGCTCGCCGACAAGGCCATCCACCGCGACGGCGAGGGAGACGAAGAGCCCGCCGCCGCACCCACCTGCCCCTACTGCCTCGAAGAGGTCCACGAGGGTGCCAGCAAGTGCTGCCACTGCGGGAGCAAGCTGGGCTAAAGCCTCATGCTCGCCGGCGCGCATATCGCAAACAACGCGTCGGCATCATTTGCCACCCAATCCCTCGGAACACCAAGCCCAAACAGACGCGGGCCCGCATGCCGACAACGCAGTGGCATGCGGGCCCACTCTCACGGGCATCCTTTGACAAAGCGCCTCCCCAGCAGCGACAAAATCGCATGCTGAGGAGGCGTAATGCCAGAAATGCACCTGCCCAGATATCCGACGCGAGACAAAACGGAAAGCCCAGTATCGCGCGCCTTATCGATCGACCCTAAACGAGGCGGAAGTCTCAGGCCAGCTAAGCCTAGTCGACGTTGACGCTCGTGAAGAAGGGCTGGAGCGCCTGGGCAAAGCTCGAGACGGGCATGGTCTGCAGCCAAATGCGACCGGGGCCGGTGACGACGGTATTGAAGAGGCCCTCGCCGCCGAAGAGCACGTTCTTGACGCCCTTGACCGTCTTGGCCTCGATCTCGACCGAGGCGTCGCACATGGCGAGGTTGCCGGTGTCGACGACCATCTGCTCGCCCGCGCCGAGCTCGTACTCGACAACCGAACCGTCAAGCTCGACGAACGCGACGCCGTTGCCCGAGAGCTTCTGCATGACAAAGCCCTCGCCGCCGAAGAGGCCGCCCGAGACACGGTGGTTGAAGTGCACTGAGAGATCGACGCCCATCTCGGCCGCGAGGAAGCCCGACTTCTGCACCACGACGGGATGGTTGGGCGTGATCTCGATCGCGCGGACCTCACCGGGGAAGGTCGCACCGAACGCGATGGTGCCGGCGCCGGCCTGCGCGGTAAAGACGTTCTGGAACATCTTCTCGCCCGAGAAGAGCCTGCCGAACGCCTTACCGACGCCGCCGCCCGCATTGGTCGACATCTGCATGTTGGGGCTCATCCACACCATCGAACCCGACTCGGTCTTCATCGACTCGCCGTTCTTGAGTGTGCAGACCGCCACGCCAAACGGGTTGCCCTTGATCTCGTACTGCATGTAGAACCGTCCTTTCTAACGGTAGCCAACGATATCCATTGCCCGCTCGACACTAGTCGACGAGCAAGTCCTCGAACTCAAAGGTCACGCAGTTCACGTAACCGCGGTTGGTGAGGCGCAGCACCGGCACGCAGGGCAGCGAGAGGATGCCCATGGTCATGAACGGCGAGGGCATCTTGCAGCCCATGTCGGCCCAGGCCTTCTCGATCTGGGCGACCTTCTCAGCCACCTCGTCAACGTGCTTGTCGCTCATGAGGCCGCAGACCGGCAGCTCGACGAGCGCGAGCACCTTGCCGTCCTGGACGGCAACCTCGCCGCCGCCGCACTCGACGAGCGTCTGCGCGGCAAGCGCCATGTCCTCGTCGTTATCGCCGACCACGAGCAGGTTGTGCGAGTCGTGGCTCACCGTCTGGGCGAGCGCACCGTGCACGCCAAAGCCCGTGCAGAAGCCGTAGGAATGCGTACCCTCGGCGCCGTGATGGCGATCGAACACGGCCATCTTGAGTGCGTCGATCTTGGGGTTGGCCTGAAGCTTGCCGTCGACGACCGGAACCTCGATGACGATATCCTCGGTGATGGTGGAGCCGCCCACGCCGCCGATGGCGCGCACGCGGCAGGTGCCGTCGGGACGGTCGACGGGAATCTCGAAGTCGGCGGCGGTGAAGTTGCGGCCGACATGCATGGTGTCGGTCATGAACTCAGGCCACTGATAGAGCTCGTGGTCGAAGAGCGCGCGGCCGCCCTCGGCGACGAGATCGCCGTCGATGTAGACGCGCTCGGGCACGAAGGTCTCGAGGTCGGGCAGCACCACGAGGTCGGCGCACTTGCCCGGAGTGACCGAGCCCATGTCGGAATCGATACCGAGCATCTGCGCGGCGTTGATAGTGGCGAACTGCAGCGCCGTCACGGGGTCGCAGCCACACTCGTTCACGCAGGCGCGAAGCGCGCGGTCCATGCCGCCCTCAGAGACGAGCGTGTTGGGGTGGTTGTCGTCGGTGCAAAGAGCGATGAGACGCGTATCGACGCCGGCCTCGAGCACCTGCGGCAGATAGCCGGGCAGCGACAGCCAGGCCGAGCCGTAGCGCGCCTGCACGTACATGCCCATGCGAAGTTTGGCGATGACGTCCTCGGGCGTGATGCACTCGTGGCAGGCGCGCACGCCAGAAGCGATGTAGGCGTTGAGGCCGCGGTCCTGCTCCGAGACAGAATAGTGACCCGTCACGCACTTACCGGCCTTGAGGGTCTCGGAGACCTCGCCGATGGCGTTCTCCTCGCCGCCGAGGATACCGGGGAAGTTCATCATTTCGCCGAGGCCCACGACGTCGTCCCACTCCATGGTCTCGGCGACCTGGGCCGCGTCGACATAGGCGCCGCAGTCATCGAAGCCCGTGACGGCAGGCACGCACGACGGCGTGGTGAGCATGTTCTTGAGCGGAGCGCGCTTGGCGTCGTCGAACATAGCGCGCACGCCCTTCATGCCGGCGACGTTGCAGCACTCGTGCGGGTCAGCGAAGATCGCGGTGGTGCCGCGCGGCACGACGACGCGCGCGTACTCGGCACAGCCGATCATGGCGGACTCCACGTGGATATGCGAGTCGATGTAGCCGGGGGCCACATACTTGCCGGTGGCGTCGACGACCTCGGTATCATCGCCGATGCAATGCTCGGCGGTGTGCTCGCCGATACCAAGATAGGCCACGCGCCCGCAGGCGATGGCGATGTCGGTATCCTCGAGGATCTCGTGGGTGGTCACGCTCACGAGATTTGCGTGGCGGATAACGAGGTCGGCCGGGCGCTTGCCCTGGGCGACCTCGACGAGCTCAGCGTTGCACTCCCAAAGCGGGGTCTTGCAGAAGTTATTGATCATGTGGGACTCCCCTCTCGCGCTCGCGCGCGGCGAAACATCTTGACCATTATGCGCCCTGATCGACCCAACGCGCGTGCAAAATAACGCCGCATGCGACGAGCGGCCCTGACGACGGGAAGGCTCGTCGCACACGGCGACAGGAGATGAAGAAAATCGAGGGGGC
>CAVDZW010000126.1:0-2321 GCA_963613305.1 bacterium | reverse complement strand
CGACAGGAGATCAATAAAATCGAGGGGGCGCGCGCTAGACGAGCTCGAGCAGCTGGGGGATCGTATCGATAATGGTATCGGCGGCACCCTGCGAAAAACCGAAGCGTTCCTCGCGACGGGCGATTACATGGAGCCCGGCACGTTTGCCGGCGGTGATACCCGGAACGGAATCTTCCACGCAGCAGCAGCGCCCGGCAGGGAGACCCAAAAGGTCGAGGGCGTGCAGGTAGATATCGGGCTCGGGCTTGCTTTGGCGGAACTGCTCACCCGAGACCTTGACCTCAAAGGCATCAGCAAGCCCGCACTCGCCGAGAACCCGCTCGATATTCACCATGGGCGAGCTCGACGCGAGAGCCACGCGCGTGCCGCGGCGCGCAAGCTCGCGGATGGTCTCGGCAGCACCCTCAAAAAGCATTGAGCGGTAATCGCAGGGGCGCCCCTCGGCCCAGTCCTCGTAGGTGCGCTCGGCGGCATCGAGCGAAAGGTCGCGGCCCGCGGCCCGCCACCAGTCGCGGAGCAGGCGCTGAAAGTCCTGATGCGACTTGCCGACCTGCGCGGCAAAGAGACCGGGGTCGACGTCGAAGCCCATGTCGGTGGCATATGCCTCGAGCTCGCCCATGTAGAAGTACTCGGAATCGACGATCACGCCGTCCATGTCGAAGATGACGGCATCGAAGGGAAAGGTCGCTGCGGCCTCGCTCATCTAGATCCTGGGTCCTCTCAAATCGATGCGGGGCGCCCGACACCGGACACCCCGCGGGTCTGCGTTGAAAATCTAGCCGAGCAGCTTATCAAGCGCGACGGCGATACCGTCCTCGTTGTTGCTGAGCGTCACCATCTGCGCCACGGCCTTGGTCTCGTCGACCGCGTTGGCCATGGCCACACCCGTGCCCGCCCAATCGAGCATGGAGCGGTCGTTCTGGCCGTCGCCGAAGGCCACGACGTCGGCGGCCTCGATGCCGATCTTGGGAAGCGCGCCCTCGAGCGCGTTGGCCTTGTCGATGCCGGGAGCGGTGAACTCAAAGTACCAGTCGGCCGTGAACATGCCGTTGAGGGCGTCCTTAAAGGGTGCGTACATCTCCTCGTGGTGCGCCTCGAGGTAGACCGGATCGGCGGCCGTGAGAAGCTTGTCGACGGGAAGGGTACGCGCCACCTCACAGAGGTCCTCGACCTCGCGGATGAGCATGTCGCACATATCGCGCTCGTACTTGACGATATTCTTCTTGCTGCCGTCGCGTAGCTCGATCATGCAGCGGAATGCTTCCTCGGTGTAGAGGTACTTGCCCTGGGTGATCCAGGGGATCACGTCAAAGTTGCGCAGGTGCTCGATGAGACGGCAGAGCTCGTCGGCCGGCATGGGCTGGTCAAAGAGTACCTCGTCGGTCTGTGCATCGATCACGCAGGCGCCGTTAAAGCACACGAGCAGGCCGTCGTGCGTATCGAGCTCGAGCTCGCGGGCCAGGCGCTTGAGGCCCTGAGCCGGGCGCCCCGAGGCGAGCAGCAGCTTGATGCCGCTCTCCTGTGCCTCGAGCAGGCGCTCGCGCGTGCGCGGCGTGATGACCTTCTCGTCGTTCGTGAGCGTTCCGTCGATATCCATCGCAATTGCTTTGATGGGCATGTGGCCTCCCCGGTCGGGTCCCGATTTCTCCCGAGCATTATAAATGCCGAGGCGCGCAAACGTGCGAGGGACTGAGTAAAGATTCGCGAGAAAGCAGGCCCTGAACAGCAAAAAGGCGCCCGGACAGAGCCGAGCGCCTCAAAAACCGTCGCTATTCTAAGAATACCTGTCGGTTTGCCGATATTTACAGCTTGTCGCTACTTGCGGTGAGCGCGATAGAACTCGATGAGCGCACGCGTGGAGGCGTCCTGCTCAGCGAGGGCCGCGTCGTCGTGGATGGCCGGGGTGATCTGCTTGGCGAGCTGCTTGCCGAGCTCCACGCCCCACTGGTCGAACGAGTCGATGCCCCACACGGTGCCCTCGGTGAAGGTAATGTGCTCGTAGAGGGCGATGAGCTCGCCGAGCGAGTACGGAGTCAGCGTGTCGCCGAAGATCGAGGTGGTCGGACGGTTGCCCTCGAAGCAGCGCGCCGGCACGATCTCCTCGGGCGTACCCTCGGCGCGGACCTCGTCGGCCGTCTTGCCGAAGGCGAGGGCCTTGGTCTGGGCGAGGAAATTGCCGAGGAAGAGCTCGTGCACGTCCTGCTCGCCGTCCTTGGCGGGGTTCGGCGTGTTGGCAAAGGCGATGAAGTCGGCGGGGACCATCGAAGTGCCCTGGTGGATCAGCTGGTAGAAGGCGTGCTGGCCGTTGGTGCCCGGCTCGC
>CAVDZW010000125.1:1936-20428 GCA_963613305.1 bacterium | reverse complement strand
GCGACGGCGAGGCCCAGGGCCACGACGGCATCAACTACTCGCTGCCGAGCCGCGATATGATCGCCAACATGATCGAGATCCACGCCAAGGCCACCCCGTTCGACGCCGGCGTCTTTGTTGCGAGCTGCGACAAGGGCCTGCCTGCGAACCTCATGGCCATGGGGCGCATCAACATCCCCTCGATCGTCGTCACCGGCGGCGTGATGGACGCGGGCCCCGACCTGCTTACCCTTGAGCAGCTCGGCGCCATCTCGGCTCGCTACGAGCGCGGCGAGATCTCGCGCGAGGAGCTTGAATTCGCCAAGCACAACGCCTGCCCCAGCTGCGGTGCCTGCTCGTTCATGGGCACGGCCTCTACCATGCAGGTCACGGCCGAGGCGCTGGGCCTCATGCTTCCTGGCACCGCCCTGCTGCCCGCCACGAGCGCCGATCTGCGTGAGTTCGCCCGCGAGGCCGGCCGCCAGTCCGTGTGGCTCTCTGAGCACAACCTCTGCCCGCGCGACATCGTGACCAAGGAGTCGTTCGAGAACCTCATCATGGTTCACGGTGCCATTTCGGGCTCCACCAACTCGCTGCTGCATATTCCGGCGATCGCCCGCGAGTTCGGCATCGAGATGTCTGCCGACGACTTCGACCGCCTGCATCGCGGTGCCCACTACCTGCTGAACGTTCGCCCGGCGGGGGAGTGGCCGGCGCAGTTCTTCTATTATGCGGGCGGCGTGCCGCGCATCATGGAGGAGATCAAGTCGATGCTCCATCTCGATGTGATGACCGTCACCGGCAAGACGCTCGGCGAGAACCTCGAGGACCTCAAGGCCAACGGTTACTACGAGAAGTGCGGTGCCTATCTCGAAAAATGGGGCATCAGCCGCGAGGATATCATCCGTCCGTTCGACCAGGCGATCGGCACCGACGGCTCTATCGCCATCCTGCACGGCAACCTTGCCCCCGAGGGCGCCGTGGTCAAGCACACGGTCGTTCCGCGCGAGATGTTCGAGGCCACGCTGCGTGCCCGCCCGTTCGACTGCGAGGAAGATGCCATCCACGCCGTGCTCACGCACGAGATCAAGCCGGGCGACGCCGTGATCATCCGCTACGAGGGCCCCAAGGGTTCGGGTATGCCCGAGATGTTCTATACCACCGAGGCCATCGCGAGTGATGCCGAGCTGGGTGCGAGCATCGCGCTCATCACCGACGGGCGCTTCTCCGGCGCATCCAAGGGTCCGGCCATCGGCCATGTTTCGCCCGAGGCTGCCGTGGGCGGCCCCATCGCGCTCGTCGAGGAGGGCGATCTCATTCGAATCAATATCCCCGGGCGCTCGCTCGATATCGTGGGCATCGCCGGCAAGGAGATGGAACCTGCCGAGGTCGACGCGGTGCTCAGCGAGCGTCGTGCCGCCTGGGAGCCCAAGCCCAATCGCTACACCTCCGGTACGCTCAAGTTCTTTACCGAGCATGCCGTCTCTGCCATTCAGGGCGGCTACATGGAGTAGTGTGCTCACGTATCGGGCTTGCCTTCGTTTTCGAAAAAGCCCGAACGCTCCCCAACCCTTGTTATATAAAACAGGCGCATGAGAGACCGAAACGGCACGTTTTGTGCCCAATCGGTCTCTCACGCGCTTCTTTTTTGAGAAGGCGGCTGGCGTGTTTATCCCTACAACTCGGCTAAGAGCTCGACACGACGGTCGTTGAGATAATCGCGCATGTAGGGAATCGCGAAGGAAGTTATAGCAAGATATAGCAACGTATAGCGACCTATAGCGACCTATAGCGGAGTGTGAGCGCTCTCGACCGCCAATCGTCCGATACGATTCCGTACGATTCGTCTTTTCGTACGGTATCGTATCGGACGATTTGACGAATCGTATGGAGATAATCGTACAAAAAGACGAATCGTCTTATAATTCAAGCAAAGTAAGTACGATTCGAAGCAGGTCGTGTTTATGGTCGTTAGAGAAAGCCCCACAGTCGAATACAAAGAGAGCGTCACCCCGACCTTTTTGAAAACGGTAAGCGCCTATGCCAATTACGGAACGGGCAGTATCGAGTTCGGCATCAACGACGAGGGCGATGTCGTCGGTCTTTCCGATCCGATTGCGGATTGCCTGCGTATCGAGAACATGATTAACGACAGTCTCGATCCCTCGCCGCGGTATTCGCTGGAGCCCAATGAGAAGAGCGGCACGGTGACGCTTACGGTTTACGAGGGCCAGGACAAGCCTTACCGAAGTAAGGGGAAGGCATACAAACGAAACGACTCGGCTACGGTCGAGGTCGATCGACTCGAGTACGGCAGGTTGACGCTCGAGGGCAGCAATTTGACTTTCGACGCTCTGACCTCGAAAAAGCAGGACCTGGGTTTTTATACGCTTGAGAAGAAGTGCATCGAACATCTTGGCATTTCGAAACTTACGCCGGACATCATGAAGACGTTGCGCCTGCTCGACAGGGATGGATACACCAACGCCGCGGCGATTTTGGCGGACGAGAATGATTTTCCGGGTATCGATTGCGTTCGTTTTGGCGACACGGAAGATGTGATCATGGACCGGGAGACGACGGCCGGGATTTCTGCGATCCAACAGGTGGATAGGGCGATCGAGATGTTTGCGCGGTACTTCTGCTATGAGCGCATCGAGGGCGCCGAGCGCGTCCGAGAGGAGCGAATCCCCCTCGAGGCGTTTCGCGAGGCCGTGGCCAACGCACTGGTGCACAGGACATGGGATGTGAGGGCGAACGTCCAGGTCGCCATGTATGGCGACCACGTTGTCATAACCTCTCCCGGCAGCCTGCCTTCCGGTTTGACGACCGAGCAGTACCTGTACGGCCAAATCTCGGTACTCAGGAATCCGATCATCGCGGAGGTTTTTCTCAAGCTGAGTTATATCGAGAAGTTTGGGACGGGCATCGCGCGAATCAAGAAGGCATATCGGGATTCGATCAACCAACCAATCTTCGACGTGCGGGGCGGCGTGGTTTCCGTCACGCTTCCCGTCGTCGATGCATTCGAGGGGTCAGATGAGGAAGGTAAAGTGCTCGCGGCATTGGCGAATGGTCAAATACTGTCGCGCGGTGAAATCGAGAAGAAAACGGACCTCAGCCGTTCGCGCGCCCTGGCTGCATTGGAGTCTTTGCTCAGCCGCAAGATGATTGTGAAGCGAGGGGCGGGCAGGGCCACAAAATACGAGCGGGGCTAGCTTTCCAGCGGAAGTGCACCTATTCGGTGCCATCGCCCACGCCGTTGCGCGCAAAACGACCCGGGTGTGTGTCGCTTCCGTCAGGTTCTATCAGCACGACAAGACGGTTTTGGTTCTTGTCCGTGATGGATGCGGCACGCTTCCGGGCCGTCTTGAAAAAGGGCGCGGCCGGAGCCGCACCCTGCGATAGAGAGCTTGTTTGTTGGAGCGTGGGCCCCGGGGTTCAGCTTAGCCGCGAACCTTGGCCACGACCTCCATGGCCTCGCGGGCGACCTGCTCCACCTTGGAGAAATCGCCGTCGGCGAACATCGCGGGCTTGACCATCCAGGTGCCGCCGCAGGCGATGATGACGGGGTCGCTCAGGTACTCCTCCACGTTGCCGGTGGAGACGCCGCCGGTGGGCATAAAGCGGTGGCCGCCGAACACGGCGCCGAGGGCCTTGATGGTGTTGAGGCCGCCGTACTGAGCGGCGGGGAAGAACTTGGTGACCTTGAGGCCGAGGTTCACGGCGGCGGTGACCTCGGAGGGGGTCACGGTGCCGGGGAGCACGGGCAGGTCGAGCTCGATGCAGTACTTGACGACATCGGGGTTAAAGCCCGGCGAGACGATGAACTTGGCGCCGGCCGCGCGAGCCGCGTCGACCTGCTCGACGGTGAGCACGGTGCCTGCGCCCACGCACATCTCGGGCTCGGCCTCGGCCATGGCGGCGATGCACTCGGCGGCGCAAGCGGTGCGGAAGGTGACCTCGGCGGACTTCATGCCGGCGGCCATGAGGGCATGCGCGAGCAGAGCGGCGTCCTCGACCTTCTCGAGAACGACGACGGGGACGATGCCGAGACCCTCGAGCTCTTCGTAAAACGTATCGAACATGGGATTCCCTTCTGTTGGGAGCTATATCTAAAGGTAAGGATGGCCGTCTGGGAGGTCTCGGAAGGGTTATCGGAGGCACTGCTTTTCTGTAGGGCAAAAGCGGTCTTACGAGACCTTCCCGTCTGGCCTATGAGAGATGCCGAGGCGCCCGGAATGGGACAAAGGGGACACGTCGGCCGGGAGATAAGCGAATGGCGCGGGGCTAGCGAGCCACGCGGGTGCCGCCACCCACGGAGGCCGCCACGGCGGCGATCTCGTCGGCGGTCACGAGGTTGGAGTCGCCCTTGATGGTGAGCTTGAGGATCGACGCGGCGATGGCGTAGTCGATGGCGCTCTGCCCGTCCATGCCGTGGAGCAGGGCATGCAAAAGGCCTGCGTTGAACGCGTCGCCGGCGGCAACGCCCTCGAGCACGTGCACATCGTGGGCGGGGGAGAACCAGTGCTCTCCGCTCTCGGCGTCATAAAGGGCGCCCATCCACTGGGAGCGCTCCACGCACTGGATGTTGCGGACCACGCTCGCGACCTTTTTGCAGCCGTACTCGGCGCAGATCTGGCGGGCCATCTCGATATAGGTGTCGCGCTCGTCGATGCCGTGGGCAAGCGAACCCGAAACGCAGGTCATGCCGAGGCCCGAGGGAGCGTCCTCGTCGTTGGCGATGCAGATGTCCACGTAGGGCAGCAGGCGCTTCATGACCTGCTGGGACTTTTCGGGAGTCCACATCTTGCCGCGGTAGTTGACGTCGCAGACGGTGGTGATACCGCGCTCGCGGCAGGCGATGAGGGCCTCCTCGCAGGCGGCGGCCATCTCGTCGGAGACGGCGGGGGTCACGCCGGAGAAATAGAAGACCTCGACGCCCTCGAGCAGCTCGTCCCAGTTGAAGACGGAGCGCTCGGCGAGGTTGATGGCGGAGTACTTGCGGTCGTACACACAGCCGTTGCCGCGCTGGGAGGCGCCAACCTCAAAGACGTAGGAGCCGAGGCGGTCGCCCTGGCGCACGACGCGCGAGGTATCGACGCCCCAGGCCGTGAGGCTGCGCAGGGCGCAGTTGCCCAGGCGGTTTGCGGGCACGACGGAAACATATGCCGCGCGGTCGCCCTGGTAGGCGAGGGAGAGGGCGGTATTTGCCTCGGCGCCGCCGTAGCGAACGTCGAATTCAGTGGCCTGCTCGATACGCAGGTGGTCCTTGGGCGAAAGCCTCATCATGATCTCACCGAAGGCGAGAACGAGAGAGTTCCTATCCAAGATGCGCTCCTTTCCGGGCGGACGATATACGGAGAGGGTTGCAGCGGTCGGCGCATAAGGGGGAGTCAGGACCCTTTGGCTCCAAAGCCGCAACCATTACGAAAGCGATTTACGAAACCGCTTTCGTAATTGGCTGTAGTATACTTCGCCCCAACGGATCGCAAGCGAGATTTTTCAATTTCTCACCGACTTCACCTCAATTTATGGTGAACGTTCACTTTTGGGCCTTGAGCGGTGCATGCGACCGGCACGCGAGCCGATGGCGTAGCCGTTTGCAAGCGGGTGTTTTCGCTGCTCAGCGGATGCTCCTGCGCTGTGGTTACCGTGCGGACGCCTTCTGCGTGATCGGAGCGGTCGGTCCGGCCTTGCGATGAGCTCGCATGGAGACGGGTCCTTTTGGGTACCCATGGGAGAACGAGGGGCTCATCGAGCTCTCATGAACGTTGGGCGGGCGTCCGGGCATTGTCGAACGCGTCCGCCGGTACGCGCTCCCATATAAAACGACGACGAGGAGGCCGCCATGGCGCGGATGAGGATCAAAGATATCGCCGAGCAGGCGGGCGTGAGCCCGGCCACGGTCTCGCGCTACCTCAACGACCGTCCCGGCCAGATGACCGAGGAGACCCGCGCGCGCATCGCCGAGGTGATCGAGCGTACGGGCTACCGTCCGCGCGCCTCGGCCCGCAACCTCAGGAGTGAGCAATCCTACATGCTCGGCGTGATCTTGGCAGACATCGCCAACCCGTTCTCGAGCGCCGTGCTCGAGGGGCTCTCGTCTGCGGCCGACGCGCGCGGCTACGCGCTCATGACCTCGGTGAGCGCCAACGACCCCGCTCGCGAGGAGGCCGCGCTCGTGCGCCTGGTCGATGCCGGCTGCGACGGCATCGCGGTGAATACTTGCGGCGGGCTCGACGACAGAATCGTCCGTACGGCGGCGCGCGTGCCGCTCGTCCTGCTCGACCGCGACGTCGCCGCGGGTGGCGTCGATCTGGTGACCTCCAACAACGGCCAGCTTGTGGCAGGTCTCGTCGACGAACTCGTGCAGGCAGGCTCGGAGCGCCTGGTCCTGCTCACCGAGGAGGCCGACACGAGCCCCGTGCGTCGCGAGCGCGCTGAGGCGTTCTGCTCCGAGCTCGCGCGCCGCGGGCTTGACGGCGAGGTAGCGAGCCTGGGGCAGGGGAGCGACGAGCTCGACCGGCTCATCATGGAGGCGCCCGGCACGCGCCTGGGTCTCATCGCGGTGAACGGCCTGGTGTTCCTGCGCCTGGTCGAGAGCCTGGCACAGCTTGGCCCCGCTCTGCCCGAGGCCATGCGCGTGGCGACCTTTGACGACTATCCGTGGAACCGTGCGCTCTTTGGCGGCGTCACCTGCGCCGCGCAAGACACCGACGCGCTCTCGCAGGCCGTGGTCGATCGCCTGGCCTTGCGCATCGACGCCTCTCTTGGTCGCGCCGGTGCCGAGGGTTCCGACCTCGCGCCCGCCCGCCTCGAGATCCCGGGCCACGTCATCGTCCGCGCCTCCACGCGCTAGGTTTGGCGGGCGGGACCCTCTCCCCGTAAATTCAAGATCGTCGCCCACGCCCCACTCGCCTGCCTCTGCCGTTTAGGCGGAGGCATCGTGCATCGCGCCGCTTTTGCCGCCTGCCGGCTGCGGCTTGTGCCCGTCCGCATGTCGATACGCATGTTCATTCTCTGGCGGTAACGAGGCCGAAACAATCATTTGCGATAGTATCTGCATCAAGTGGGCGCTATTTGCCGATTTTTCGAATAAATCGCACGTAACGGGCCGCATTGCCGACATGTTTCGCCATCGAGCGGAAACAGAGCGCCGCACTCGCGCCGAGCGGCCGCAACATGAGAGGGGACCTTATGGATCAGCAGCAGAACATCGACTTCGTGCTCCGCACGGTCGAGCAGCGCGACATCCGCTTTGTCAGGCTTTGGTTCGTCGATATTCTCGGCAAGCTCAAGAATTTCGCCATCAGCCCCGAGGACCTCGAGGTCGCCTTTGAGGAGGGCATCGGCTTTGACGGCTCCGCCATCGAGGGCTTTGCCACCCCGGAGGAGGCCGACATGCTCGCCTTCCCCGACCCCTCCACCTTCCAGGTGCTTCCGTGGCGCCCGAGCCACAACGGCGTGGCGCGCGTGTTCTGCGATGTGTGCACGCCCGACCGCGCCCCCTTTGCGGGCGACCCGCGCGAGGCCCTGCGCCAGATGTTCTACAAGGCCGAAAAGGCCGGCTACATCATGAACGTTGGCGCCGAGCTCGAGTACTACTACTTCCCCGACGAGCGCACGCCCGAGCCGCTCGACAACGCGGGCTACTTCGACCTCGCCGTTTCGGACTCCGCGCGCGACCTGCGCCGCAACACCGTGCTCATGCTCGAGAAGATGTCGGTGCCCGTCGAGTACACCTACCACGCGGCCTGCCGCAGCCAGCACGGCATCTCGCTGCGCCACGCCGAGGCCCTCACGATGTCCGATGCCATCACCACGGCGCGCCTCATCATCGCCCAGCAGGCCTTTGAGAACGACTGCCACGCTTCGTTCATGCCCAAGCCCATCGCGGGCGAGGACGGCAGCGCGATGTTCCTTCATCAGTCGCTCTTCGACCACGACGGCAACAACGTCTTTTGGAGCGAGGACGACACCACCTACCATCTCTCCGAGACGGCCAAGCACTACATGGCGGGCATCCTCGCGCATGCCCGCGAGATCTGCGCCATCACCAACCCCACGGTGAACTCCTACAAGCGCCTCACCACCGGCGGCGACACCGTGCCGCAGTGGGCGACCTGGGGCCTGCGTAACCGCGCCTCGATGATCCGTATCCCCGCCTACAAGCCCGGCAAGCAGCTCTCCACGCGCATCGAGCTGCGCAGCCCCGATGCCATGGCAAGCCCTTACCTCGTGAACGCCGTGACGCTTGCCGCCGGCCTCGACGGCATCGAGCGCAAGCTCGAGCTGCCGCCCGAGATCACGGCCGAGACGCTCAAGCTCACCGACCGCCAGATGCTCGAGGCCGGCTACACGCCGCTGCCCCGCTCGCTCGACGAGGCGCTCGACGCCTTTGAGGACTCCGAGTTCATGAAGGAGGCCCTGGGCGAGCACATCCACTCGTTCTTCCTCGCCAAAAAGCGCGAGGAGTGGGAGGAGTACTCCTCCACGATCTCGCAGTGGGAACTCGACCGCTATCTGGCTTAATCGGAAAGGGGGCATGACATGTCCGAGAAAAGCATCCTCTTTATGGCGCGCACCACGCGTTTTCACGAGTTCGCGCACACGTTGAGCACCACCATGGGTGCCGAGGTGAATGTGGCCACGCCCGATTCACCCACGGCGGCCCACGATTTCGACCTGCTGATCCTCGACGCCGACGGCATCCGCAGCGACCGCATCGACCAGATCGCCAAATGGCTCGAGGACCGCGGCAGCATCCCCATGCTCCTCATCGTGGACGACTCGGCGCTCGCCTCGCTGCGCATGCCCTCGCACGCGCGCGGTGACTTTATCTGCCCCACAGCTACGCCTTCTGAGCTCGAGGCCCGCGTGCGGCGCCTGCTCGGCGACGAGGACGCCATGGCCGTGGACGACGTGCTCAAGATCGACAATCTCGTCATCAACCTGGCCACCTACCAGGTCTATCTCGACGACGAGCCCGTGGACCTCACGCTCATGGAGTACTCGCTCCTGAGCTTTTTGGCCACGCATCCCAACCGTGCATACAGCCGCGAGGTACTGCTGCACCGCGTGTGGGGCTTTGAGTACTGCGGCGGCACGCGCACGGTCGACGTGCACATCAGGCGCATCCGCTCCAAGGTGGGCCCGCAGATCGCCGCGCACATCACCACCGTTCGTGGCGTGGGCTACCTGTTCAGGGACTAGCCCGGGCTGTGCAGGCACATGGCTGCCATGTGCTCGGAGCGCGCGGAGCGGGAGGCTGCCGACGTGCAGAATAGTATTGCCTAGCAGCGGGGTCGTCGGTATCGAGCCGACGGCCCCGCTTGTTTTTAAGGCTCTCTATGGCGCTTCGCCCGCGCTCGCTTGTCCTCGCCGTTTTGGGCCCATGCGTCCGCAGGAGCCCTAAGCCCGACCTTAAGGTTTCTCTGCGGTCCTCGCTTTTTACCCGCGACGTCCAGACCTTGGGGTATAACGGTTCAGACTTGATCAGCATCGAAAGGAACATCGATATGTCCGATAACGTGTCCCAGCAGCCCGATGGCTTTGAGTCCGGGTCAGAGCCGACGCGCCAGGCGCCGCGCCTCCAGGTCGAGCCGACCGAGCAGCGCACGGCGGTGAATCAGCCCTATATGGGTGCCGACCCGACCGGCGCCGCGAATAACGGCACGGCCCAGACCGGTGCCGCCGGCACCGTGCCGCCCGCGACCGAGACCATCAAGCACACGGTGGTCAAGACCAAGACAAAGAAGGCCCCGCTCTTCGTGACCGCTCTTGCCGGCTGCGTCGTGGGCGCCATCCTCGTGATCGCGCTCGTCATGAGCGGCGCGTTCCAGATCTCCGATAACGGCGCCGAGGCCTCGAGCTCCTCGAGCAACCAGACCATCAAGATCAATGCCTCCGACGAGGACACCACGCTCGCCGAGGCCGTCTCGGCCAAGTGCCTGCCGTCCGTGGTCTCCATCACCACCTATAGCGCCCAGACCGGCTCGGTCATGGGGCAGCAGGGCT
The DNA here is from genome assembly GCA_963613305.1 of bacterium. Taxonomy (GTDB): domain Bacteria; phylum Actinomycetota; class Coriobacteriia; order Coriobacteriales; family Coriobacteriaceae; genus Collinsella. Next base: position 10,429 of record CAVDZW010000125.1, on the reverse strand, counting down.
CCAGCTCCGATTCGAGTTCCGACAGCGCCTCGGGCGTCGGCTCCGGCGTGGTGCTCGACACCGACGGCAACATCCTCACCAACTACCACGTGATCGAGGACGCGAGCTCGATGTCGGTCTCCATGAACGGCGAGAACTACGAGGCCGAGGTCGTCGGCTCCGACTCCTCGAGCGACCTTGCCGTGATCAAGCTCAAGGACTGCGACAAGTCCAAGCTCACCCCGATCGAGGTCGGCGACTCCAGCTCGATCGCCGTGGGCGAGTGGGTCATGGCCATCGGCAGCCCCTTCGGAAACGAGCAGTCCGTCTCCACGGGCATCGTGAGCTCGCTCTACCGCTCCACCGCGCTCACCTCTACGAGCGGCACGTCCATCTACGCCAACATGATCCAGACCGATGCCGCCATCAACCCCGGTAACTCCGGCGGCGCGCTCGTGAACAGCGAGGGCAAGCTCATCGGCATCAACTCGATCATCGAGAGCTACTCGGGCTCCAGCTCGGGCGTCGGCTTTGCGATTCCTGCCAACTACGCCGTCAAGATCGCCAAGCAGATCATCGCCGGCAAGACGCCCGTGCACGCTTACCTCGGCGTCACGCTCGGCACCGTCACCGCTGCCAACGCTCAGTCCTATAACCTGAGCGTCACCAGCGGCGCCTACGTGGCCGCGGTCACCGACGACAGCCCTGCCGCCGAGGCCGGCCTCGAGAAGGGCGACGTCGTCACCAAGCTCGGTGACGAGGAGATCACCTCCGCCGACAGCCTGATCATCGGCCTGCGCTCCTACGACGTGGGCGATAAGGTCACGCTCACGTTCTACCGCGGCAAGGACGAGAAGCAGGTAGAGGTCACCCTCGGCTCCGACGAGGACCTGCAAAGCGAGCAGTCGAGCAGCTCCAACTCCAGCACGGGCGACAACACCAATGCCGACGGCGGCGGAAACGGCCTCTCGCAGGACCAGCTGCGCCAGTATCTCGAGGAGCTCCTCGGGGGCAACAGCTCGCGTTCCAACTAGCCGATAGCGGTGTACTGTCGGCTGCTCGCCGGAACCATGGCACGGCCGCCAACGCAAAGCGACCCGGGGCGTCCTCGTAGGAGGGCGCCCCTTTTTCGTGCCGCGGCGGCGCGCGGCGCGATGGTACCCTGTTATGCGTTTGAGACGAGAGCGGAGGAGCGCGCATGGACCAGCAGGATCTCTTCGGGGAGTACGGGGCGGCCGAGGGCGGCGCTGAGGCGGTACCCGGCATCGGCATCTCCCATGACGAGGCGCGCGTGCGCGCGGCCGAACTCAGGCACGAGCTCGACTACCATGCTTACCGCTACTACATGCTCGATGCGCCCGAGATCACCGATGCGGCCTTCGACAAGCTGCTCGTGGAACTCCAGCAGATCGAGGCCGCCTATCCGGACCTCGTGGTTTCCGAGAGCTACACACAACGCGTGGGCGGCTACGTGAGCGCGCAGTTCGCGCCCGTCACGCACATGGCGCGCATGTATTCCATGGATGACGCCATGGACCTCGACGAGCTCGATGCCTGGCTCGCCCGCGTCGAGACGGCGCTCGGTGCCGGCAACGCCGTCTACACCTGCGAGCTCAAGATCGATGGCCTCGGCGTGGCACTCACCTACGAAAAGGGGGCCTTTGTGCGCGCGGCCACGCGCGGCGACGGCACCACGGGCGAGGATGTCTCCCTCAACGTGCGCACCATCCGCGATATCCCCGCGCATCTGAGCGAGGAGGCCCTCGCGCACATGGGCGCCGACCGCGACCGCGCGATCGAGGTGCGCGGCGAGGTCTATATGCCCAAGGCGAGCTTTGCGCGCCTGAACGAGGCGGCCGACGCCGAGGGCCGCGCGCCCTTCGCGAACCCGCGGAACGCCGCCGCCGGCAGCTTGCGCCAAAAGGATCCCAAGGTCACGGCCGGGCGCGATCTTGCGACCTTTATCTATGCCGCCGCCGATACCGACCCCTTGCATGTACACAGCCAGCGCGAGTTCCTCGACTGGCTCGGCTCGGCCGGGTTCTCGGTCAACCCCAACGTCGCTCGCTGCAACACGCCCGCCGAGGTGCATGCCTTCTGCGCCGACGCGCTCGAGCATCGTGGTGATCTCGATTACGACATCGACGGCGTGGTCGTCAAGGTCGACTCGTTCGCTCAGCAGGGCGAGCTCGGCTTTACGGCGCGCGCCCCGCGTTGGGCGATCGCCTTCAAGTTTCCGCCGGAGGAGAAGCGCACCGTCCTGCGCGAGATCCGCGTGCAGGTGGGCCGCACCGGCGTGCTCACGCCCGTGGCGGAGTTCGACCCGGTGAGCGTGGCCGGCTCCACCATCGCGCGCGCCACGCTCCACAACATCGACGAGGTGCGCCGCAAGAACGTGCGCGTGGGCGACACGATCGTCGTGCACAAAGCGGGCGACGTCATCCCTGAGGTCGTGGGGCCCGTGCTCGAGCTTCGACCCGAGGGGGCCTGCGAGTGGCAGATGCCCGAGGTCTGCCCCGCGTGCGGCGCTCCCGTGGTGCACGAGGAGGGCGAGGTCGCTTACCGCTGCGTCTCCATCGATTGCCCGGCGCAGCTCAAGGAGCGCCTGCTCCATTGGGTGAGCCGTGGCTGCATGGACGTGGACGGCGTGGGCGAGGAGCTCGTCGACAAGATGATCGAGGCGGGTCTTCTGCATGACGTGAGCGATTTCTACAAGCTCACCGTCGACGACATCGCGGGCCTCTCCACCGGGCGCCGCTACACGGCCGACAACGCCAAGCGTGGCATCACGGCGGGCGATCCCATTCCTGTGGGCACCAAGACGGCCGAGAAGGTCGTGGCCGAGCTCGCGCGCTCCAGGGAGCAGCCGCTCGGGCGCGTGCTCTTTGCGCTCGGCATACGCCACGTGGGAAAGAGCGTGGGCGAGGTGATCGCGCGGCGTTTCCTGACCATCGATGCCCTCGTTTCGGCAAGCGAGGACGACATCGCCGCCTGCGAGGGTATCGGCCCCAAGATCGCCCAGAGCATCGAGCAGTTCCTCTCCGTCCCCGAGAATCTCGAGGTGCTCGAGCGCCTGCGCAAGGCCGGCCTCTCTCTCGAGGAAGACCTTGGTGCCGCTCAGGCGCGTGCGGCCGAGGCCACGGGCGTTGCCACCGAGCTCGCCGACGAGCAGCCGCTCGCAGGGCTCACGTTCGTTCTCACGGGCACCCTCGAGAAGCGCTCGCGTGCTGAGGCGGGGGAGGCACTCAAGCTCTTGGGTGCCAAGGTCTCGGGCAGCGTTTCAAAAAAGACGAGCTACGTGGTGGCCGGTCCCAAGGCGGGCTCCAAGCTCACCAAGGCTGAGCAGCTCGGCGTTCCCGTGCTCAACGAGGATGAGCTCGAGCAGATCCTCGCCACCGGTAAGGTTCCAACTGAATAGATGGCGGTTTAGTTTGAGCCGGTCTCCCAGCGCGCTCATCGCCGCATGGTTGCGCGTGCGTGCGCCGGGAGACCGCGCGCACGCGCAACTTGCTGCAGAACCCGCGTGAGATTCCTTGACATGTCATGCTTTGGGCGCATAATACATGCGTCGTCAACAATTGATATGTCAAGGAGCCGCTGAATGCCCAAGCAAGCAAAAGCGGAGCGACAGCCGGAGTTCGGCTACTCGCTCACCGACATGCACATGCGCCTCTCGCGCGCATTCCATCTCATGAAGAGCAGCACGCGCGCCGTGGCCCGCGAGCTCGGCCTGGGGCCGGGGCAGCCGCGTGTACTCTCCTACATCGCGGTCCACGGCGTGAGCACGCAGCGCGAGATCGCGCAGTTCTTCGTGATCGACCCCTCTGCCGTGTCGCGCATGCTCGACCAGCTCGAGAAGAACGGTTTTCTCGCAGCGGTGCCGGGGCGCGATCGTCGCACGCGGGCGCTTGACCTTACCGACAAGGGGCGCGCCGCGATCCAGGTGTGGGACCGCGAATGCGCCCGCGTTGACGACGTGATGCTCGCGGGCTTCAGCGCCGCCGAGCGCGAGCAGCTCGCCGATATGCTCGACCGCGTACGCGACAATGCCACGGCCGAACTCGACCGCACTGCGACGGGGGAGGCACCTCAGCATGAATAACGTTCGCCGTCTCCTCTCGTACTTGGGCGAATACCGACGCGATGGCATCGTCGGCATCGGCTTTGTGGTGATCGAGACCTCCCTCGAGCTCTTCATCCCCGTCCTCATGTCCGAGATCATCGATACCGGCGTGCCCACGGGCGACGTCGCCCTCATCTTGCGCCAGGGCGCGCTTATGCTCGTTTGCGCTGTCATTTCGCTGGGCCTCGGTCTCGGTTATGCGCGCTTTTCGGCGCGCGTCGCCGTGGGGCTCGGTTCCAACCTGCGCCAGGCGGAGTACGAAAAGATCCAGACCCTGGCCTTCGGCAATCTCGACGAATATGAGACGAGCTCGCTCGTCACGCGCATGACCACCGACATCACGGTCATCCAAAACGCCATCATCAACGGGTTTCGCCCGCTCGCGCGTGGGCCGGTGCTGCTCATCATGGGTCTCGTCTACGCCTTTATGCTGAGCGACTCGCTTGCCATGGTATTCGTCTGCATCCTGCCGGTCCTCGCGGTGGTGCTTGCCGTCATCACCGTGCGCGTGGGGCCGATGTACCGCCAGCTCCAGACCTCGATGGACCATCTGAACGGCACGGTGCAGGAGAACCTCACGGCTGTCCGCGCCGTCAAGGCCTATGTGCGCGCCGAGCACGAGTGCGAGAAGTTCGGGCGCGTCAACTCCGAGCTAGCGGCCACCTCAACGCGCACCTTCGGCACCGCCGTGCTCAACCTGCCGGCGTTTCAGGCGGCCATGTACGCAGCGGCGACCGGTGTGCTCTGGTTCGGTGGGCAGATGATCTTGCGCGGCGAGCTCGGCGTGGGTGCGCTCACGGGCTTCATGAGCTACGTGCTGCTCATCATGAACTCGCTCATGATGATCTCGAACGTCTTTTTGCTGCTCACGCGTGCGCTCACGAGCGTCGAGCGTATCGCCGAGGTGCTCGACGAGGAGCCGCAGATCAAAAGCCCTGCCACCGGCGATGCCCTGCGCACGGTACCGGACGGCTCAATCGCGTTCAAGGACGTGAGCTTTAAGTACCGTACGGATGCCGAGGAGAGCGTGCTCGAGCACATCGACCTTGCGATCGAGGCGGGCTCCACCGTCGGCGTGCTCGGCGGTACGGGCTCGGGCAAGAGCTCGCTCGTACAGCTGATCGCGCGCCTTTACGATGTTTCGGAGGGTGCGGTCGAGGTCGGCGGGCACGACGTGCGCGACTACGACCTAGTGGCGCTCCGCGACGCCGTGGGCGTCGTGCTGCAAAAGAACGTGCTCTTTACCGGCACGGTGCGCGAGAACCTGCTCTGGGGCAATCCCGATGCCACCGACGCGCACCCTGCTCAAGCGCCCGCGCGTGCTCGTCTTCGACGACTCGACGAGCGCGGTCGATATGGCAACCGAGGCTAAGATCCGCGCCAACCTCGCCAGCATCCCCGATGTGACCACGATCATCATCGCGCAGCGCATCACGAGCGTCATGGATGCCGACCGCATCGTGGTCATCGACGACGGCCGCGTGCACGGCACGGGCACACATGCCGAGCTCATGGAGCGCGACAACATCTATCAAGAGATCTATGCGAGCCAGATGGAGTTCGCAGAAGACGCGCCTGCGGGCGCAGTCGCGGCGGCCCCCGTGCAGGATGCCGTTCGCTCGAAAGGAGGCGAGGCCGATGCCTAAGACCGCAGCACAGGCGCGCCCGCAAAACCTCAAGCGCACGCTCGAGCGCTTGCTCACCTATATGGGTCACGCCAAGATCAGCCTGGTGGTCGTGGGCGTGCTGGCGAGCGTTGCCGCGCTCGCGAACCTCGTGGGCACCTATATGATCCGCCCCATCGTGAACGGGCTCGCGACGGGCGGAATCACGCTGCTCACGAGCCAGATCGTCGTGATGGCGATCGTGTACGCGACGGGCGCGCTCTCGGCTCTCGGCTACACCCAGATCATGGTGCGCGCGGCCCAGCGCGTGGTCTCCGATATCCGTGCCGACCTGTTCGAGCATATCCAGACCCTGCCGCTCTCGTACTTCGACTCCACGCGCTCGGGCGACATCATGAGCTTCTTCACCAACGACGTCGACACAGTGTCGGAGGCGCTCAACAACAGCTTTGCGAATATCATCCAGGCCACGATCCAGATGATCGGCACCATGGTCCTGCTTCTCGTGCTCAACTGGCAGCTCACCATCATCACGATCGTGTGCGACGCGGCGATCGTGCTGTTCGTGCGTTACTCGGGAACGCGCTCCAAGCGGTTTTTCAGTCGGCAGCAGGAGTCCCTCGGCGAGCTCGACGGCTATATCGAGGAGATGGTCTCGGGCCAAAAGGTCATCAAGGTCTTTAATCATGAGCAGGCCAACCTCGCCGCCTTTGCGAAGCGCAACGAGGAGCTGCGTCAAACGGGCACGGCCGCCCAGGCTTATGCCGCGTCGATGGTCCCGGTGACTGTGATCATCGGCTACGCCAACTACGCTGTGGTCGCGGTGGCGGGCGGCTTTTTGGCCCTGGCCGGCTTGGCCGATGTGGGTGCGCTCGCGAGCTACCTGGTGTTCGTGCGCCAGGCCGCCATGCCTATCAACCAGTTCACGCAGCTCGGCAACTTTTTGCTGAACGCGCTTGCCGGCGCCGAGCGCCTGTTTGCGGCCATGGATCTTGAGCCCGAGGTGGATGACGGTTGCGTTGAGCTCGTGCAGACGGCGGCCGACGCTTGGGGCTGGAAGATTCCCGAGGGCAAGGGTGTCGGCGTCTTCGGACACCTGCACGATGTTAAGCGCGTGGACGAGCGGGGGAGAGCGCTTGCAGCTGACGGCACCGAGCTCACCTGCGGCATCGTGCCGCTCACGGGCGACGTTCGCTTTCATGCGGTCGACTTCTCGTACGTGCCGGGGCATCGCGTGCTCACCGGGCTCGACCTGTTCGCGCATCCGGGGCAAAAGATCGCCTTCGTGGGCTCCACGGGCGCGGGCAAGACGACCATCACCAATCTCATCAACCGTTTTTACGAGGTCGATGCGGGCGAGATCACCTACGACGGCATCGACGTGCGCCACATCGCCAAATCCGACCTGCGCGCGTCGCTCGGTATCGTGCTGCAAGATACGCACCTGTTCAGCGGCACCATCGCCGAGAACATCCGGTTCGGCAAGCTCGATGCTACCGACGAGGAGGTGCGCGAGGCTGCTCGCGCCGCATGCGCCGACTCGTTCATCCGTCGTCTGCCGCGCGGCTACGACACGCCCGTCACGGCCGACGGCGCGAATCTCAGCCAGGGCCAGCGCCAGCTTTTGGCCATCGCGCGCGTGGCCGTGGCCGACCCTCCCGTGCTCATCTTGGACGAGGCCACGAGCTCGATCGACACGCGTACCGAAAAGCTCATCGAGCGCGGCATGGATCGCATCATGCAGGGTCGCACGACCTTCATGATCGCCCATCGCCTCTCGACGGTGCGCGACGCCGACGCCATCATGGTGCTCGAGCACGGCGAGATCATCGAGCGCGGCACACATGAGGAGCTTTACGCCCAGCACGGCGAGTACTGGGAACTCTGCCAGGGCCTGCGCGAGCTCGATTAACACAAATAGCGGGGGACTGCGGGGACTTTTCCTCAACTGGGCGTGAACACACGCGCGGGATTAGGCTTCTAAACAAAAGGTGGACTTCCGCAAGGGGGTCCACTCTTTTTGAGGCGGCTACACTTGTGCCAGCAAGAAGGTCAAAGGCCTAAGGGCCTTAATTGAAAGGAAAGAACCATGGAAGACATGACCCTTGAGCAGATTCTTGAGCAGGCCAACGTGGACGGTACGCTCGTGAGTTCCGACAGCAACGCGCTGTTCGCCGTCATCGGCGCATTCACCATCGTGGCCATTCTCATCCTTGTAATCCTCGCGGTCATCAACGTCGTTGCCCGCTGGAAGATGGTCAAGAAGATGGGCGGTGCCGGATGGTCGCAGATCGTTCCCGTCTACAGCGAGTGGGTGCTCTCCAGCGCCGCCGGCTGCGCTCAGGCCCTCTGCATCGCCTTTACCGCGCTCGACGCCGTGAGCTACCTCTTTGGCGCCATCGACGGCGACTCCTTCCAGATGCTCGCCGGCGCTTGCGGCGTGGCCCTCTTCGTGATCCGCTGCATCGTCCTTAACCAGGTCGCCAAGCGCTTTGGTAAGGGTACGGGCTTTACCGTCGGCCTCGTGATCCTGCCCACGATCTTCTACGCGATCCTCGGCTTTGGCTCCGCGCAGCCCGTCGAGGACGACGCGGACCAGATGGCGCCCCGCTCCCAGGAAGCGCTTGCATAGCTCCGAGCAAGGGCCCCGCGGCACCCAGGTGCTTCGGGGCTCTTTATGCGTGGCATAGCGCGAAGCAATTCAGCCAGAACGAAAGAAGCGCTCTCGCGAAAACATGCGAGAGCGCTTCTTGCATATGTTCGAGG
>CAVDZW010000125.1:0-1926 GCA_963613305.1 bacterium | reverse complement strand
TGGTGCGGCCCGATGGTGCGTCCCTCTCCTGGCCTACGAACGGTCGACGTTCGGGTCGCGTTTGAGCGGTTCCACATCGAGGAAACTCGAGGCCTGCGATTCGTCTCCGCCCTGCGAGGGCGTGCAGCTCTTGGCATTGAACAAAAAGAAGCCCTCGAACGCGATGATGATGAGAAGCGAGAGAACGGCCACCACGAGCGCGACCTTACCGTGCGGGGAGAGTCGCGGTGGCGGGTCTTCGTGCAAAAGGCCGTCCATCGATTCGTATTCGTCGAGGAGCTCGTTGCGGGTGATCTGGCGCGTGCCATAACCGGAGAGCCCCGGGCCCTCAACGACGATGTCCCGTTCGCTTGCGTCCACCTCGCTGGAGGGAGCGTCATCGACAGCGGGGTGCTGGTCGCCAGCATGAAAAACGCCGCTATCGCCAGAAGGCTGCTCGCCATCCACTTCGGGCTGGACGTTTCCGTCGTCGGGTGCGGCATCACGCGCGGCGTTTTGCGCGGCTTCGAGCTCGCTCAGGTAACGTAGGTCGTCGGCGGTAAGCACGAGCGTCTCTTCGGGCGAGGCGTTTGCGTGTTCCGGTGCGGGCTGCCGCATATGAAGCGCGCGGGGCCGCACGAAGGCGCTCTCGGCGTTTCGGTCGTCGGCCGGCGCGTCAACGGGGGCCTCGGCGGCCGTGGCGAGGGAGTTGCGCGTTGAATTATCGGTCTTAGCGGTGGCGTCCTCTTCGAGAACGTCGCGCTTGTCCTCGCCCCTCAAATGCGCTGGGGCAACCCGGTCGGTCCCGACATCGTTCTCGGCGGATTCGTCATAAAGCGGCATATCGCCCCCTTCCCTCGGCAGCCATTTGATTATAGGGTCTTGTTCCCTAAAAATGGGTGCCTTGAACGTACAAATCGTCTCGAGGGTAGAGCTTGTATAAACAGGGGGACTTAGGCCCTTGAGCATGGGCCATCGCTTAGAGCAACCGATGCGACATCCTGCACAATGCCGGCATGTGAGCCGGACGGTGGGTCGTGCCCGGTGCGCAGGTTCCCGACCTCGTGCGTACCTTGTGGATTTGTGCAGCTCGCGAGGTTTTTCTGGCGCATACGCCGGCGAGCGCGTATAGTAACGACTGTTTTGTCGGCTCCTGCTGGCGATTTTGCGATGCCGCCCCCGCCATTAGGGCGCGCACCGTGGCCACAGGAGGCACGAGGACAACCCCGCCTTTTGGGCGTGAGGCCAAGCCCCGTGCTTAAAACCCCTAAAGGAGTGAAAATGGCAGATAAGTACGTACCGCGTCTTAAGACCAAGTACAACGACGAGGTCAAGGGCCAGCTTCAGGAGAAGTTCGGCTACAAGAACGTCATGATGATCCCGAAGTTCGAGAAGATCGTCGTGAACATGGGTGTCGGCGAGGCCGCTACCGATTCCAAGGCCATCGACGGCGCCGTGCGCGACCTGCGCACCATCACCGGCCAGCAGCCGATGATCACCCGTGCCCGCAAGTCCATCGCTACCTTCCGCCTGCGCGAGGGTATGCCCATCGGCTGCAAGGTCACCCTCCGCGGCGACCGCATGTGGGAGTTCTTCGATCGCCTGACCTCCGTCGCCATCCCCCGTATCCGCGACTTCCGCGGCATCTCCGCCAAGTCCTTCGACGGCCGTGGCAACTTCTCCATGGGCGTCACCGAGCAGCTCATCTTCCCCGAGATCGATTTCGACTCCGTCGATCACCAGCGCGGCATGGACATCACCATCGTCACCACCGCCAACACCGATGAGGAGGCCCGCGCGCTGCTCGACGGCTTCGGCTTCCCGTTCAAGAAATAACTGGTTCATCTGCGGAGCGGCCGCCGGCTCACAAGGGGTCGGCGGCCTCCCGCGAGAAATACTCAATGTGAGGAGGAAATAAGTGGCTAAGACATCGATGATCGTCAAGTG
>CAVDZW010000124.1:0-12361 GCA_963613305.1 bacterium | reverse complement strand
TAGGTGGAGCATGGCCTCCGCGAGCGAGGTCTTGCCCACCCCGCCTTGGCCTACGAGCACCACGTTCCTTACGTTGCCGGTTTTGGGAGCACCCATGGCTGACCTCCTTACCGCGGCGCGCACGCGCACGCGCATCGAGGAAGGCGCAGGGCAGCCGATCGAGGAGCAGGCCGAACGGGTCCGTGCCGCCGCGCCAACCGATATCCTTGGCCTCACCCTACCCGCAGGGGCCCCAGGGCTTTCTGGCCTTTCGGCAAGCGCGGCGCGCCGGTCGCTATCCGTCGATGCGCGAGAGGAACTCGCGGGTGCGGGCCTCGCGCGGGTTGTCGATGACCTGCTTGGCCGGGCCTTCCTCGACGATGCGGCCGCCGTCCATAAAGACCACGCGGTCGGCCACGTCGCGCGCAAACTGCATGGCATGCGTCACGATCACCATCGTCATGTTCTCGGCAGCGAGGCCCTTGATCACGCGCAGCACCTCGGCGGTGAGTTCGGGGTCGAGCGCTGAGGTCGGCTCGTCAAAAAAGAGGATTTCGGGGTTGAGGGCGAGCGCGCGGGCGATGCTCACACGCTGTTGCTGACCGCCCGAAAGCTCGCAGGGCACTTTGTTCTCGTTACCGGTGAGGCCCATCTTGGCAATGAGCTCGCGGGCATGCTCCTCGGCCTCGGCGCGCGATTTTTTCTGCACGCGCACGGGAGCATCGGAGATGTTGCGAAGCACCGTATAGTGCGGGAACAGGTTGTAGTTCTGAAACACCAGGCCAAAGTGCGTACGGGCGCGCTGCGCGGCGTCGCCCTTGGCATAGACCGCGCGACCGCCCTCATCGGCGGCAACCGAAACGTCGCCAAACGAGAGCGAACCGCCGTCGAGGGTCTCGAGCATGGTGGCGCAGCGGAGCAGAGTCGACTTGCCGCCACCCGAGGGGCCGATAATCGCCACGACCTCGCCGCGGCTCACCTCGAGCGAAATGTCCTTGAGGACCTCGTTATCGCCGAACGCCTTGCGGGCGTTCTTGATCTTCATAACGGCATCTGCCATGACATCCTCCATGTTCGGGCGGGACGACTTGCACGGGCACAGGCGCATGCGACGGACGCGAACCAAGCGCCCCGCCGCGCGCGATTCGTCAAAACGACGGGCGGCCTAGTCGTGGTAGTAATCGAGCTTCTTCTCGCACTGACCGAGCGCCATCTCAACCACAAAGTTGAACACCCAGTAGATCGCCGCGGCGATGGCGAACGGCACCATGCTCACTTGCGAGGCCACGAGCGCCTTGGCGGTCGAGAACATCTCGGCCACACCGATTGCAAAGGCCAGCGAGGTGTCCTTGACCAGCGTGATGATCTCGTTGCCCATGGCAGGCAAGATCCGCTTGAACACCTGCGGCAGCACGATGTAGAAGAAGGTCTGCGCTTTGGTGTAGCCGAGCACCTCGGCCGCCTCGTACTGACCGCGCGGAATCGACTGCAGGCCCGAACGGTAGATCTCGGCAAAGTAGGCCGCGTAGTTGATGATGAACGCCACGATGCACGCATACCACTTGGAGTCGGTGGTGAGCGAGATGCCAAACACGTAGTAGGGCGCAAAGTAGATGGCGAACATCTGCAGCATGAGCGGGGTGCCGCGCATGATCGAGATGTACACACGCGCGATCCAGCGCAGCGGCGCAAACTTGCTCATGCGCATGAACGCGAGCGGGATGCCGAGTGGCACCGACCCGACGAGCGTCAGGACAAACACCTGCAGCGAGACCAGAAAACCCTGGCCAAGCATCTGCATCATCACCTGTATGGACACGAGTCCTCGCTTTCATGCGCAAGCCCGGAGCCGCGTTTTGCGACCCCGGGCGTCTTGCCGTCTGAACGATTTTAGGCCAACGCGCGAGCGCGCGGGCGGTACCGGACGTGCGGCCTCTTACTTAAGAATCCAGTTGTCGTAGCTCATGCCATAGCTCGCGTACTTTTCGCAGAGCTGCTCGACGGTGCCGTCAGCGTAGAGCTCCTTGAGGCTCTCGTTAACGGCCTTGGCGGTCTTCTTGTCGCCCTTCTTAAAGCCCACGGCGTAGTGCTCCTCCGAGAGCGGCTTCTTGAGCTGCGTGTAGGCGTCGGGCTTGGCGGCAAGCTGGTAGGCGGCAACCGAGAGGTCGCAGGCCACGGCGTCGACCGCGCCCGACTCGAGCTGCATAAAGGCGGTGTTGTAGTCGCCGATGGTCTGCACCTCGCCGCCCGCAAAGGTGGCGGTGAGCTTCTTCTGATCGCCCTCGAGCACGTCCTGGGCGGCCGAATCGGTCTGGGTCACGACCGCCTTGTCGGCAAGGCCCTTCCAATCCTCGATGCAGCTGTCCTTTTTGACCACGATGACCTGCTCGTTGAGCATGTAGCTCTCCGAGAAGGTGTACTGGCCCTCGCGGCCCTCCTTGGTAAAGCCGTTCCAGATGCAGTTGATGGCGCCGGAGTTGAGGAGCGTGTCCTTGGCATCCCAGTCGATGGCCTCGAGCTTGACCTTCCAGCCCTGCTTGTCGGCAACGGCCTGGGCGAGGTCGAGGTCAAAGCCGGTGAACTCGCCGTCGTCGCCCTTAAAGCCATAGGGCGGATACTCCTGGTCAAAGCCAACGACCAGCTTTTTGGTCACGGCCGCACCCTCGACCTTACCGGCAGAGGCGGAGGTGGAGCCGGCGCTCGAGCTTCCGCCGCAGCCTACAAGACCGAGACCGAGCACGGCGGCAGCAGAGCCGGCAAGGCCGATAAATCCACGGCGGGAGATGTTGGTGTTCATATGCATCCTTCCAAATACTTTAGCTAACTAAAGTGCTATGTTCGACGGTGAGAATCATACACTTTAGCGTGGTGGAGTACAAGGTACGAAACAGCATCGACACGACGACGCAAGGGCGATACCGGGCGCCGCCCGCGCCGACGTCGGCCCGCCAAACCCATCAGCAACAAAAACGGCGCGTGCCGCTTGCCAGCACGCGCCGTCCAAATATCGCTACTCGCTCCTGAGTGCCGCGACCGAATCCTTTTTGGCCGCGATTCGGCTCGGAATGAGCCCGCCCACCAGAGTGAGCAGCACGCTCACGAGCACGAGCGCCGCGCCCGCACCGACCGGCACCGCCGCGAGGTTCGCCACGCCGGCGACCTTCTCGATCACGATGTTGATGGGGATGTCCAAAAGCGCCGTGATCCCCACGCCCAAAAGGCCGGCAACCAGGCCGATGATGAACGTCTCGGCGTTAAAGACGCGGCTCACGTCGCGCTTGCTCGCGCCGATGGCGCGCAAGATGCCGATCTCCTTGGTGCGCTCGAGCACACTGATATAGGTGATGATGCCAATCATGATGGAACTCACCACCAGCGAGATCGCCACGAACGCCACCAAGATATAGGTGATGGCGTTCACGATATCCGTCACGCTCGACATCATGGTGCCCACCAGGTCGGTATAACGAATCTGCTCGTCTTCCTTTCCGGCATCCTTGAGTTTGTCGTTATGGCGCTCGATGATCTCGTCGATCTTCTCCTTAGCCTCAAAATCCTTGGGATAGATGTTCACCGCATACGGCTCGTCGAGGTCTGCCACGCCGAGCTTGCTCAGGTTGCCGTCGTAGCTCGCGTTGTCGGTCTTCGAATCCATCATCTTTTGGAACGCCGCCACGATCTGCTCGTCGCTCGACCCCTGCTGACGCATATTCTCTACATAAGCGCTCACCTGCGCTGCGGTCTCGGCGGGCATCTTGGCGATTATCTGCTGAATGCCCTCCATGGTGAGCTCGTCGTCGGAGTCCTGGAACGGCAGCCCGGTAAAGATATCGACGTCCTGGCTCGCACGCTGCGCCGCCACCACGGCGCTCTCGTCCACCGCGGCCACCATGCGCTCCATGAGCTCCGGCGTATAGAGCACCGCGCCCCATTTGCTGCCGCCCGAATTGTCGGCGCTCGGGCGCACGATGCCCACAACCTTTACGGTCTCGGCCGCATCGACAACGCTCGTCATGTAGTTGGCATCGTCCGAGCGATCGACCCACACACTCCCCTGTTGCTCGTACTTAGAGGTCTCTGGCATGAGCTTAAAGGTGAGGTCCATGAGCTCGTCGTAGGTGTAGCTCGTCTTCTCGATCTTATCGACCTCTTTGCCGGCCACGACATCGGCCATCATGCCCTTGAGGTCGCTCTGATCAAGAAGCCCCAGCGCATAGAGGGTGTAGTCCGAGATGCGATCGTTCTCATCAACATAGATCACGACCTCGTTCCAGCTCTTCGGCATGCGTCCAGCCACCACGTCGTAGTCGCGCTTCCAGGTCTTTTTGTTCGAGAGCAGCTGCGTCCACACGTCATAGCTGTTGCCGCCCGATGCGCTCATGGAGCTCATCATCTCGCTCTGCGTGCTGCCGCTCGTCGAGAACCCGAGCGAGTCCATCACCGTTGCCGGGTTCACCTGCACGGCCCCCTCGGAGGTGTCGCTCTTGTACACATCAATCGGCGTGGAATAGGTGTACTGGATATCCGAAACGTAATCGTTGAGATCGCCCGGGTTGCTCTCGAGCCACTTCTTGACGGCGCGCATGTCGTTGCGATTGGCATCGCCGGCCATGGTCGTCACCATGTCGGTCACTAGGTCCTTGCTCTCGACCTTGCCCGACTTGTTCTTTTTGGAGCTGCTCTTGCCCTGCCCCATCAACATCGACATGATGCTCGACATATCAACCGAGCTCTCCTGAATGGTGAGCGGGTACTCGCCCATCGTCGATTGCTCGGTGCGTGCGATGTAGTTCTGCGCGCCGTCCGAGAGCGAAAGGATGAGCGCGATGCCGATGATGCCGATCGACCCCGCGAACGCCGTGAGGAGCGTGCGGCCCTTTTTGGTCATGAGGTTGGTGAAGGAGAGGCGCACGGCCGAGAGATAGCTCATCGAGCGTTTGCCCTTGGCGGAGTCAGCCGCCGCATGCTCGGCCACCTGCTCCTGCGTGAGCTCGCCGCCGCTGCAGGGGTTGGTGTCGCTCGTGAGTACGCCGTCCTGTATACGCACGATGCGGTCGGAGTACTCCTCGGCGAGCTGTGGGTTATGCGTGACCATGATCACCAGACGGTCGCGCGAGAGCTCCTTGAGGATTTCCATGACCTCAACCGAGGTCTGCGTGTCGAGTGCGCCGGTCGGCTCGTCAGCAAGGATGATCTCGGGGTCGTTGACGATGGCGCGCGCGATAGCAACGCGCTGCATCTGACCGCCCGAGAGCTGGTTGGGGCGCTTGTTCATCTGCTCGGCGAGGCCAACCCGGCGCAGGGCCTCCTCCGCGCGCGCACGGCGCTCGGCGCGTGGGGTGCCCGAGAGCAAAAGCGCCATCTCCACGTTGGCGATCACGCTCTGGTGCGGAATCAGGTTGTAGCTCTGAAACACGAACCCCACGCTGTGGTTGCGGTAGGTGTCCCAGTCTTTGTCGGAGTAGCTCTCGGTGGAGCGCCCGTTGATTACCAAGTCGCCCGTGGTGTAGTGGTCAAGACCGCCGATGATGTTGAGCAGCGTCGTCTTGCCGCAGCCCGACTGGCCGAGAATGCTCACGAACTCCCGGTCGCGAAAAGTCGCCGAGACCCCCTTGAGCGCCTGCACACGGGTATCGCCCGAGGCGTACTCCTTGGTTATGTTCTTGAGTTCGAGCACGGGGCTCCCTTCGATAGTTTCTACTAGAAGATATGGCCCTATGCTACCCCCTTGCCCGCGGCGCATACATTCGGCACGCTACAATATGCCGAGAAGCACACCCAACATTCGGAGTTGAACATGGCAGAGTCGCGCGCAGAGCGCAGGGCACGTCGCGCTTGGGCGCAGGAGGCGGGCGAGGTTTCGCAGCAGGAGCAGCCGGGCAAGGCCGCCAAAAAGAAGAAGCCCGCGCGCAAGAAAAAGAGCGCGAACAAGGCCTCGGCCGCGCGCGCAGCCAGCAGCGCGAATAGCGGCGCAAGCTCTAACGCGAGCAGCGCCAAGACTTCTGGCGGCGCAGCTCGCAAGCCTCACAAGGCGAACAAGCCGGGCTCGGCTGGCTCCGCTCCCTGCCCCGCCGTCTCCCCCACCACCGGCAAAAAGACCAAGCCGGCCGCGCGTGCAACCAAACATCGCGACGCCTCGGCGCCCTGCCCCGTCATGCACGAGTGCGGCGGCTGCGAATGGCTCGGCCTTCCCTACAAAAAGCAGCTCGTGCGCAAGCAGGCCGCCATGGCAGAGCTGTTCCAAGACGTGTGCAAGCAGGCAGAGATCGAGGTCTCGCCCATCCGTGGCATGGGGACCGTCCTCGGCGAGGGCGGCAAATACCCGGCCCCGCGTGCCTTCCGCCACAAAGCGGCAACCCCCTTTGCGCCCGGCCCTCACGGCACCGTGCGCTGCGGGTTCTTTAGGCGCGGCACGCACCAGATCATCGACGTGCCCGCATGCGTCGTCGAAGCACCCGACGCTCGCCGCATCCTCAACCAGGTCGCGCGCGTGGCCGAGGAGCACGGTATTCCCGCCTACAACGAAGACACCCACACAGGCCTCTTGCGCTACGCGGTCCTTCGCGCCGGGTGGCGCACCGACGAGTTCATGCTCACCCTCGTGACCTCGCAACGCGACCTGCCCCATGCCGAGACGTTCTTCGACGCCGTAGCCAGCATCGATCCGCGCATCGTCTGCCTCGCGCAAAACATCAACAACCGCGTGACCAATGCCATCATCGGCGACGAGACCCGCATCGTCCGCGGCAAGGAGGCCCTGCGCGACGAGCTCCTCGGCTGCGCCTTCGACATCTCGCCCACCGCGTTCTACCAAACGAATCCCGAGCAGACGGAGCTCCTTTACCAGGTCGCCATCGACGGCATGGCGCTCGCGCAAGGCGACGTGCTCATGGACGCCTACTGCGGCAGCGGCACCATCGGCCTCTGCGCCGCCAAGCAGGCCGCCGACGCAGGCAAAAAGATCATGCTGCTCGGCGTGGAGCGCAACGCCGCCGGTATTGCCGACGCGCGCAAAAACGCCGAGCTCAACGGCCTAAGCAAAAGCGCTTGGTTCGTAGCGGACGACGCAACCGACTACATGCTCGACGCCGCCGACAACCATGAGCGTGTGAGCGTGCTCTCGCTCGATCCGCCGCGCGCCGGCTCCACCCCTGAGTTCCTCGAGGCCGCTATCGCGCTCAAGCCCCGCCGCATCGTCTACATCAGCTGCAACCCCACCACGCAGGAGCGCGACCTGCATCCGCTCATGGACGCCGGCTACCGCCTGCTCAGCATCGTTCCAGTCGACATGTTCCCGCACACGAGCCACGTCGAGACGGTCGCGGTTCTCGAGCGGTAGGCCCGGCCCAAAAATCCGACTCGGACTCGATTCACGCCGCAGCCGCAGACTCGCTCCCAAGGCTGGTCCTCAAGGCGCGCGAAAGCGTGCGGCAACCCGCGCCACGACCGCGAACCCATCCCAAGGCCGCCCGCTAAACCGCGCGAGCAGACGCAACGGACCTCACTCGGCCGTCGAGGCCAGCCGCACGACACGCCGCCAGCCCGAATACAAAAAGGCCCTCGCAAGCAACGCACTTGCGAGGGACCCGTGTTCAAACCCCAGATTGCCAAACGCGATAGCTCGCCCCTACGCGAACTCCGTGAGGTCACAGACGCCCGCGGCAGCCATCTCGCCGAGCAGCACGGCGCGACTGCGGTTCATGACGAGTTCCTTCGGAAAATGCACCTCGTCCAAAAGCTCGCGCACGCTCTCGAACTGGCCGATTGAGGTCGCAATATGCGCATCGGTCGAGGTCGTGATTCCCACGCCGAGCTCAGCACAGCGCTCGGCCACGTGGCAGCACGCCTTGTAGGCGCTGCCATGGCGGCCATCGAGGCTGTGCTCGTTGATCTCGATCAGCTTGTGACGGCGCTTGGCCTCGAGCAGCACTTCGTCGAGGTCGAACTTCACCCCCGAGCGACCGATGTGCCCCAGCACAAAGACCTTCTCCTGGGCAAGCGCGCCCAGATACATATCGGTCGTCTGAGCGACGCTCGCACCCTCGGCAAAGTCCTTGCGATGCACACTCGCCACCAGATAGTCGAGCTCTTCGGTCGCAAGCGAAAAGAGCGTGTGGTCGAGCCTGTAGGGCTGACCGGTGATGTTCTCGGGAACATGGATGCTCTGCCCAAAGAGCTCGCCGGTGAGCGAGACGATATCGGCCTCGGCGCCGCGCAGGAGCAGCGTGTTACCCCACATACGCGGCCACACGCGCTGGTTGATAAAGAACTGGTAGTTCCTGATGTGCAGCTCGGCAGCTGTCATGCAGCCAAAGTGATCGGCCGAACCGAGCACCTCGAGCCCCGCGGCTTGCGCAGCCGCAGCGTTCTCCATGATGGTCGAATATGCATGGCGCGAGTAGAGCGTGTGCGTATGGATGTCACAGGTGAGCGAACAGGTCATCGCGGGCAGCTCCTAGCGAACCTTGAGATACTCGTCGGCGAGCGCCTTCCAGGCGGGCAGCGAGTTCTCGATGGTCTCGTAGCTCACGCAGTAGCCCAGGCGGAACCAGCCCTCAACGCCAAAGCTGTTCGACGGCACGGCCAAGAGCTCGTACTTCTTGGCACGCTCGCAAAACGCCTCGGCATCGGGCTCGAGCGCCTTGACCCACAGGTAGAAGGCGCCGTCGGGCTCAACGTAGGTGTAGCCATAGTCCGAGAGCGCGTTGGTGAGGGCCGTGCGGTTGCGAGCATAGGCCTCAACGTCGCTCGGCTCGTCGATACAGTCCATCACCACACGCTGGAAGAGCGCCGGGGCGCAAACAAAGCCCAGCGTACGGGCGGCGCCGGCAATGGCCGGCATGAGGCGCTCGGCCTGCGGATTGGTGTCGGGAACAAGGATCCAGCCCACACGCTCGCCCGGCAACGAAAGCGACTTGGAGTACGAATAGCACACGACGGCGTGCTCGTAGATCGCGGGAACCCAAGGCACCTCAGCGCCGTAAACAATCTCGCGGTACGGCTCGTCCGAGATGAGCACGATCGGATTCTCGGGGTCGCGCCTCTTGTTCTCCTCGCGCAGGATGTTCGCAAGACGCGTAAGGGTGTTCTCGGTATAGACGGCGCCCGTCGGGTTGTTGGGCGAGTCGATGATGATCGCAGCGGTCTTGTCGGTAATCGCCTTCTGCACATTGCCCACGCTCACCTGGAAGGTCTCCTCCTTGGCAAGAGCCTCCACGCAGGTGCAGCCGGCCTTCTCGATCCACACGCGATACTCCGGGAAGTACGGCGCAATGACGATAACCTCGTCGCCGGGGTTGGTCACGGCATGGAGCGTGCAGGTGAGCGACGCGGCGGCGCCGACGGTCATGAACACGTCCTTGCCGGCGTACGACGTGCCAAAGCGACGGTTGAGCGAATCAGCAACGGCCGCACGGCACGCGGGGAGACCAGGAGCCGGGGTGTAGCCGTGCAGCTGCTCGCTCGGAAGCTCGAGCGACCTCTCGATGGACTCCTTAACGGAAGCCGGAGCCGGAACGCTCGGGTTGCCGAGGGAGAAGTCAAAAACGTTCTCGGCACCGATCTGGGCCTTGCGCTCAAGACCGTAGGAGAAAATCTCGCGGATGATGGAGCTCTCGGCCCCGCGGGCGTGCATGGTCTCGTTAATCATAGGGTCCCCTTTCCAGATCGCGTCGCGTGCCGGCGCTTTTCGTCGCTCAACGGCGCTTTCAATCGCATGGGGCCTATTGTACGCGCCGCACCAACACATGCGAACAAAAAAGCCCGCCGGCAACGATTGCCGACGGGCCTTGGGCACACTGCATTTTAAGCGAACGGCGTGCGCCTATTCGTTCTGCTCGGAGTCGTCCTCAACGGAGGGCCGTTCGGACACCGGGGTCGGCTCCGGAGTGCCGGGCACGTCCTCGATCTCAGTCGCAGAATCGACCTCGGCGGCAACGTCGGTCTCTACCGCATCGCCCGACTCGCCCTCGGCCTTACTGCCGGCGACCTCGGCCTCATCCTGCTCAGCAGACTCGGCCTCCTCGGCTGCAAGCGCGGCCTCGGCATACGCCTGGGCATCGGCGGCAAGCTCCTCCTCGCTCATACGCGGCTTCTTGGGAGCCTTGACGGCGGGAGCGTCGCCCTTGCCCTGCGCAGCGGCGTCGTTTCGCGCCTCCTTGGCTGCCAGGATGTCGCCCTCGCGCTCGAGGTAGCTCTCCCACTCGTTATCGAGCAGGGCCTCCACGGCCTCACCCTCCACGGTCTCGCGCTCAAGGAGCACCTTGGCCATGAGATCGAGCTGGTCACGGCGCGCATCGAGGATCTCTTCGGCGCGACGGTGCGCCTCGCGCATGATGCGCTGGACCTCAACGTCAATGCGGCGCGCGGTCTCCTCGGAGTAGTCCTGGTGGTCGGCATAGTCGCGGCCGAGGAACACCTGATGCTGCGCCTCGCCAAACACCTGCGTGCCGAGCTCCTCGCTCATACCGAGCCTCGTGACCATCTCGCGCGCCATCTTGGTCGCACGCTCAAGATCGTTCGAGGCGCCCGAGGTGATGTCGTCGCACATGAGCTCCTCGGCGGTACGGCCACCCAGGAACACGGCGAGTTCGTCGAGCATCTCGTTCTTAGTCTTGAGGAAGTGGTCCTCGGTAGGCAGCTGCAGCGTGTAGCCGAGCGCCTGCCCGCGCGCGATGATCGAAATCTTGTGCACCGGGTCGGAGTGCTCGAGAACATGCCCCACAAGTGCGTGGCCGCTCTCGTGATAGGCGATGGTCTTGCGCTCGGAGTCGGTCATCACGCGGGCCTTTTTCTGCGGGCCGGCGATCACGCGCTCCATCGACTCCTCGATCTCGTCCATCGAGATCACCGAACGGTTGCGGCGCGCGGTGAGGAGCGCCGCCTCGTTGAGCAGGTTTGCCAGGTCGGCACCCGTAAAGCCCACGGTGAGCTTAGCAAGTTTGTCGAACTTGACGTCCTCGTCGAGCGGCTTGTTCTCGGCGTGCACGCGCAGAATCGCCTCGCGACCCTTAACGTCGGGACGGTCGACGGTGATCTGGCGGTCAAAACGGCCGGGACGCAGCAGCGCCGGGTCGAGGATGTCGGGGCGGTTGGTCGCCGCGATCAGGATTACCGAGGAGCTCTCCTCAAAACCATCCATCTCAACAAGCAGCTGATTGAGGGTCTGCTCGCGCTCGTCGTGACCGCCGCCCACGCCGGCGCCGCGCTGGCGACCGACGGCATCGATCTCGTCAATAAAGACGATCGAGGGGCTCTGGGCCTTGGCCTCTTTAAAAAGGTCGCGCACGCGCGAGGCGCCCACGCCCACGAACATCTCGACAAAGTCCGAACCCGAGATCGAGAAGAACGGCACGCCCGCCTCGCCGGCAACAGCCTTGGCGAGCAGCGTCTTGCCCGTGCCCGGAGGGCCCACGAGCAGGCAGCCGCGCGGAATCTTGGCGCCGAGCTTGCGGTAGCGCTCGGGGTCGGTCAAGAAGTCGCGGATCTCCTGAAGCTCCTCAACAGCCTCATCGATGCCGGCTACGTCGGAGAACTTGACGTTGGGGCGCGTGGCCTCCGTCATCTTGGCATCGGTCTTGCCAAACTGCATGGCCTTGCCGTTGGCGCCCATCATCTGGCGCATGAAGTACACCATGATGGCAATGAGAGCGAGCGTGGGCAGAACCGTCATGGCAAGATCGGCCCAAAAGTCCGGGTCGTTGGTGTTCACGATGTACTTGCACTTGGGGTGCTCGGCCATCAGGCTCGCAAGGGAGTCCTCACCCGCATAGGTGGAGCTGAACTGCTTGGGCGCCTTTGCCTGCTTTTTGGCCTTTTTGCTCGTCCAATACGTACCCGTCACCGATCCGTCGGCGGTGGTGTAGGTGAGCGTCTGCACGCGGTCCTCTTTAACGGCCGTCACCATGTCGCTCGTGGCGAGCTTGACGGTGCTGCTCGAGCCCGAAAAGCCCGAACCCATGTTAAAGAACAGGTAGGCCAAAAGCCCGCATGCGAGCAAAAAGTAGAGCCACGAGATGCGGTTGGGCGGGCGCTTGCCGCCGCCGTTGCGGAACTCGGGCGGCAGCTGGTCGCGCTTGCGATCGTTTGAATCGCGAGAACCGCCGTCCTCGGCAAAGAGGGCGACGGTTGCTCGATCGTCGTTGGAATAAAGCGTCATCCTACGAGTAAACCTCCGGTTTGAGAATGCCGAGATACGGCAGGTTGCGATAGCGCTCGGCAAAGTCGAGGCCGTAGCCCACCACGAACGCGTCGGGAATGTGCGCACCGACGTACTTGGGCTCAACGGCCGCCTGGCGTCCCTCGACATCCTTCCAGAGGAAGGCTGCAACCTCGATCGAGGCCGGGTTGCGGCTCGAGAGGTTCTTCATGAGGTAGTTGAGGG
>CAVDZW010000123.1:0-11815 GCA_963613305.1 bacterium | reverse complement strand
AGCTTGACCTGCTCCCAGATCTTGAGGACCTCATCGGCGTCGTCGGCCGTAGCATCGCCGAAAATGTGCGGGTGGCGGCGGATGAGCTTGGCGTCGATGTCGCGCGCCACGTCGGCCATGGTGAACTCGCCGGCGTCGGCGGCGATCTGCGCGTGCAGCACCACCTGCATGAGCACGTCGCCGAGCTCCTCGCGCAGGTGCTCGGTGTCGTCGGCCTCGATGCAGTCGACGGCCTCGTAGGCCTCCTCGATCATGTTCTTGGCAATGCTCGCATGCGTTTGCTTGCGATCCCACGGGCAGCCGTCGGGCTGACGCAGGCACCAGATGGTCTCGACAAGATGTTGGAGCTCCTCACGGGCGTCGACGAGTGTCTCGGGGTTGCGCGGGGCGACGGTTTCGGCTGCGGCCTGCTCGCCAGCGGTTGCGGTCTGCTCCTCGGCCATGCCTACTCCTCCTCCAGAATCACATGGCGGAACTCACCGTTCTCGTAGACGCCGTAGCTGTGCGAGCCGTCCTTGGGAATCGAAACGCTACCCGGGTTAAAGAGCCAGAGCCCCGGGTGCGCAACCGACCCCTCGTTGACCTTGACGTGCGTGTGACCGTAGACGAGCGCCGAGCCCGCAGGAAGCGCGGGCGCGTTGTCGACGCTGTTGTGCATGCCGGCACCAAAAACGTGACCGTGTGTGCAGAAGAGCTCCCGGCCATCCTCGTCGAACACCGGCGCATAGTCGGCCATGACCGGAAAATCGAGCACCATCTGGTCGACCTCGGCGTCGCAATTGCCGCGCACGGCAACGATTTTTTCGGCGATGCCGTTAAAGAGCGGGATCACGCGCTTGGGCGCGTAGTCGCGCGGAAGGTCATTGCGCGGACCGTGGTAGAGGATGTCGCCAAGCAGGAGCACGCGGTCGGGCTGCTCGGCGTCGATCGCGCGCATGAGGCGCTCGGCCCAGTACGCAGAGCCGTGGATATCGGAGGCGATGAGGAATTTCATGCAGGTGCCCTTCGGTCGTTGAGCGTTCCCGCAATTGTAGCGCGGGCGCGGGTGCGGGCGCGGGCGGGCGCTATGTAGCGGCAAGCGCCGACGCTTGACGGGGAACAAGCGGCTAGCTTGGGCCCGTTTGGGCATCGCATGGCAGCTTGCACGCCTGTTGTGCCCTCATCCAGGGGTGGGGCGGGCGGCGAAGATCGACAGGCCCAGCAAACGTCGCGAAGTTGTTCCACCTCGTTTGACGGCGCAGGGCTATTGAGCGGCGACACGTATGATGTCTTGCAACGGCGCGCCAGTCTGACGGGCAAGCACTTCGCAATCTCCCTGCTCGGGCATGCGGCGGGTCGTGCCATCCGGGAGCTCAACGATCTTGCAGCGCACCGTACCCCACGGGGTCTCGACCGTCTCGAACGAACGCTTGAGCACCGTGCGCTCCATGAGCTGGCGGCGGATGCCGATCGTGGTGGTCTCGGCAAAGATGATGTTCTGCAGACGTTCGACATCCGCAGATGTGCAGATAACCTGCAGCTGGTAGGCGGGACGCCCCTTTTTGCAGAAGATCGGCAGCCAGTGCACCTCGCGCGCGCCGGCATCGCGCAGGCGGTCGGCGGCATAGGCGAGTACCTCGGGCGTGCAGTCGTCAATATCGCACTCGAGCTTGACGACCGTGCTCGGAGCGACGGTCTCGTCGGAGAGGCAGAAGGCGGAGGTTGCCGGGCCAGAGGCAGGCCCGGTAGCGGGGCTGGACGCGGCATCGGACGCAGGTGCGGCGGCAAGGTCAGCCGTGTCGGACGCCACCTGGCCGGCCGGCGACATCACGGGGGCGGCCTGCGTTACCGGAGCGCTCGGCAGTCCGAACTCGGGAGGCGAAACAATCGCGCGCCCAAGGCCCTCGATGAGCAGAGCGCGCAGAATGGACGCGCGGCTATAGGAGCGCTTGCCCGCGCCCTGGCCAACGGCGCGCACCGCATAGCGCTCGGGCAGGCTGAACTCGGGCTCGAGCGCCGCAACGATCGCCGCGCCCGTGGGGGTCACCAGCTCGCCCTCGACATCGCACGCTGAGAGCGGCAGCCCGTGGGCCGCGCAGATATTGAGCGCGGCCGGAACGGGCACCGGAATGACGCCGTGCTGGCAGCGGATGGTCCCGTGGCCGTCGACGAGCGAAGTCACGATCGTGCGCTCGATGTTCAGGTGGTCGACAAGAACCGCCGCCGCAACGATGTCGACGATGGAATCGACGGCGCCGACCTCGTGAAAATGCACCTGCTCGAGCGGGACGGCATGGGCTTTTGCCTCGGCCTCGGCGAGGATGCGGAAGGTCTTTTTGGCAAAGGCCCGAGCGGCGGGAGTCATGTCGGCGGCATCGATGATGGCCTCGATATCCGCCAAGCCGCGATGCACGTGATGGTGGACGTGGGTGGTCTCGTGCTGATGAGCACCCGCGCACTCGCGCTCATGTGCTTGGCCGCATCCGCCCTCGTGGTCGTGGTCGTGGTCGTGGTCGTGGTCGTGGTCGTGGTCGTGGTCGTGGTCGTGGAGAGCATGCCCCCCCGCCCCGTGCAGATAGGCCATATCGTGGTCATGGCCGTCGTGCGCGCTATCGAGCACAACGTTGAAGTCGCAGCAGTCGATTCCCGACTTCTTTACGCGCGAGACCTCAACGGAAAAGCCGCCGACCGGCAGGCTCGCCAGCACCTCACGCAACGCATACTCAGCCGCAGCGCCACCCAAGTCGAGCAAAGCCGCCACGAACATATCGCCCGCAATACCCGAGGCGCAATCGAGATAAAGTGCTGTCCCGCCCGCGGACCGCATTGCGTTATCGACCGCCACCGTTACGCCTCCTTGCCAGGCAGATGATTGATGAGCGAGGCCTGGTAGGCCGCTCCGAACCCGTTGTCGATATTGACCACCGAGACGCCGCTCGCACAGCTGTTGACCATGGCCAAAAGCGTGGTGAGCCCGCCCAGGTTGGCGCCGTAGCCCACGCTCGTGGGCACGGCGATCACCGGCACCGAGGCCAAGCCGCCGACAACACTCGGGAGCGCCCCCTCCATGCCGGCGACGGCGATGATGACCTGCGCCCGCGCGATCTGGTCGCCATGGCGGAGCAGCCGATGGATCCCCGCAACGCCCGCGTCGGCCACCAGCTCAACCCGGTTACCCAAGAACCGCGCGGTGAGCACGGCCTCCTCGGCAACGGGCAGATCGCTCGTCCCCGCCGTGGCCACGAGCACGATGCCGTTACCGTCGGGCTCGGGCAGCTCGCCCACAACGCCGGCGCGCGCCGCCTCGTGATACTCAAGGTCGAGCCCGAGTTCCCGCACGCGAGCAGCCTTTTTGGCATCGAGCCGCGTGATGAGCACGCGCTCCTGCCCAGCCGCGCGCATGGCGCTCGCGATGCCAAAAATCTGCTCGGCAGTCTTGCCCGCGCCATAGATGACCTCGGAGACGCCGGTACGCGCACCGCGAGCGTTATCGACCTGGGCATACCCCAGGTCGCTCACCGCGTCCGCATGCACGCGCTGCACGAGCTCGTCCGGCGAGACCTCGCCCGCAGCAACGCTCTCCGCAAGCGCCCTCAGATCCGATGCATCCATACATCGCCCTCCCTGCAATCATTCGCTCAAACGCTAGCACATGAAGTGCGGTCGAGGTCTAGCGAAAGCGCCTGCAAACCGCAGCCGATTTTGCCCGCAGCGCTTTGGCGGGCCCAATCGCCCCGGCAGCCGCGCCGCCACGCGCGCAGCCCTCATGCCTTTTGCCATACGGCGGGCCGCAAATGCTAACCTTGTTCGATACGGCTAACAACGCGCGCGGCCTGCCCAACACCGACAGCGAAGCCAGCCGCGAGCCCATGCAAATGCAAACCGCCCTCGACCCTCCGGAGGTACCCGTGTTCGAGAAGCGCCTGTTCTCGCTCGTCCCCAAAGCGACCCCCTACATCGCAGCAAGCGTGCTGTTCAAATGCAGCGCCCTCGCCTGCAACATCGGCCTGATGTTCCTGCTTGCCAATCTCTTTGAGAGCCTCTTTGCCGTGGGCGCGGGCACAACCGGTGCCCACATGGCACTCGTCGCGCTCGAGTTCGCCCTGCCGGCGCTCGCCCTGCTCCTGATCGTGCGCGCCGCGAGCATCTATCTTGCGCAGCGCATGGGCGACAAGGCCGCCTTTACCGCCGTCCGCCGCATCCGCTCGCTCATCTACGACAAGCTGTGCGCGCTCGGCCCCGCCTATGCCGAAACCGTCTCGACCGCCGAGGCCGTGCAGACGAGCGTCGAAGGCGCCTCGCAGCTGCAGGTCTACTTTGGCGGTTACCTGCCGCAGCTCTTTTTTGCAGCCCTCGCCCCGCTCATGCTCTTTGCGCTGCTCGTGAGCCAGGCCGGCCTCGCCGCCGCGCTCCTTTTGGCCTGCGTTCCGGTAATCCCCATCTCCATCATGATGGTCATGCGCAACGCAAAGAAGATCGGTGCCGCGTACTGGGGCAGCTACGTTGATCTGGGCGCCATGTTCCTCGAGGCCGTGCAGGGCCTCACCACACTCAAGATCTACCGCGCCGACGAACGCTGGCACGAGCGTATCAACGACGAGTCCGAACGGTTCCGCGGCGCCACCATGCGACTGCTCGTTATGCAGCTCCGCTCCATCTGCGTCATGGACCTCGTGGTCTACATGGGCGCGGCTCTCGGAATCATCGTCGCCGCGTGGCAGTTTGCCCACGGAGCGATCGGCTTTGGCGGGGCGTTCCTCACCGTCTTTCTCTCGCAGGAGTTCTTTTTGCCCATGCGCCGCCTGGGCTCGCTCTTTCACACGGCCATGAACGGCATGGCGGCATCGCGTCGGATGTTCGACATCCTCGACGCGCCCGAGCCTGAGCGCGGGCAGGCGGAGCTCGATGGCACCGGCGCGATCGAGATCGAGGACGCGGGCTACGCATACGGCGAGCACGAAGTGCTGAGCGATGTGAACGCGCGCATCGAGCACGGGCAGCTCGTGGCACTCGTGGGCGAGAGCGGCAGCGGAAAGTCGACGCTTGCGGGCATCATCGGCGGGCGTAAGGGCAACTACCGCGGCAGCGTGCGCATCGGCGGCGTGGAACTCAACGACGCCACGGCCACCTCGCTCATGCGCACCGTGACGCTCGTTCCCACCAACGGGCACCTTTTTGCCGGCACCCTGCGCGAGAACCTGCTGCTCGCCTGCCCCGAGGCCACGGATGCGGAGCTCATGCGCGCACTCGAGCGCGTGCGCATCGCGCCGTTTGTGCTGGCCTCCGGCGGGCTCAGCATGCAGGTTTCGGAGGGCGGCGGCAATCTCTCGGGCGGCCAGCGGCAGCGCATCTGCATGGCGCGGGCGCTTTTGCACGACTCACCCATCTATATGTTCGACGAGGCTACGAGCAATGTCGACGCCGAGAGCGAGGCTGCAATCGGCGAGGTCATCGCGTCGCTTGCAGGCGAGCGCACCGTGCTGGTCGTCGCACACCGGCTGGCCACCGTTCAGGCCGCCGACAGCATTTTGGTGATGAAGCGTGGGCGCGTGGTCGAGCGCGGAACGCACGAGGAGCTGCTCGCGGCCGCGGGCACGTACGCGCGCATGTGGAAAAGCCAGGAGGAGCTCGCGGCATTTGCGGTGGACGATGCGGGCGAGGGCGAAAGCGAGTTCGCGGGCACGGAAACCGCCTACAGCAGTACCGCCCAAGCCGAAAGCGCCGCAGCCGACGAAGAAGCGCGCGTCGAGCCCGTGTCGCCCGCCGGCGCCCCCACCCACAAGAACGCCCCCGCACGCATGCATCGCTCGGCCGTCTCGATCATGCTCCGCATGGTGAGGCTCGTCTCCCCGCTTGCCGGCTGGCTGCTGCTCGCCGTGGCTCTCGGCAGCATCGGCATGCTCACCGCCGCGTTCGTGCCGGCCTTTGGCGCGTTCGCGCTCATGGATGGTACGGGTGCGCCCGCGCTCGGGCTTTCGCTCGTGCCCGCCTGCGTGCTCTGCGCTCTCTGCGGCATCGCGCGTGGCCCGCTCCACTACGGTGAGCAGCTCTGCAACCACTACATCGCGTTCAGACTCCTCGCCCACGTGCGCGACCTCGTCTTTAGCGCGCTGCGCCGCCTGGCCCCCGCCAAACTCGAGGGCCGCGGCAAGGGCGATCTGGTAAGCCTCGTCACAAGCGACATCGAGCTCCTCGAGGTCTTTTACGCGCACACCATCTCGCCCATCGCCATCGCCCTCGTCTGCACGCTCGTCATGGAGCTCTTCTTGGCACGCATCTCGGGTGAGCTCGCGCTCCTGGCGCTCGCGTTCTACGCGGTGCTCGGGATCGCCTTGCCGCTCGTCTCGTCCAAAGCATGCGGAAGCGCCGGGCGTGCAAGCCGCTCGGCCACCGGCCTGCTGGGCTCATTCGTGCTCGACAGCCTCCGCGGCGCGAGCGAGACCATCCAGTACGCAGGAACCGCCGCGCGCTCCGAGCGCCTGCGCACCATGACCGATGAGCTCGGCAGCATCGATGCGCGGCTCCAGCGCCGACAGGCCGCGAGCGAGGCCGCGGCGGACGCCCTTGTGTTCATCGCCTCGCTGAGTATGCTGGCCTCATCGCTCGGATTGGTCGCACGCGGCGCCATCAACGTGCCCGAGGCCTTTGTGGCAACGTTCGCGTTCTTCTCGTCATTTGGATCCGTCATAGCCGTGAGCCGCCTCGGCGCGTCGCTGCAGTCGACCCTGGCCGCCGGCGAGCGCGTGCTCGATCTGCTCGACGAGGAGCCCGAGTGCGCCGATGTTATCGACGGCGCCGACGTTGCCTTTACTGGCGCCGAGGCGGAGCACGTCTCCTTTGCCTATAGCGCGACAGATGGCGAGCGTGCGCAGACAAACGACGAGACCGGCGCCACCCCCAGCCGGAGTCCCCTCATTCTCGACAACGTGAGCTGCACGTTCCCCGCAGGCACCATGACCTGCATTGCCGGGCGCTCAGGCTCGGGCAAGTCGACCCTGCTCAAGCTCCTCATGCGCTTTTGGGACGCGACGTCGGGCAGCATCCGCATCTCGGGCACCAACGTGTGCAGCATCAACACCGCATGCCTTCGCACGCTGCAGGCATACATGACGCAAGACACACACCTGTTTGTGGGAACGCTCCGCGAGAACCTACTCGTCGCCCGCGCCGGCGCAAGCGAAGAACAGCTGGCCGAAGCCTGCCGCGCCGCCGCGCTTATGCCCCTCATCGAGCGCCTGCCCCAGGGGCTCGACACGCCCGTGGCCGAGCTTGGCGATTCGCTCTCGGGCGGTGAGCGTCAGCGCATCGGGCTTGCCCGCGTGTTCCTGAGCGACGCGCCGTTTGTGCTGCTCGACGAACCGACGAGCGCGCTCGATGCCCTCAACGAGGCGGCCGTCATGCGCGCCGTCGCCGCCATGCGCGCAAGCGGCAAGACCATCGTGCTGGTGAGCCACCGCGCGAGCACCTGCTCATTTGCCGACGCGCGCATCTCTGTTGAACACGGGAGGCTGAGCTAGATGGCACGGCGCGAACCCGATACCCCGGAGCTTGCCGCCAAGCGTACCGACGAGGAGCGCATGGTCTCGCAGATGATCGCCCTCTGGTGCCGCGCGCACCACAGCGGGGCTGCGGGCGTGGGCAACGCGCTCGACCACGAACAGACCGCTGACCAAACGGCCGACACGCGCCAACGCCCGGCGAGCGCGGGCAACGCCGGGCCCACCGCCCCGCGCATTCGTCTCGGCCTTAAGACCGTTGAGCTCTGTCCCGCCTGCACCGAGCTTCACGCGTATGCCACGGCGCGCATCGCCGCGTGCCCGCACATGGGCACCAAGACGTTCTGCTCCGCCTGCCCCACGCATTGCTACCGCCCCGCCATGCGCGAGCGCATCCGCGAGGTCATGCGCTGGTCGGGCCCGCGCATGATCCTCTACCGCCCCGTCGCCGCCATCAAGCACGCCATCGTCACGATGCAGAGCAAGCGGGCGAGCCGGTCGAGCGGCTAGCCGCACGAACGCCGACCGGGACACTATCCCATGGGCGCCCCAGCGCGCAGCCGCCCAGGTGCAGCCAACCAGGTGCCTACGCGCCAACCCACACGAAGCGCACGAGCGCACGAGCGGCCCGACACGGGCAAAGCGTCGCGCACAGCCATCGGCGCGCGGCGATACTGCCCTTTGTCCGCCCCTTCATTTCGACTGGTTACAGCTCAGCGCGCCCGCCTGCCCCGCCCGTTTTGCGGGTACCATGGACAAAACCGCCCCGATTGGGCGAATCGCCTCGATGCAAAGGACTCACCATGGCCGCCTGCTTTATCGCCGATTGCCACACGCACACCAGCTACTCCGATGGCGAAGCCTCCTTTGAGGAGAACGTTCGGGCGGCCGCTGCGGCCGGCTGCCGCGTGATGGTCTCGACCGACCACCTCACCATGCCCGCGAGCTTGGATCCCAAAGGCGAGGTGCAGGTCGTGGAAACCGACCTCGCCAAGCACCGGGCCGACTTTGAGGCCGCACGCGCACTCGCGAGCACGCTGGCCCCCGAGCTCGAATATCTCTACGGGTTTGAATGCGACTGGTACGAGGGCTGCGAACCCTTGGTCGAGCGCTGGAGTGCGGGCGCCCAGGTGCGCTTGGGCTCGGTCCACTGGATCGGCGATCCCGGCAACATCTCGGCCGGCGCCGCGCTCGCATCCGGCACCGAGGGCGTTGCTCCGGCCGACCCCGACGGCTCCGGCTGCGGCTGGATCGACGATGTCTCCAACCTGCATGTTTGGCGCGAGCTCGGTGTGCACGAGGTCTGGTGCCGCTACGTAGACACCTGGTGCCGCGCCTGCGCGAGCCCGCTCGAGTTCGACATCATGGCACACCCCGACCTCGCCATGCGCTTTGCAAACGAGGGCTTTGCGCCCGATTTCGACCTCGCGCCCCTCTGGGACCAGATGGCCGAATGCGCGCACGACACCGGCCGGCGCATCGAGGTCTCCACGGCGGGCCTGCGCAAAACCGTCGACGACTACTACCCCACGCGCGGCCTGCTCGAGCGCTTTGCCCATGCCGAGGTGCCCATCGCCTTTGGCTCGGATGCCCACCGCGCCTGCGACATCTGCTGGGGCATCCCCGAGGCGCAGGCCTACGCCTTTGAGTGCGGCTATCGCAGCTTCGACGCCCCCCACGCCGACGGGGCCTGGGAGAGCATATCGCTATAGGCAATAGTAAACATGTCTGTAGCGACCTATACAGGGCTTAAGCCCGCTTCTTCTCCTGTTTGTATTCAACCAACTCACAGAACGACTCGACGTTCATGAGCCAATTTCGCTGATCGGCTGTATACGTCGAAAACAACGGCTGCGGAACGACCAGTTGCAAGTTGTCTTTCTCCATTGCCGCTGTGTAATCGGAACTTACCGCCGGTTCGAGCGTAATGAGGTGCTTCCGAGGAATACGATCGGCTTCGTCTAAAACTTGACGCCAGCGCTCCTTGATGGTCGTTTTTGCGCCAAGCATCGTGAGTCCTTCGGGAGCGAAGTTCGAGTCGCGATAAGCCTCGATAGATGGGAAGATGAAGTCTGGCTTCGACTTTCCCTCCGTGCGCGCTTGTGCAGAGTACTCAATTCCTCGCGCATCAAACAACGCCGAAATCTGAGTTTCAAAAGCTGTACCAGCACGAGATTTTCTGCGCTGAAATGCCGACATCGTCGTGCTTAAAACTTTATCAACATCGAGACTACCTCCGGCGAGGCACAACGCCAAATCTCTCTCAAGTAGGTGACGTTCGAACACACGGAAAAGCATCTCCTCACGCTCGTAATAAGCGAGAAGGCATCCGTCAGGGTCGCCATGCCAATCGAGCTCTCCGAGAGTCTCCATTGCGTGCTGGCTGAATACCTTCCCTTTTGGAAAAGCGTCTTTAAAAAGCTCGATCATTTCATCGAGATATTGCTCGGCCGCAACGGGGACATCAACTTCCACGCCAATCAGATCAAGAATCTGGGCTGCAGTGGATGTAATTCGATTTGCTTCTGCCGTCGAAAGAACGAAGCCATTCTGGTCGTCATCATTTAGACCGAATAGCCAACGTATCTGCGATTCAATGGTTGACGCCTTCTGCGCGAAGAGAACCAGCAAGCCCCGATCATCCGAAAACGCAATGACCATGAGATCCCCGGTCTCAGCCGAACCTATCGCAGCGTTATCGTTGTAATAGAGACGGTATTCGGTACGCGTCGGATGTTTACGCCGCGCGTCATACCACGTAGTAAAGCCGTGGTCATAAATCGGCTCTGAACCGTCAGAAAGGTATATGAACGTAGTCGGTATTTTCTGGATGTCGTCATCACCAAAAACTTTTCTCAACGGTGCGGTTCCATTGAACTCATGTTGATGACTTCTGTTTCCCAAAACATCGACTCTTGACAAAACCTTTGCAACAGCGCTGTCGAAGTAACGATTAAAGGCTCCGTAGTCCATTGAAATACGCCTCCATCATGAGATCCGCCACAGCTCGAACAACGGGCACGCTTACAGAATTGCCAAACTGGTGGTATGCCTGCGTATCAGAAACCGGAATGATAAAGCGGTCCGGGAAACCTTGTAGGCGAGCGCATTCACGCGGAGTCAGCTTGCGCGGATTCTTCCCCGCACCGCGAGAAACAAGGATTTCACTGCCGTCTTTGTGGTAACGCGCCGAGAGGGTGCGGGTCGTATCCTCAGCCGTTACAAGGCTGTAGCCAAAACCGTTTCCAGCCGCCTGATGTTTAGCTCGATATGCACGCAAATACTCCCAAAGTCCATCACTCAATGTATAGCGATCACCCGGATCGCCCTCAAGAATCTCTCCGAGCGTATGACCGCCTCCGCCGTCTACAAGGTCGTCCCACGAGAACGAAATGTTCTCTCTAAAACCAACGATGTAAATGCGCTCGCGATGCTGACAAGTCCACCGCTTGGAGTCGAGAACCTTGTAATAAACGTGATAGCCGAGCTCGTCCTCCAGCGTCTGCATGATGGTCTGAAAAGTCCTACCGCGATCGTGGCTCGTAAGGTTCTTCACGTTCTCAAGCAGAAACGCACGGGGACGCTTATCGCGAATAATGCGAGCGACTTCGAAGAAGAGAGTACCCTGAGTTTTATCTTCAAAACCAGTGGCTCTACCCATCGATTTCTTCTTTGAAACCCCTGCAAGCGAGAATGGCTGACACGGAAACCCAGCGAGCAATACATCAAAATCAGGGATGCTTTCGCTCTCAACCGATCGAATATCCCCAACAGGAGTGTCACCATAATTCATCCGATATGTCTTCTGAGCAAAGGCGTCCCATTCACAAGAGAAAACACATTTCCCGCCGAGTTCCTGAAACGGCATGCGTATGCCACCTATCCCAGCAAACAAGTCGATATAGGTAAAGGAAGCATCAGGACGCTCCCCTTGGTCAAACGGAGCAGTGTGTCCCAAGCTTGCGATAAAGGCAGATTCCGCCGAAGTTGGAGATGTCTCGCCAAGTTCCCAGCGCCGTACGGTTCGATCGCCATATGGACCCATGCCGAGAGCCGCAGCGAATTCCTTTTGAGTAAGACCGAGCTCTTTTCTCTTTGCGCGTATTTCAGAAGGGGTGGATTTCAAAATAGACCTAACTAATACGGAATTGAAACAGGACGGATTGTCCTCAGATTAACACAGGGAATAAAAGGGGCCAAGGATGCACGTCCGAGCAGTATGCCCCTTCGTTCGGACATTAAGTAATCACTGACTTCAAAGGGTCTGAGCGAGGAGAGACATGCAACCGTCTCAAATCCGGAATGCCATTCCGGTTTTGAGACGGTTTTTTGTGCTAGAA
>CAVDZW010000122.1:0-5972 GCA_963613305.1 bacterium | reverse complement strand
CTCGTGGCCGGCCACGCGCATCATCTGCGGGAAGCGGCTGTAGTAGGTCATGCCCGGCGTGGAGTTGACCTCGTTGAACACGACCTCGCCCTCGGGCGTCACGAAGAGGTCGACGCGTGCAAAACCTGCGCAGCCGAGCGCCGTGTAGACCGTCTTACCCGCGGCGCGCACGCGCTCGAGCACGTCCTCGGGAAGATCGGACGGGCAGCGAAGCTCGGTGTTGGCGCCAGGGTCCTTCTCGAGATGGATGCGGAAGAAGCCGCCGCCGGTGACCACGATCTCGTCGACCTCGCCCATCTCGGTGCCATGGATGGCGTCACCCACGATGGAGCAGCCGACCTCCACACCCGTGATGCTCTCCTCCACGGCGACCTTCTCGTCAAGCGCGAAGGCGGCGTCGAGAGCCGCACGGTACTCCTCGGCATCGTTGGCCTTGGAGACGCCGATGGACGAGCCGCCGCGCGCCGGTTTGACGAACACGGGGTAGCCGCCGCAGGACTCGACGACCGCGGCCTCCTCCTCGGCCGTGGCGCCGCGGTAGAGAACCTCGCACTTGGGCGAGCGCACGCCGGCGGCAGCAGCCAGGCGGTGCGAGGCGTCCTTGTCCATGCAGACGGCGCTCGCGAGCACGCCGCAGCCCACGTAGGGGATGCCGCAGACCTCGAGCGCGCCCTGCACGGTGCCGTCCTCGCCGCCCTGGCCATGGAGCGCAGGCAGCGCCACGTCGACCTCGAGCTCGCGGAACTCGCCGTCGACGAGCTCGAGCAGACCGCCCCGAGCGTCCTTGGCGGAACCGGGGATCAGCACGACCGGGTTGGCATCGTGCTCCTCCCACGCGCCCGTCACGACGTCGGCCACATCACCCGTGTAGTGGAACCACGCGCCGTCGCGGTCGATGCCGATGAGAACGGGCTTGTACTTTTCGGCATCGAGCGAGGCGATGACGTTATCGGCCGATTTGAGCGAGATATCGTGCTCGGTGGAGATGCCACCGAAGAGGATAGCGACGTTCACCATAGGGGTACCTTTCAGCTGCAAAACGAACGCGCGACCCGAGGGCTCGCGCGCAAAAACAGAGGCCATTATAGCCGGAGCGCCCAAGCAGCGGCGCAGCCCACACGCGAACGGTACAATGGCGCTCGCGAAGAGGCCGCGCGGGACCGCAAGCGTCCGGCGCTCCGATGCCACCCGAGAGCGCCCGCCCAAGGCCGAAACCGACCCGCCCGAAAGGAGGCCGCACATGCCCAGAGCATCAACGCTCAACATTGAGACGCCCACGGGCGAGAAAATCCCTGTCGAGGTCGTGCGCAAACGCGTGAAGAACATCAACCTGCGCGTGCGGCCCGATGGCACGGTGCACCTGAGTGCGCCCCTGCGGGCGAGCACTGAGCGCATCGAGGACTTTTTGAGACGCCATGCGGCCTGGATCGCCGCGCACGTGGAGCGGGCGCGCGCCAAGGCCACGTCGGCTCCCGACCCGCGCGCGCAGGCGGCAGCAAAGCGCCCCGAGACAGTCGCGCTCTGGGGGCGCGCCCTCCCCTGCTCGGAGGCTCTCGGCACGCGTGCAGACGACCTCTCCGACGAGGAGCTCGCCAAGCGCATCCAAGCGCTCCACAAGCGGGAAGTCGAGCGGGCGCTCCTCCAAATCGTGCCCGAACTCGAGGACGCCATGGGCGTTCATGCCGAGCGCTGGACCGTGCGCTCCATGACCTCGCGCTGGGGCTCGTGCACGCCCGCGCGCAAGACCGTGCGCATCGCCTCGCAGCTCGCCGCCTGGCCTCCCGAATGCCTGCGCATGGTCGTCGCCCACGAGCTCGTGCATCTCATGGAGCCGAGTCACAACGCGCGCTTTCACATGCTCCTCGACACCTACTGCCCTGCCAACCGCCAAGCGGTCGCACGTCTCAAAATGCCGGCCGCAGGAGGCCTTAAATCTACTTAAACCCCAGCTTAGCGCTAGTTTAGATTGCGCTCGCCCGTGTTCGGGAGCGCCGCGGTGACGGTATAACCAAGCTGCAAGCAAAGCAGACACCCCCGACCGAAGGGATCACCATGGCACGCACGAAACCGAGCGCCCAGCGATCGCGCGCCCTCACCATCACCCACGGAACCATCGCCGTCGTGGCCGGCCTCTCGCTCATCGCGGGAGGCGGCGCGGGAGCGGCCTTTGCCTACGTCCACGGCACCGGCACGGGCAGTGCTGCCGCGCAGTCGCAAACCATGCAGATGTCGGGCGGCCAGGGCGGCGCGGACACGATGAGCTTCGACTACTCCGGTACCTACACCGGTGCCGTCACCGCCGACGGCGCAAGCGAGAGCTCCGAGGGCGAGACCCATACGGCAACCGATGCCGACCAAAACGCCGCGCTCGCGCAGAATGGCGGCACGCTCACCCTGCAGAACGCCCTACTTCAAAAGTCCGGTGACGACACCGATGGCGATCGCTGCAACTTCTACGGCGTGAACTCCATCCTCACCGCCGTCGGCGAGGGCTCGACCGCATACGTGAGCGACTCGAGCCTTGCCGCCACGAGCGCGGGCTCCAACGGCATCTTTGCCACCGACTCGGCGTGCGCCTACGTCTCGAACACCTCGATTGACACGACGTCCGACAACTCGCGCGGACTCGACGCCACCTACGGCGGCACCATCATCGCCGACAAGGTGGACATCTCAACCGAGGGCGACCATTCGGCGGGTATCGCCACCGACCGCGGCGGCGGCAACATCTCCGTCACCGATTCGACCGTGAACACCCAGGGCTCCGGCTCGCCCATCCTCTACTCCACCGGCGATATCGAGGTCTGCGACCTCACCGGCACAGCCACGGGCTCGCAAATCGCCGGCATGGAAGGTCTCAACACCATCCTCATCAAGAACTCCACGCTCACGAGCACGCAAACGCAAAAAACCGCCTCGGACCCCATTGCCGACGGCATCATTATCTACCAGTCGACCTCGGGCGACGCCGAATCGACCACCGGCGACACTGCGACCTTCCAGGCCGTGGACTCCACGCTCTCATCGGCCATCGAGTCGGGCTCGATGTTCTATCTCACCAACACGAACGCAAACATCGTGCTTAAGAACACCGAGCTCGACTTCGACAGCAGCAAGGCGGCACTCCTCACGGCCGCCGGCAACGACGCCAACAGCTGGGGCCAGGCCGGCTCCAACGGCGCCACCGTCACCTTTACGGGTATCAAGCAGACGCTCGAGGGCGACATCGTGGCCGACACCATCTCGAGCGTGAACGCGTTCCTCACCAAGGGCACCACGTGGACGGGCGCCGCGAGCATCACCGAGAACGCGAACGGCAGCACCAGCGAAGCTCCGATCACGGTGAACGTCGACAAGACCTCAACCTGGGTCGTCACCGAAAGCTGCACCGTCTCCGCCCTCAACGTGGCCGAGGGCGCAAGTATCGTCGACGCGGACGGCAAGACCGTGAGCATCGTCGCCGACGGCAAAACGGTCGTCGAGGGCACGAGCGACATCACCGTGACCGTGAGCGGCAGCTACACCACAAACGTCAAGACCTCGAGCACGAACAAGCTCGCAAGCAAGACGATCGACCGCACGGAATTCGACGACAAGTATGGCACCTCCACCTCCTTCTCCATGAAGGAATAGAGGGGCTGGCCACACGGCTCGCAACGCAAAGGGCGCCGCCCGGTAACTCCTCGGAGTCCGGACGGCGCCCTGTTCTTGTCAGTGGGCTTCTCTACGCCCAGAGGCCCTGGGCGATCAGCGCGTGCGCTCGATCTCGACGCCGACGCTCTTGAGCGGCAGACCGATCGGAGCCCACGGCTTCTCGAGCTTTACGCGCACACCCAGCAGGGTCGGGTAGGCGTCGAGCAGCTGCGTGGCCAGGCCCTCGGCCGCGGCCTCAATGAGCTTAAAGGTGTTCTCGCGCAAGAACTCGTCCGCCTGATGGCACACGCGCCCGTAGTCGATCGAGGCCTCGAGGTCGTCACGCGCGCCCGCACGGTGCAGGTCCGCATAGAGCGTGAGCGAGACGACGAACTTTTGCCCGAGCGCGTTCTCCTCGGGATACACGCCATGGTTCGCAAAGACCTCGAGCCCCTCGATCTGGATCTTGTCGGCGCGGGTCAGGTCAACGCGCGCGGGGCGCACGATGGAGGTCCTGCGCACGAGCGAGCCGGCCGCGCGCTTGGCGAGCTCGGCCCCCTCCGATGCTGTGGCCCTCTCGGGCAGACGACGTTTCTTTGCCATATCGATCACTCCTCGATCAGACGCATACGTTCAGGTTCTTCTTGCTGTCGGGCCAGTTGCACGAGGCGGCGGCAGGGCAGGCAAAGCACGCACGCGAGGCCTTGTCGGCCTCGAAGAGCAAGCGCTCGAGCACGCCCGCCCCCGCGCGCAGGCGGCGATGCCCTGCGATCGCGGTGCAGATCGCGTCGATCTCATACGGCGCAAAGCTTACCGATTCGGGCAGCCCCTCGAGCACCGCGCGCGCAAGGCGCTCCCCGGCAGCTTCATGAGGTATACCCCGTTCGTACTGCTCGGCTTTGCCGATATCGTGGAGAAGCGCCGCGGCATAGACCACGTCTTGCGCAAGGCCGCACCCCTCCTCGAGGTTGCGCATCCACATGATGCGCGCCACGTCGAGCAGATGCACAAGCCCATGCTTGCAATAAATGCGGTCGCGCTCAAGCTCGACCAGGCGTGTCAGGTTCTTTTGATAGAGCGTACTCCGCCAGATCGCGTCCACGCGCGGCATCGGCGCCGCGCCCTTGGCGCCAGCCAAATCCTCAAACGAATCGCTCACCGCTCGCGACCCAGCATGCGGAAAAAGCGCTCCTCGAGCGCAGGGTCGCTCTCAAAGCATCCGCGGCGCGCAAGCGTGACGGTTTTGGTGCCCGGCTTCTGCACGCCGCGCATCGTCATGCACATGTGCTCGGCCTCGATGAGCACGATCGCGCCCTGCGGGGCCAGGTGCTCCATCATCGCGTCGGCGACCTGCGCGGTGAGCTGCTCCTGCAGCTGCAGACGGCGGGCATAGACCTCGACCGTGCGTGCGAGCTTAGAAAGGCCCGCCACGCGGCCGTTGGGAACATAGCCGATGGCAACCGTGCCGTAAAACGGCAGCAAATGATGCTCGCAGAGCGAGTAGAACGTGATGTCGCGCTCGATCACGAGGTCGTTCGAGCGCACGGCAAAGGTCTTTGAGAGATGCTCCGAGGCGTCCGCATCCATGCCGCCTGCAAGCTCAGACCACATGCGTGCCACACGATCGGGCGTCTCGACGAGCCCCTCGCGCGCGGGGTCCTCGCCAATGCCCTCGAGCAAGAGCTCGACAGCTCGCTTGACCTTATCGGAATCGACCATACTTCGCCGCCCTTAATCCATCGTGTGCGTGCTGTAAACGCTCTCATCTTGCCATAGGCAGACGTGCTCGGCGAGCGTGCCGCCCAAAGCCGCAGCGCGCACACGCGTGGCATTAAGGTCGATGATGCGCTGGTTCGACGAGCCCCGAAACCTCAGGCTTATGTCGTAGCGATCCTGCACAAAGGGACCGTCCACCAAAATGTCGATGCAGTTGAGCAGGCGCTCCGTCACATCTGTGCGGTGCCGACCGCCCTCCATGAGCTCGTCGAGCACGTCGCCGGTATAGCACCAGATGCTCTTACCGCCCCCGCGCGGAAACCGTGCACGCACGCGCTCGACGAATTCCACGAGCCCCGCCTGGTTCTCAGGCTCCATGGGCTCGCCGCCAAGAATCGTCAGCCCGTCACAGAACGGGTGGTCGAGGCTCTGCAGGATCTCGTCCTCCACCTCGCGCGTAAACGGGTCGCCGGCTGCAAAGTTCCAGGCGACCTCGTTAAAGCAGTTCTTGCACCCGCGCCGGCAACCGCTCACAAAAAGCGACGTGCGCACGCCCTCGCCGTTGGCGATGTCGGAATATTTGATGGTGGCGTAGTTCATAAGCGTCTTCCGTAGAGTAGACC
>CAVDZW010000121.1:0-8224 GCA_963613305.1 bacterium | reverse complement strand
CCGTTAATGTTGCCCGAATTGTCGTAAAGCGGCTTAGCCGAACCCGTCGTGTCC
The DNA here is from genome assembly GCA_963613305.1 of bacterium. Lineage (GTDB taxonomy): Bacteria > Actinomycetota > Coriobacteriia > Coriobacteriales > Coriobacteriaceae > Collinsella. Next base: position 8,170 of record CAVDZW010000121.1, on the reverse strand, counting down.
CTACCATCGTTATCTACGCTCACCAACGTCATGCTGGAGAGGTCGACCTTGGCTCGGCTTGTCACGTCAAAGAGATCGATCACCTTGACGTTCGTGAGCTTATAGGTGTTGTCCGTGCCCGCCGTGACGGTGACCGCGTAGGTAAGACAACCATTCGAGTCGATCGAGGCACCACCCGAGCGCGGATAAGAAGGAGTACTGCGGTATACGCTCGGACCGTCGTTATCCCTCGTGCCCGTCTTCTCGATACTCAAGTTACGAATGATCTCGAGCTTGGAAAACTTGGTCTTAACGGTAAGGGCGCCAAAGACAAGGTCCGTCTCGAACGCCTCGGTGTTCTGGCTTGTGTCAAAGCCGCCAGAGAGGCGCGCCGAAGAGGCAATGATCTTGCCGCTCTTCTCCTCAACGTAGCCGTCATCGTACGTGATGGTAAGGACGTTGTGACCGTCAGCGTCTTTGGTAACGGTGTAGTCACCCACGCCGTCGTGGGTATCGTTCCACTCGGCCGTGGTGTCGATCAGGCGGCCGGACGTTGTTCCGGAACCCGTACGGATGATATCCGGCACGTTGCAGGTGATGCTGTCGCCCTTCACAAAGGGATACTTGTTCTGCGCCTTAAGCATGGCCTCGGTATCAAAGTCGATACTCGCCACATAGGTGGAAGTGCGGGCAAGGCCGTCGGGGAAATCGGCCCGCGTATCGATCGTGCCGGAGCCATCGGCTTCATAATCCTTCGTCACATCGCCGCTCGTAAGGGAAAGCGTGAGCTTCTTGATGTAGTTGTTTGCATCGAAGATCTCGGCAGCGCGGTTCGTGGTGCCGTTGCCCGAGATGAGCATGATATCGCTCTCCGAACTACCGGCTGCCTGGGCCTGCTCGCCTGAGGTTCCGTTGTCTTCGGACTGGCCGGCGGACTCACCATCGGAGGAATCGTTCGATGTCGTCGCGGTGGTTGCCTTCTCCCCGTCGGAGGATTCGTCGTCGGCAGAAGAGCCCTCGCCCGAAGACGCCCCGTTAGCGACGGCGCCCCCATCCGAAGAGGCATCTTCGGATGAACCAGACGAAGCCTGCACGGAACCCTTGTCTAAACGCGAGCTCTCTTGCGCGCTCGCCGAGGCAGACTGCACTGCCCAGACCGTGAACGGCGAGCTGTTAAACGTCATCAGCAACGTCATCACTACGGTGACAGCCCTGTACGTCAGCGCCTTCTTCTTACTCATGCTCTTCCTTACCATCGATGGAACATATGGCTTAAACCGCACTGAGGCGCGACGGGGATTCCCCATCGCGCCCATTAATTACCTTGTCTTTTTGTCCAAGCGTCTTCGGATACCGCTACCGCCCACGAGCACCCCGGGTGCGCCCGCGAGCAAGGACGCAAACGCCGAAACGGCATTGCCCGCAATCCCGCAGCCTGTGGTTCTTTTCATCCTCTTTCTGCCTTTCGCCTTGCCGCAGAACCCAATCTGGCAAACCGCCTGTTATCTCGTCGAACGCCACGCCGGCTCGTTGGGTCCCGACAAAGCCTTGAGCAGCCCTGCCCCCGCTTGTGTTAGCGAATACTCGTTGGCAAGCTGGCCCACGCCCTCCTCGTATCGCTTGCGGACGCTCAGAAAGCCCTTTTTCCGCAGGCTCACCGCCGAGTTGCGAACCGTGCTTGTGCTACGGCCGATCATTTTCTGAAGCTCGGCATACGAGAGAACCCTGTTGCCCTGACTGCCCGTGGCAACGGCCTTCATCAGCGCCAATTCGCTTGCGTTGATATACACGCCCGTATCGGGGCATTTCCATGCGCGCTTGGTCATAGTCGGACCCGCCCTCCAAAAAACAGAACGACTATGGAGAGGTCCCGTGTCGCAAGGAGTCAGCGGACGGCGACAGTCCACCGACACGACAGAGCAGGCAAGCGCATAACCAGGTTTTGACCCTTGCCAAGGCTCATCCAGAACCTCAAATCCATTTTTGGCACCATAACGAAACAGGCGTTCCGTTACGGCAAAAGCGTTCCGTGATGAGGCCATGAAGAAGGCTGGGGCAAGGCGGTAACGGTCACTGTGAACCCATTTGCGCGCTAATAACCTGCGCAACATGCTGCAGTCGGGCACGAGCGCTCCCCCAGCGGCTCGACCTTCCATCCCTTGACCGCGCCCGAGCCGCTACCGGGCCACCCTCCCCGCGCGGCCCCGGCGGCGGCTCGGGCGCTCGCTTGCGGAGATGCTGCCCTGTCTGCGCATGGCGGTTGCGCCGCATGGTGCGTGTGCTAGGTTGAGACCCATCTGGGATATCCCAGCCGCACCGACCAGGAGTCTGAGATTTGACCGCAAGCACCACGACCGCACCGACCGCAACCTCCGCGCCCAAGCTTTCGCCCGCACGCACCAAGCTCTGCATGGCGATCCTCACCCTGCTGGGCTTTTCGCTCGGCTGCTCCGAGTTCGTCGTCATCGGCATCGAGAGCGAGCTCGCCCGCGAACTCAACATCTCGCTCGCCACCGCCGGGCAGCTCATTAGCATCTTCTCGCTCACCTACGCCGTGCTCACGCCGATCCTCGCGCTCTCGACCGGCCGCTTTAAGCGCTACACGCTGCTCATCGTCTACAGCATCGTCTTTGTGGCCGGCAACGTCGTGGCAGCGCTCGCGCCCAGCTTTGAAGTGCTGCTCGCGGCGCGCATCATGCTCGGCGCCGTCTCGGGAGCGCTCCTCGCCGTGGGCGTGACCTATATCCCCGAGCTGCTCGAGCCCAAGCAGACCTCGCTCGCCATCTCCGTCGTTTACGGAGCGTTCTCGGTTGCCATGGTGTTCGTGACCTCGGCCGGCAAGATCATGGCCGACACCGTGGGCTGGCACGTGGCCATGGACAGCGTGCTCGTCTTTGCCGTGCTCGTGTGCGCCGCGCTCATCGCGTTCATGCCGCGCACCGGCGCCACCGACGAGCCGGCGACCTTTGGCGAGCAGGCGCGCCTGCTCACCGAACCCGCAATCCTTTGTGGCATGCTGATCTTTTTGTTCGGCGTGGGCTCGGTCTACGTTTTCTACGGCTACGTGACGCCCTATCTTGAGCAGATACTCGGCATGCAGACCTTTGAGGCCAGCACCACGCTCATGGTCTACGGCTGCTTTTGCCTGGTCTCGAACATCATCGGCGGCTGGATCGATTCGCGCTTTGGCATGAAGGCCCTGCTCGTGACCTTTGCCCTGCAGGCCGCTGTGCTGGCCGGGCTCTTTGTTGCGGGCTCGAGCATGCCACTCGCGCTCGTGCTCATCTTCTGCATCGCCACGCTCATGTATCTCTTTAGCGTGGCGTGCATCACGCTGTTCATGCGCATCGCACGGCGTCGCCACCCCAAGGCCATGACGCTCGCAAGCTCGCTCGAGCCGCTCGCGTTCAACATCGGCATCTCGTTCGGCACGGCCGTGGGCGGCGCGGTGGTCTCGGGGCCGGGCATCGGCTACGCGGGCCTCGTGGGTGCCGCGTTTGCCGTGGTGGCCTGGCTGCTCACCGCGGCAACGATCAAGCTCGCGCATTAGGCGAGGGGCCCGGCAACCGACGTGCCGCACAACACGGCACCCGGTCGCACAACCTAAGCGCACACGAGCGCCCGCCCGAGCAACAGCGGCTCCGGCGGGCGCTCGTTGTTGAGCGGCGGGCGACGGGCCCGGCCGGCGAGGCGCCCAGTCGCAGGCCGCGCTAACTCGTCCGCCCCTCAACGCCCCCCCCACCGCACGACGCTCACCCGCTCAACGCCCCCCGCCGCCGCACGACGCTCACCCGCTCAAGGACGACCCGCCCACGCCGACCGCACAGCACGCCGACCCGCGCAAGCACGGGTATATAGTGGTGGCATCTGTTGCGCGGGCGCGCGTTGCGCCCGGACCCCACGCGAAAGGACCCGGCATGTCCACCATCACCACCATCAAGGCAGGCAACGCCCAGGCGAGCATCGACTCCATGGGCGCCCAGCTCACGAGCTATATCGTCGACGGCAAGGAATATCTCTGGCAGGCTGACCCCGCGTTTTGGGGCAAGCACGCGCCGATCCTCTTTCCCATCGTTGGCTCCATCCGCAACGGGCAGGCCGCGAGCGCGGCCGGCGCGTGCAACATGGGCCGTCACGGCGTGGCGCGCATCCACGAGCACGAGCTCGTGGGCGTGAGCGACGACGGCACCACCGCCACGTTCGAACTCGTGAGCGACGACGAGACCCGCGCGGCGTTCCCATTCGACTTTAAGCTCAACATGGTCTACAGCCTGAACGAGTCCGGCGAGCTCACCACCACATTCAGGGTCACGAACATCGGCAGCGTTGACCTGCCGTTCTCGGTGGGCGGCCATCCGGCGTTCAACGTGCCCGTGCCCGGCGCCGAGGGCGAGGATTTTGAGGACTACGCGCTCAAGTTCACCGAGGCCTGGACCTGCCGCGTTCCCGTCATCACCGAGGACGGCCTCATGACGTTCGAGGGGGCCTACGACGCGCCCATCAATTCGGACACCGTGGCGCTCACCCACAAGAGCTTTGAGCAGGACGCCATCGTGTTCACCGACGTGCCGGGCAACACGCTCAAACTCGAGAGCACCAAGAGCGGCCACGGGATCAGGATCGACTTTGACGGCTTTAAGTTCATTGGTGTGTGGTCGGCCGCAAACGACGCGCCGTTCATCGCGCTCGAGCCCTGGACCGGCCACTCCACACTCGACACCGAGGACGACGTGTTCGAGAACAAGGAGAACATCACCATCCTCGCGCCCGGCAAGGTCGACGAGAAGAGCTTTACCGTCGCCGCTTACTAAACGCGCAAACGGGGCGGCACACTCGCAAGTAGCCGCCAGCGAGCAGCCGCAGGCGAGCGACCGCAATCAAGCGACCGCTCGCCAACAGCACCATTCACCCGCACAAGGGGACGCCGGCCCGCGCCGACGTCCCCTTTTTGCTGCGAACGCCCTGGCCCCCGCCAGAGACTCAGCGGCCACGCCGCGCCGCCACACATCTCGCGCTCACTCAGCAGCCACACCGCGCCACGCCACTGCACCCCCTGCACTCACCCAAAGCGACGGGCGGGGCACCCACCATCGGATGCCCCGCCCGCTTTGCGCTCGACCGGCGGCCGAACTATCGCACCGCGCTCGAACTAGTCGACGTACTTGGCGATGATCTTGTCGTACTCACCGCTCTCGCGGAGGTTCTTGAGGCCCTTGTCAAACGCCTTGAGGAGCTCGGAATTCTTGTCCTTCTTGACGGCAAAGCCGCAGTTGTTGGTGTTCTCGGGGTTCTTGAACACGACCTCGAGGCCGTTGTCGTGCTTGCAGCCGTAAGAGATGACCGGGTAGTACTCAAAGCAGAGGTCGGAGTTGCCGGTGAGCACGTCCTGGTACATGAGGTCGGAGGTGTCGAAGTAGCTCAGGGTGAGGTCGTACTCGTCCTTGAGGCTCTCGGCCCACTCGGAGCCCTGCGAGCCGGTCTTGACGGCGGCCTTTTTGCCCTTGATGGCGTCGAGGCCCGAAAGACCCACGCCCGCCTTGCAGGCGATGCACGACGAGGAGGAGTAGTAGGCCTCGGAGAAGTCGTACTTCTTCTTGCGCTCGTCGTTGATGCCCATGCCGGCCATGACGCCGTCGGCCTGGCCCGACTGCAGCGCGGCGAGGGCAGCGTCGAAGCCGAGGGACTTCTTCTCGATCTTGATGCCCTGGTCCTTGGCGATGGCATCGAGCAGGTCGACGTCGATACCGACGAAGTCGCCGTTCTCGTCGGTGTACTCAAACGGGGCAAAGACCGTGTCCATGGCGATCACGTACGTGGTGGACTTGGAGCTCGAGGAGCCGGCAGCGGCCGACGAGGAGCCGGACGTTCCGGAGCCGCCACAGCCGACGAGGCCGAGGCCGAGCACGCTTGCAGCAGAACCGGCGAGGCCGATGAACTGGCGGCGAGACAGAGATGCAGACATATAAATCCCCTTTGTACGGACGGCGCCGCGTCTCCTGTTCGCGGACCGCAACCTGTGATGGCATGAGACCATACCGGGCCGTGCCGGCCTTTATGCGCAGCTGACATTCGTGTTTCGCTTCTTTTACCTCCCCGCAACCGTTCGGCAGCAATCCCAAAACACGTTGGAAACAACCGCTGCGCAACGCCGGCGCAAATCGGCGCAAAACAAAACGCTCGGTACCTTGACATCGGGTATTAGTGCGGTACCCTAATTATCGTTCTACCTAAACATCCCCTACGAATAAGAAAGGAGTGCCATGTGCGATAGAGACGACGACTTTGAGCCGCTGCCCATGCCGCGCGACCCCAACAGCGACGACATCGGCCCGGCAGACGAGCCGCCCAGCCCCACCGAGTCGGACCAGGTTGCCAAGCGCATCCTCAACTGCATCGGCTATTGCGGCCACTACATGCATTTTCATGGTGGCGGCACCTCGGGCAAGGCGCCCATCATCTGCCTGCTCGCCAAGCACGGCGGCAAGATGTCGCAGCTTGAGCTGAGCACCTACTTTGACCTCAAGCCCGGCTCGCTCTCCGAGATCCTCTCGAAGATCGAGCGCAAGGGGCTCATCGAGCGCAAGCGCAACCCCGAGGACCGCAGGCAGCTGCTCATCAAGCTCACCGACGCCGGCGTCGAAAAAGCAGCCGAGGAGCAGGCCGCCCGCATCTGGTTCCGCGAGAAGGCCTTTGCCGCCCTCACGCCCGAGGAGCAGCTGCAGCTCGCCGACATGCTCGAACGAATCCGCGAGACCTGGGAGGGACTCGATGATTAAAACCCTCGCGGCAAGCATCCGCGACTACAAAAAGGTGACCATCGCCACACCGCTCTTGGTGCTCGGCGAGGTCGCCTGCGAAATGCTCATTCCGTTTTTGACCGCACGCCTCATCGACGAGATCAAGGTCGGTACCACGGTGCAGGGCCTAATCGAGCCCGCCTGCATCTTGGGCGGCCTGGCCATCGTGTCGCTGCTCTTTGGCGCAGCGGCGGGCGTGACCTGCTCGTATGCGAGCTGCGGCTTTGCCAAGAACCTGCGCCGCGACATGTTCTACAACATCCAGCGCTTCAGCTTTGCCAACATTGACGAGTTCAGCTCGAGCTCGCTCGTCACGCGCCTCACCACCGACATCAACAACGTGCAGCAGGCGTTTATGATGATCATCCGCATCGCCGTGCGCTCGCCGCTCTGCCTGGTGTTCGCCTTTGTGATGGCCACGATCATGGGCGGCCCGCTCGCGCTCGTCTACGTTGCCGTGATTCCGCTTTTGGGCTTTGGCCTCTTCTACATCATCCACCTGGTGCGCCCGATCTTTACCCGTGTGTTCCACAAGTACGACGCGCTCAACGAGTCCGTTGAAGAGAACGTCACCGGCATGCGCGTGGTCAAGAGCTTTGTGCGCGAGGACTACGAGAAGAAGAAGTTCGCCGCCGCCGCGCAGGACGTGTGCGTTGACTTTACGCGCGCCGAAAAGCTGCTCGCCTTCAACAACCCCATGATGATGCTCGCCATCAACATCACCTGGGTCGTCATCATCTACTTTGGTTCGCAGACCATCATCACCACCCACGGCGCCGCGTTCGACGTGGGCCAGATGTCGTCGATCTTTACCTACGGCTTTCAGATCCTCATGAGCCTCATGCAGCTCTCGATGATCTTTGTCATGGTGAGCATGGCCGACGAGTCCGCGCACCGTATCGAGGAAGTGCTCGTGGCCAAGCCGACCATCGACAACCCGGCTGAGCCCGTGCGCGAGGTGGCCGACGGCTCCATCGACTTCGACAACGTGACCTTTAAGTACTCCGAGCGCGCCGAACGCCGTTCGCTCGCCGAGATCGACCTGCATATCAAGAGCGGCGAGACCATCGGCGTCATCGGCGGCACCGGTTCGTCCAAGTCGACGCTCGTGAACCTCATCCCGCGCCTATACGACGTGACCGAGGGCCGCGTGCGCGTAGGCGGCGTTGACGTGCGCGACTACGACATCGAGACCCTGCGCACCAACGTAGCCATGGTTCTGCAAAAGAACGTGCTGTTCAGCGGCACCATCGCCGAGAACCTGCGCTGGGGCGACGAGAACGCCACCGACGAGGAGGTGCGCGAGGCCGCGCGTCTGGCCTGCGCCGACGAGTTTGTCGACGGCTTTGCCGACGGCTACGACACCTGGATCGAGCAGGGCGGCTCCAACGTCT
>CAVDZW010000120.1:0-2970 GCA_963613305.1 bacterium | reverse complement strand
CGAGCTCCGTCTAAGGATCAAGGGGGTGCGCCATGTTCAAGAAGACATTCGCACACGTCAAATCTGTTCGCACGACCGCCTCGAGCGGCCTCGATCGCGCTATCGTCCATGCCGCCACGCATTCCGTGGAAGCGGCCTTTATCATGTTGGGCTCGAGCCCGCGCGGCCTCATGCCCGATATCGTCGCCGCCGCGAGCGAGCTGCACGGCGAGAACATCATCGAGACCGCAAGGCGCGACTCGGTGCTCCGCCGTCTGGTGCGTTCGTTCGTGAACCCGTTCACGCTCATTCTGCTCGTCCTCGCCGCGCTTTCCGTCGCCACCGACGTGGTGTTCGTCGAGCCGGGCTCGCAGGATCCCTCAACCGCCGTGCTGATCGGCGTGATGGTGCTGGTGAGCGGCCTTATCTCGTTTGCTCAGGAGTCGCGCGGCTCCGATGCTGCCGAGGCGCTCAAGAGCATGGTCGCCAACACCTGCTGCGTGGCGCGCCGCAGTGCCGCCGGCGTGGAGGCTGAGTCGGAGATCCCCATGGGCGAAGTCGTGCCCGGGGATGTCGTGCGCTTGGCTGCGGGCGATATGATTCCGGCCGACGCGCGGATCGTTGAGGCGCGCGACCTGTTTGTGAACCAGGCGGCGCTCACCGGCGAGTCTGAGCCGGTGGAGAAGACCCCTGCCACGCTTGGCTGCGAGGACGGCGGCGCGCCGAGCCTTCTTGCGCTCTCCGACTGCACGAACATCGTCTTTGCCGGCACCTCGGTGCAGAGCGGGACGGCGAGCGCGGTCGTGGTGAACACGGGTGCGCGGACCTATCTGGGCAGTGTGGCGCGCGAGCTCTCGAACGGCAGCCGACCGGCCTCGGCGTTCGATGAGGGCGTGGCTTCCGTCTCGCGCGTACTCGTGGTCTTTATGCTGGTCATGTGCCCGATCGTGTTCTTGGTCTGCGGTCTTACCAAGGGCAACTGGCTCGATTCGCTGCTGTTTGCCGTCTCGATTGCGGTGGGAATCACCCCGCAGATGCTGCCGGTCATCGTCACCTCGTGCCTCTCGCGCGGCGCAGGCGTCCTGCGTGGGGAGGACGTGATCGTCAAAGAGCTCGGCGCCGTGCAGAACCTAGGCGCGATGGATGTGCTCTGTTGCGATAAGACCGGCACCATCACGCAGGACGAGGTGGTGCTCGAGCGTCATCTGGACGTGAAGGGCCGCGAGGACGTGCGCGTGCTGCGCTCCGCCTATCTCAACAGCTATTTTCAGACCGGCCTGCGCAACCTCATTGACCAGGCGATTATCGCCAAGCTCGGCGAGCTCGAGGATGCAGAAACGGTTAACGGTGCATGGGAAAAGGTTGATGAGATTCCGTTCGACTTTGAGCGCCGCCGCATGAGCGTGGTTGTGGCAGACCGCGACGGCCGCGCCCTCATGGTCACCAAGGGCGCTGTTGAGGAGATCGTCGCATGCTGCGATCGGGTTGAACTTGACGGCAAGGTCGTGCCGCTGAGCGAGGAGCTGGTTCAGATGGTGCAAGCGCGCACGCTCGAGCTCAACGACGCCGGCCTGCGCGTGGTGGCCGTGGCGCAAAAGGCGGAGTTGCCTGCTGCCGCGGGCTTGAGCGTTGCGGACGAGAGCGGGATGGTGCTCGTTGGGTACCTGGCATTTTTGGATCCGCTCAAGTCGAGTGCCGCTGCTGCCATTGCCGAGCTGCAGGGTTCGGGCGTTGCGGTAAAGGTGCTGACGGGCGATTCGGAGCGCGTGGCCGCTGCCGTGTGCGCCAAGGTCGGCATCGATGCCGCGCATCCGTTGCTGGGCAGCGAGATTGATGCGCTCGACGACGCCGAGCTCGCCCGTCGCGCTCAGGAGACCGACCTTTTGGCCAAGCTCTCGCCGCTGCAGAAGGCGCGTGTGGTGCGCGTGCTGCGCGAGCGCGTCGGGCGTACCGTGGGCTTTATGGGCGATGGCATCAACGACGCCGCGGCCATGCGTGCCTCCGATGTGGGCATCTCGGTCGACACGGCTGTTGACGTGGCCAAGGAGTCGGCCGATATCATCCTCACACGCAAGGATTTGCTCGTGCTCGCCCGCGGGATCCGCGAGGGGCGCCGCACGCACGCGAACACGATGAAGTACATCAAGCTTGCCACCTCGTCGAACTTTGGCAACGTGCTTTCGGTGCTGGTCGCAAGTGTTGCGCTGCCCTTTTTGCCCATGGGTGCGCTGCAGCTGCTCTTTTTGGGCCTCGTGAGTGACCTTTCGCTCACGGCCATGCCGTGGGACCGCGTTGACGAGTCGAGCCTCGAGAAGCCGGGCAGCTGGAGCACCCGCTCCGTGGTGGGCTTTATGCTCGAGTTCGGACCGGTGAGCACGGTCGTCGATGTGCTGACCTTCGCTGCGCTCTGGTTTGTCGTTTGCCCGCTGGTGGCGGGCGGTCCCTGGAGCTCCCTTGCGGGCGCCTCGGCACGCGCACTCTTTACCGCAGCATTCCAGACCGGCTGGTTCATCGAGTCCATGTGGACCCAGACCGCCGTGGTCCACATGCTCCGCGTCAAGCATCCGCTGCGTGCGCGTCCTGTGCCGGCGCTCGCGCTCATGACGACCGCCGCGATGGTGCTCGTGAGCCTCCTGCCCTGGATTCCGATGTTGGGGGAGGCGCTCGATCTCGTGGCACTGCCGCCGCTGTTCTTTGCGCTGCTCAGCGGGCTTACGGTTCTGTATCTGGTGCTCGCCTACGCGCTCAAGCGCCTGTTCGCTCGGCACTAAAAATCCGCCCCCGACGGCGCGCGGCTGTCGGGGGCGGACGTGTGTTGGCTGCCGGTTGGCGCCAGCCATGCGGTTGAGGTTTGGCCCTTAGGCGTCCTCGCCCACAAGGCTCTTGGTGATGGACGCGGCGGCCTTCTTGCCGGCGCCCATGGCCAGGATGACGGTTGCGGCACCGGTCACGATGTCGCCGCCGGCCCAGATGCGCGGGTCGGTCGTCTGG
>CAVDZW010000119.1:0-4797 GCA_963613305.1 bacterium | reverse complement strand
TATCGAGCAGCATCTTGACGATGTTCTTGCCGATGTCGTGGATGTCGCCCTTGACGGTGGCGATGCAGATCTGGCCCTTGTCCTCGATCTCGCCGGCGGGCATGAGGTCCTTGATGGTGTCAAAACCTACGCGGGCCGCCTCGGCCGAGGCCATGAGCTGCGGCAAAAAGAACTTGCCCTGATCAAAGAGGACGCCGACCTCGTCGAGCGCCGGGATAAAGTGCTCGTTGATGAGCTCCATGGCGTCGGTGGTCTGGAGAAGCTCGCGGGTGACGTCGGCGATCTCGCCTTTGCGCCCGCTGATGACGAGGTGCTTGATGGGGTCGTCGTCGGTGGCAACGGCCGTGGGCGCACTGTTTGCTGCCGCGGCGTTTGCCCCGGCAGCTCCGGCGAGCGCGGGGTCGGCGGCGATGCGGTAGGGGTCGGTCCAGTCTGCGTAGCGGCCGATGTAGTCAACCGAGCCCTCGTCCTCGCCGTTGACCACGCGATAGGCGCGCACGGCGTCCATAAAGCGCTCGGAACCCGGGTTCATGATGGGCGCGTCGAGACCGGCGCCAAACGCTGCGGCCAAGAAGGTGGAACCGAGGAGCGGGCGGGCCGGCAGGCCAAAGCTCACGTTGGAGACGCCGAGGGCACATTTGACGCCGAGGCGCTCCTTGACCATGGTCATGGCGCGCAGGATCTCGACCACCTGCTTTTGGTTGGTCGAGGCGGTCATGACCAGGCAGTCGATGAGGATGCGGTCGCGCCCGATGCCGTAGCGCTCGCACTCGCTGACGATGCGCTCGGCGATGGCAAAACGTGCGTCGGCCGTGTCGGCGATGCCGTTCTCGTCGAGCGCGAGGCCGATCACGTTGGTGCCGTAGTGGGCCACGAGCGGCAAGATCTCGTCCATGATCTCGCGTTTGCCGTTCACGGAGTTGATGATGGGCTTGCCGGCGTAGCGGCGCGTGGCGGCCTCCACGGCGGCGGGATCGGTCGAGTCGATCTGGAGCGGCAGGAGCACCGAGCCCTGGAGCTGCTCGGTTGCCGCCTGGATCATCTTGACCTCGTCGATCTCGGGCAGGCCGACGTTGACGTCGAGGATGTCGGCACCCTGTTCCTGCTGCGAGATGCCCTGGCTTACCACGTAATCGAGGTTGCCGTCGCGCAGAGCCTGCTGCAGGCGCTTTTTGCCGGTGGGGTTGATGCGCTCGCCGATGACAGCGATCTTGTGGTCGCCGCAGGGGAGGTCGACCACCGACTGCGCGCTCGTGACGGTTGTGGTCGGCGCATGGTGGCGCGGCGTCGGCGCATGATGCTCGATGAGCGCATGGAGCTCGCGCATGTGGTCAGGTGTGGTGCCGCAGCAGCCGCCCACGACGCCTACGCCGTCCTCGATCATGCCGGCAACGGCTGCGCCGTACTCGGGCGCGTGCACGTCAAAGACCGTGCAGCCGCAACCGTCCACGTGGGGGAGGCCGGCGTTTGCCTGCACCATCACGGGCTTGTCGGTGACGGCGAGCATGCGCTTGGCGAGCTGGCGGAGCTCGGCGGGACCCTGGCTGCAGTTGATGCCCACGACGTCGGCGCCGAGTGCATCGAGCGTGATGGCGGCGATCTCGGGGTTCGTGCCGAGGAAGGTGCGGCCGTCCTCCTCAAAGGTCATGGTGGCAAAGATCGGCAGGTCGGAGTTCTCCTTGACGGCGAGCACCGCCGCCTTGATCTCGGCAAGGTCGGTCATGGTCTCGATCACAAAGAGGTCAACGCCTGCAGCCACGCCGGCCTCGACCTCTTCCTTAAAGAGCAGGTAGGCCTCGTCGAACGAGAGCGTGCCGAGCGGGCGCAAAAGCGCACCGATGGGACCGATGTCGCCGGCCACGTAGCGGGCGCCGGCCTCGCGCGCGCACTTGACGGCGGCGGCAAAGACGTCGTGCACGCTGGCTGCGCCGCCGAGCTTATGGGCGTTCGCGCCAAAGGTGTTCGAGGTGATGACGTCGCAGCCGGCCTCGACGTACTGGCGCTGGATATCGGTGATGACCTCTGGTTCCTCAAAGTTAAGAAGCTCGGGCAGGGCGCCGGTCTTCATGCCGGCGGCCTGGAGCATGGTACCCATGCCGCCGTCAAAGAGCAGATGCCCCGTGCCCTCGAGCGCCGCGCGCAGGCGGTCGTCCTTGATGCGCAGGGTGTCGAGCGTGCGCGGGGTGTAGACCGCGCCGTCGAGGCGGGCCTCGTTTACGGGCGCGACGAGCGCCTGCCCGTCTTGGTCAGTTGTGGTGAGGGCGCGGAACATGTCGGACTCCTTTTAGATGTGGCGGGAGCGCGCGGTCGGATGGTTGCGGGTCTTTGCCCAGGTGCCTGGGCCCGGTGCGTTTAAGCAGAGTATTCTACGGCTTTTTGCCGTAACAGGTCTGGCTGATGGCGCGGAAGCGGCAGTGTTTACGCTGGCGGCAGATGGCGCAGGTGGGGCGCGTGTCGGCGTCGTGCACCTCGCCATCGAAAAGGCCGATCACGGCGGTCACGCTCTTGGTGGGCATGAGCAGGTTCGTGGCCGTGGTGGTGAGCCCGAGCAGGCGCGTGGCGTTGAGCGCGGCGAGGATTTGCGGCTGGGCATCGAGCGGGCAGTCGCCGTAGCCAGGGCTAAAGCGCCAGTTGCCGGCAAGGCCGAGTGCGGCGGCGTCGCTCTTTACCTGCGCGTCCATCTGCTCCACGGCTGCTTCCACATAAGCGGAACAGGCAGCGTCGTAGACAGCGCTTTCGAGCGGGCGCTGCCCCGCGAGCGTGCGGAGTCGCCGTTCGCAATCCATGCCGAGCGTGCAGGCAAAGACGGCGCAGAAGCGTGCATCCTTAAGATGTCGGTAGATGTCGCGCCCGCAAAGTTCCACCTGCGTGCCGGCAAAGCGAATGCAGGGTTCGCCCTGCGCGTCGGTGCCTCCCGCGTCCACGGCAAAGACGCAGCGGACCCCGCGCGGCTCGATCGTGAGCTCAAGCTCCTCCACCACGGCCTCGATGCGGCAGGAGAGCTCGGCATCGATTTCTTGACCGTTGTAGCCGAGGTAGCGGAGCATCTCGCGGCGATCGAGGCGCGGGCGTCGCTCGGGGTCCACGCGATAGAGGCATGGTGTCGCCAGTGCGGGTGGCACCGTCGCGAGCTGCTCGGCAGGGCCCAGCAAAAGGTTTTCGTCATCGCGAGGCGCCGCCTGACCCCCCGATGCGGGGGCATGCTCGAGCGGGCGAGGGGCCGTGCCCTCCAGTCTGTTGCCTCGCGGCGATTCCATTAGCCCAGGCGCTCCGCGATGGTCGCGGCGATGGAGGGGCGGTTCATGGTATAGAGGTGCAGGCCCTCGGCGCCATGGGTCTTGAGGTCCTCGAGCTGCTTTGCGGCGTACTCCACGCCGGCGGCCTTGAGGCTCTCGGCATCGTCCTCGTACTTGGCGAGGATCTTGATCACGGGCGAGGGGAGCGAGGCACCGCACATAAAGACCATGCGGCTGATTTGCGACTTGCCCATGAACGGCATGATGCCCGCGGTGATGGGCACGGTGATGCCCACGCGGTCGGCGAGCTCGCGGAAGCGGTAGAAGCACTCGTTATCGAAGAAGAGCTGCGTCACGAAGAAGCTCGCGCCCGCATCCTGTTTCTCTTTGAGGTGCTGCACGGAAAGCTCGAGGTCGTCGCAGGTGATATGCCCCTCGGGGTATGCCGCGGCGCCCACGCAAAAGCCGGCTTCGACGAGCTCGGGGATCAGGTCTTTGGCATAGGCGTAGTCGGAGGCGGGAACGCTTCTGTCCTCGGTTTTGGGGAGGTCGCCGCGCAGTGCCAGCACGTTCTCGACGCCGGCCTCGCGGTACTCGGCAATCTTTTCGGCAACGTCCGCGCGGCTGCGGCCCACGCAGGTGAGATGTGCCACGGCGGGCGTCGCGAGCTCGCGCTCGATCATGCCGGCGATCGGCGCGGTCGTGGCGCCGTTGCCCGAGCCGCCGGCCGAGCAGGTCACCGAGATGAAGCTCGGCTTGAGCTCGGAGAGACCGCCTGCAACCTCGCGCGCGCGGTCGAGCGTGAGCTCTCCCTTGGGCGGGAACATCTCGAACGAGAAGGGGGTCTCGCCCGAGTTTTTCGCCTGCTTAAAGATCTCGTCGACGCGCATGGTCTGTCCTTTCCGAAAAATATGGTGCAGGTCATTTTACTCCACATATATAAAGGTCAGGACACAAACAGCGGGCGCGGCAATCCGAATCGCCGATGGTCGGCTACATGATTTGCGTATAGCGGAGCGGGCCTCTGTCGTGCATAAAAGCGCGCAAGAGGGTTCGTTTATGCATGGAGTGGGGCGGTTCGGCGGCGTTTTATGAATGGAATGGGCTACTATCCCTATTAAGTTTCGAGTCTGCAACATTTCGTTAATCGAGCCGAAACACGGCGCGTCTAATCTCTGACACGTTCGTTGGTAACCACATCGCGCGGCCTGCGCGGTGCCGATACGAAGGGAGTTCCGTATGGCCGATCTTACCGACCGCTTCGGGACCATGGTGTTCTCTGAGGAAGTCATGAAGGACAGCCTCCCCAAGGACATCTACAAGCGCCTTGCCGCAACTATCGAGGACGGTAAGCCGCTGGACCTGGACGTGGCTAACGCCGTCGCTCACGCCATGAAGGAATGGGCCATCTCCAAGGGCGCCACGCACTACGCTCACTGGTTCCAGCCGCTTTCGGGCATCACTTCCGAGAAGCACGACAGCTTCCTCGAGCCCAACCACGACGGCACCGCCATCACCAAGTTCACCGGCAAGAACCTGATCCAGGGCGAGCCGGACGCCT
>CAVDZW010000118.1:0-8840 GCA_963613305.1 bacterium | reverse complement strand
CCGGTGAGTGGTCGCGCCGTCACGCTCGCGAGCGTGCCCGACCCCGTGTTCAGCACCGAGGTGCTCGGCAAGGGCTGCGCCATCTGGCCGAACGGCGACACCGTCTATGCTCCCGTTTCGGGCACCGTGACCGTGACCATGGGCCACGCCGTCGGCATCGCCGGCGAGGACGGCACCGAGGTGCTCGTGCACGTGGGCATCGATACCGTGAGCATGGAGGGCAAGGGCTTTGAGGGCTTTGTTGCCCAGGGCGATACCGTCAAGGCCGGCGATCCCGTCCTCAAGTTCGATAGCGCTGCCATTGCCGAGGCCGGTTACCAGGACTGCGTGATGCTCATCATCTCCAACACCGCCGAGTTTGCTTCGGTGGACATGAAGGTCGAGCCCGAGACGCAGGTCGAGGCCGGCGCTGCTGCGCTCGCCGTCTCCAAGTAGGGGTAGGCGCACAAGCTGTCGCCTGACGCCTTTTGAGGCTATGTAAGGATCGTCGCAAGGCGGTCCTTTTATTTTGGCGTGAAATAAAACGTTTCAATTTAAGAGTTTCACCAAATTCTCGTTAAGAATCTCTAGGCCCCTTTTCACGAAAATACGAGGTAAGTGAGGGGTTCGGAATTTAGACAGTAAAATGTTCTTATAATTTAAACGCTTCAAATTGAAATTCGATTCATTTTAGCGCTGACCAGCGCAAATGCCGGGCGGCCATCTGCTACCATTACCTCAGCGCCCGCGAATGGGACTTTAATGCGAGCGCAAAACAGAGAAGGGTATCTGTATGGCTGTCGAAAAGACGTTCATCATGATCAAGCCCGATGCCGTGCGTGCGCGCAAGGCCGGCGAGATCATCACTCGCATCGAGCGCACCGGTCTCGAGATCGAGCGCATGGAAAAGTGCATGCTTGACGAGGAGACCGTCAAGGTTCACTACGCTCACCTCTCCGACAAGCCGTTCTTCGGCAACATCGTGTCGTTCATGACGAGCGGCCCGGTCATCAAGATGGTCGTCTCGGGCCCGAGCGCCATCAAGAAGATGCGCACCCTCATGGGCGTCACCGACCCCGTGGAGGCCGCCCCTGGCACCATCCGCGGCGACTTTGCGGTCGACGTCAACTCCAACGTGATCCACGGCTCCGACGGTCCCGATACCGCGGCCGCCGAGATCGAGCGCTTCTTCGGCTAACATCGGCGCATGCGTGCTTCTCAGTAGGGGAGAAGCGCGTGTACATACCTTGTGTGCGCAAGGGCAAGCGGATTAGGCTCCCGCTTGCCCTTCCTTTTATTTGCACGAACTTATCTACGCGAACCGTGGAAAGCGTGCGGTGCGACCTGCAGAAGGTTTTTGGTTGCAAGCGAGCTTGCGCGAGGTGTCTCCGGTATTATCTAAACGTATGGCCATAATGCGTGCTGAGCTTTTGCGGGGGTCTGCTCAAACGTCAGCCGTTTTCGGCCGTATCTCTATCGCACACGAACTGCGCCGCAAGCTGCATGGGGCGCAGAAAAGGGGAACTCGCATGAACAAACGTCTGTGGGCCTGCTTGCTTGCTGCCTTTTTGGCGTTCTCTTTCGTCGCACCTGCTAACGCTCGGGCCGAAGAGACGGCACCCATCCCCATCGATGCGGAGCACTTTCCTGATCCGGCATTCAGGGAATTCGTTATATACGAATACGATGGCGATGGAGACCTCATGCTCACTGCCGAGGACCTCGCGTCGGTTACCTACATGAAATGCACTGACCAGAAGAGCGACTACCTCGATAAGGACAAGAGACTCGCATCCCTTAAGGGCATCGAGTACTTTACGTCTCTGACCGAGCTAAATTGCAGCGACAACGAGATTGTGGACCTCGACCTGAGCAAGAACACCGAGCTGGAGGAACTGGATTGCTCCATCAACAAGATTAAATCCTTGGATTTGAGCCAAAACCTCAAACTCGAAACTCTTATTGCCGACAACAACGAACTCACCTCGTTGAATACGGGCAATAACACGGTGCTCGAAACTCTAGATTGCTACTACAACGAGCTGACCGAGCTGGACTTCAGCGCCAACACTGCTCTTTATGACGTTTCGTGCCACCACAATAAGCTGGTTAAATTGAAGGTTTCCGATGCCATCTATTACTTGCGGTGCGCTTCGAATCAGCTGGCCTCGCTCGACATGAGCGGCCATTCCCATCTCAGTGAACTCAGTTGCAGCGACAACAGCCTCACTTCGCTCAACCTAGACGGCTGCGCCGAGCTCGAGTACCTGTATTGCTACAACAACTTGCTCACCTCGCTCGACCTGAGCGATTACATTTACCTCTATAAGGTGCAGTGCTACAACAATCGCCTTACCTCCCTTGATTTAAGCGGTTGCATAGGCGTTTGGGAAGTGCTGTGCGACAACAATCAGCTCACCTCGCTCGACCTGAGCGGCAGCTCGGTAACAAATATCACGCTCAACTGCGATAAGAACGAGCGCACGATTTCTCCCGGTACCGATCGCACTTTTGATTTGAGCAAGCTTCCCGGGTTTGAGGTTTCCCGCGCATCCGGTTGGAAGGGCGGGAGCGTAAGCGACGAGGGCATCCTTACGGTGAATGACGATGCGACCGCGGTCACGTACTCCTACGACTGCGGCCACGAGAAGACGGGCGCGTTCACCCTGAATGTGGGCTACGCCGTTAAGTTCAGCACGGGCGGCGGCAGCACGGTCGAGGCCCAGACGGTGAAGGTCGGCGACAAGGCGACGCGTCCCGCCGACCCCACTTGGGCGGGGCATGTCTTTGACGGCTGGTATACCGATGCAGACTTTAAGACCGAGTACAGCTTTGACGCTCCCGTCAGCGCTTCTGTGACGCTTTATGCCAAGTGGGTCGAAGATTCGACGGCACCCTCCGTTGACGGCGTAAAGGACGGGGCGACCTACTGCGCAGAAAAGCGCGTTACCGTCTCCGACGCGCATCTTGTGTCGGTGACTGTTGACGGCGTTGAGCAAACTATCGATACGGATGGGCAAAGCGCCTTTACCCTCACGGTCGGCGGAACGCGCAAGATAGTCGCTACCGATGCGGCGGGCAACGTCACCACCGTTACGGCTACTATCAACGACGGCCATACCTGGGGCGCCTGGCAACACAGCGCGTCTGAGCACTGGCGCGCGTGCACCGTTTGCGGTACCGCGGGCGATCGTGCCGAGCACTCTGGCGGCACGGCAGATTGCGTCTCGTCGGCTGTCTGCGCTACATGCGGGGAGAAATACGGCAAGGTGGACCCCGCCAATCACCAGGAGCTCGTGCATTATGAGGCCGAGCCGGCAACCACCGAGCATCAGGGCCACATCGAGTACTGGTATTGCGCCGCCTGCAGCAAGTACTACCTCGATGCGGACGGAGCTCAAGAGGTCACTGCCGATAAGGTGATCATCCCCAAGCTCGATGACGATACCGACAAGGACAAGGGCGATTCGGGCAAAAAGGACGATACCGACACCGGCAAAGACGACTCTGACAAAAAGGATGACTCCGACAAGAAGGACGACTCCGACGACAAGGACGATACCGACGATAAGGGCGATGCCGACGGCGACAAGTCCGACCAGAACGGCGCGGGTAAGCCCAACGGCAATCAGGCGAACGGGGGCAGCTCCGACAAGCAGGGCGGCAACACCGGCACGTCTACGACCGTGAGCGTTGTTACGGCCGAGACGAAATCTGGCAATGGCCTCGCGCGCACTGGCGATAACGCTGTAGCGTCCGCGTCCGTTGCACTCGTCGGAGCCCTCGCCGTCGTAGGTGCGGCGTATCTCCGCAACAAGAGGGTTGCCTAGAAGAGCGCTCATGTATTGAAAAACTCGGTTGCTGCGGCGCTGTTCGCGGAAAACCGCGAAGAACGAGGGGCGCGTGGCCTCATTTGTTGCGCAAGGGCAAACGAATTAAGCTCCCGCTTGCCTTCTTCTAGGCGATGAACGGTCGATTTTGGCCGCTGAGCGTCAAAAGAAGTCATACATAATCAAATAGTTTCAAAGTTGCCAACATCATAAAATACAAGGTAAACATGGCAAAGTTCGACCTCAAACAAGGTTAATAGGGTGTTCTATTTTCCCAAGTAATGAAAAAGAATGAACCACAATGACACAGCATGAAGTAAAATGACATCGTCAACTCCGCACGGCACGGCGCGCATGCATGCGGTTCAAGCTTCTGTTACATGAAGGGGGAGAACGTGAAGGCAGCCACTCGAATCAATTCGTATTACCGATGCGGCGATAAGGACCTCGACCGCGTGTTCGCTCAGTTCGAGCACGTCGGCCTGACCCACGTGGACCTGAACTATCCCGAGCACACGGCGGGTACCGACGCCGTGAGCATGAAAGAAAAGCTCGAGGCACACCACCTCAAGCTCAACGGAACCGCCCTGCGCTTTCGCGACGAGTTCATCAACGGCGATTTGGGAAATGCCGATCCCGAGATCGCCAAGGCGGCGCTCGAACTCTGCTACGAGGCGTGCGACTACTGTCGCGAGGCCGGCGGCGACACCGTCACCGTCTGGCTCGGGCACGACGGGTTCGACTACAGCTTTCAGATCGCCTACGATCGCGTGTTCAAGCAGCTTGTGCAGGCGTTCCAAAGCATTTGCGACTACGCTCCCGACCTGCACATCTCTATTGAGTACAAGCCGTACGAGGAACGCTCTTACGCGTTCATCGACTCCATGGGGCTCACGGGCATGATTCTCGCCGCGGTCGACCGAGAGAACCTCGGCGTGACGTTCGACTACTGCCACATGCTCATGAAGCACGAGAACCCTGCCATGGCGGCCGACATCTTTGGTGCGCAGGGCAAGCTTTTCGGTATCCATCTGAACGATGGCTACGGTCGTATGGACGACGGCCTCATGATCGGCACGGTCTCGCCCGTAAAGACGCTCGAGATGCTCTACTACATCAAAAAGCACGGGTACGACCACGCCATCTATTTCGATACGTTCCCGATCATCGAGGACGCCGAGGGCGAGTGCGCTGAGAACATCGCGATGCTCAAGATGCTCGATGCTGTCGTTGACGAGATCGGTATGGACGCGATTCAAGAAACCATCGATGCTAATGACGCGCTCAAGGCGTCGGCGCTCGCCCGCCGTCTCTTTTGCGCGATGAGGGAGGACTAACCATGAAACGCGATTGGCAAGCGACCGCCGAGGGGATTCTGGCCGCCGTGGGCGGCGTCGAGAACGTCTCGGGAATGACCCACTGCGCCACGCGCCTGCGTCTTAACCTGCGCGACGATTCCAAGTGCGACGATGCCGCCGTCAAAGAGGTCGACGGCGTGGTCAACACGGTCAACAAGGCTGGTCAGTACCAGGTGCTCATCGGCACCGAGGTGCCCAAGCTGTACGAGAAGTTCGAGGCGCTGGTAAAGGGCTCGGGTGCTGAGGTCGCGGAGACTTCCGGCGCGTCCGATGAAGGCATCGTCTCCAAGATTTTCTCCGCCATCTCCGGCGTGTTCGCGCCGCTACTTCCCGCCATGGCCGGCTCGGGCATCCTGCGCGGTCTGCTGATCCTCGCGGTGCAGCTCGGCCTGATCGTGGAGGGTACGGGCACCTACACCATCCTCTACACCCTCTCGATGAGCGTGTTTTACTTCCTGCCGGTGCTGCTCGCCTTCAGCTCGGGCAAGCGCTTTGGGGCGAGCCCGTATCTCTCGGCGCTCATCGGGGCATGCCTGCTTTACCCCGATTTCATCGCTCTCCTGGGCGACACGGGCAACGGCGCCATGACCGATTTCTTCGGCATCCCTGTTGTGCTCATGGGCTACAACTCCACGGTTATCCCCGCGATCCTCTCCATCTGGGTCTACTCGTTCCTCTACAAGTTCCTTGATGAGCACATCCCCGAGACGCTTAAGCTCGTGCTGCTTCCCGCGATCTCGCTCATCATCATGGTGCCCGCGACGATGATGGTCATCGGTCCTCTGGGCGTCTATCTCGGCGAGGGCATCGCCTTCGTGGTCAACTGGCTCATCGCCCGCTCCTCGGTGCTCGCCGGCATCCTCGTGGGCGGCGGCTGGTCCGTGCTCGTCTCGATGGGCATCCACTGGGCCGTGAACCCCATCATGATCAACAACATCGCCCAGAACGGCTTCGACTACATCTGCCCCTTCACCTTTGCCTGCAACTTCGCGGTCATCGGCTGTGCACTCGGTGTGTTCCTCAAGGCTCGTAACCAGAAGCTCAAGAGCTTTGCGCTCACCGGTGTCGTCACCATCGCGCTTTCGGCCATCATCGAGCCCACGCTCTTCGGCATGCTCGTTAAGAACAAGAAGCTCTTCTTGGCCCAGATCATCGGCGGTGCCGCCGGCGGTGCGTTCTGCGGCCTCATGAAGGTGGTCTGCACGGCGTTCGTGTTCGGTTCGGTCACCACGTTCCCGGCATTCGTCTCGTCTGACGCCATGAACTTCGCCTACGCCATGATCGCCATGCTGATCTCGGCTGTGGTCGCTGGCGTGCTCGGCTACATCTTCACCGGCAAGGATGACGAGCTGGCCTAAGGCTCAAAGCTCTTCTCCAATTGTTTACGCATTGTGGTCGCGTTCCTGTCGGGGCGCGGCCGCTTTTGTATATGGTGGGGCTGCGGGAACGTTTTGCTCATATGGTAGAGTCGAGTCGACTGATGCGTAATGCAGAACAAGGATCGCGGCGAACGCGTGCGTACGAAAGCGGGGCTCCAGGATGATTCCCTACGAGCGACATGAACTCATTCTCAAGACCTTGCGCGAGCAGGGGCTCGTCAAGATCGACGAGCTTCACAAGGTGCTTACGGAGGTCTCGCTCTCCACGCTCCGGCGCGACCTTAAGGAGCTTGAGCAGCGGGGGAGCATCGAGTATCTCGCGGGCGGTGCGGTCAAACTGCACGAGACTGCGCGCGAGATTGATATCGCCGTCAAGGAGACGCTCCATTCGGACGAGAAGGAGCGCATCGGGGCGCGCGCTGCTGCTGAGGTCGAGGATGGCGAGACCGTATATGTCGACTCTGGTTCAACCTGCACGGCGATGCTCAAGCACCTGCTCAACCGTCCCGTCACCATCTACACCACGAATGCGAGCGCATGCGCGCAAGCGGTGGACTCCGCTGCGAAGGTCGTTATGATCGGTGGGGTCTTCAACCCCGTCACCTCGTCGTTTGCCGGCCCGCTCACCGAGACCATCCTCGGGGACCTTTATTTTGAGAAGGCGTTTTTGGGAATCAACGCCATCGACGAGGAGCGCGGCGTGATGTCGCCCGGGTTTTCCGAGGCCACCAAAAAGCGTATCGTCCGCGAGAACTCCAACAAGGTGTACGCGCTCTGCGACAGCTCTAAGTTCCACGGCTTCTCGAATGTGCGCGTGTTCGGCTTGGATGGGCTGATCATCGTTTCCGACAAGGACGACGCCAAGATAAGTGAGCGTGCCCGCATCTTGGTGGCGTAGGCGCTGAGTTATTCGGCGATCTCCTGCAGGGTTTCGCCATCAAAGCACTCGATGATGCCGTCGAGCGCGGCGGCGAAGTCGCGCATGTCGCCCGACCAGATCGCGCGGTTGTCCACACCCTCGCCCACGTAGGCGGTGCGCAGACCGCAGTCGGGGGTAGGGAAGTCGCGCTTGAGGTCGTTGCCCACCATGAGCGCCTCGTGCGGCTCAAGGCCGAGCTTCTCCAGGCACTCGAGATAGTAGACGGGGCTCGGCTTGACGCGCGTGCAGTTGTCCATGGTGGTCACGAGCTCAAAGGGGGCCTTGTCGATTTCGGCCCAGCCCATGCGGCAGCGGATGCCCGCCTCGGTAAAGCTCGGGTTGGTGAGGAGCGCCACCTTGAGGCCGCGATCCCGGCAGGCCTGCAGCGCTTCGTGCGCACCGGCGCGGGGGCGCGCACCCGAGACCGCGCGACCCTTGCGCGGTAGCACCTCGTGCTCGTAGCATTCGAGCGCCTCGAACACCACCGGGTCCGAGAGGTCCACGTGGCAGGTGCGCTTGATCTCTTCGTTAAAAAAGGCGCGGTTGGTGCGGTTGTCGGTGCCCTTGCGGTCGTTGCGGTTGAGCGCGTAGAACGCGGCCCCGAGGCGCACGAGCGTGGCGAGTTGGTTCTTGCGACCGATATCGGCGAGGATCTCGGAGACGTCCTTGGCCCAGAGCGCGCAAAACGCCCCGAGGTTGATATCGAGGAGAGTCTCGTCCATGTCGAACAGGACGGCCTTGAGCATCGGCGTGCCCCTTTCGGTCGGTCGGCGCACATGCACCGCTCTCGATTCTAGCCGAGTTTTGACCGCTCGCACGCAAAGTGCGACCGTTCGCGAATCATACTTCGTGGATTCCGATGGAAGAGGCAAAAAATCGCCCTCGGAGCTTGAAAGACGCCGTTCGAGCACGTATCCTTGTGATTCGTGAATGCCAAATGGGTTCACATCAGTATCTGTCGGCTCCCGAGTGTTCCTAAAGGTTTGCGCGTCCGCGCTGCTATCTGCAGGTCCTAGCAATCGGGGCCCCAAAGTTCGAAAGGGGTCCACCTTTGAGTGAGATTCAGAACTCGTCCATTTTCTCCCTTGATGATGTCAACGAGGAGGAGATGAACAGCCTCATCGACGGCACCATCACCGACTTCGATGAGGGCGATCTCGTTAACGGCACCGTCGTCAAGATCGAGCACGACGAGGTGCTCGTCGACATCGGATTCAAGTCCGAGGGCGTTATCCCGGTCCGTGAGCTTTCCATCCGCAAGGACGCCAACCCTGCAGACATCGTGACCCTCGGTGACCCGATCGAGGCCCTCGTGCTCCAGAAGGAGGACAAGGACGGTCGTCTGGTCCTCTCCAAGAAGCGTGCTGAGTACGAG
>CAVDZW010000117.1:34374-61543 GCA_963613305.1 bacterium | reverse complement strand
GGACACGCACTGGTCGTGCGGCTCGTTCGGGTACTTTCCCACCTACGCGCTCGGCAGCGCCTACGACGCACAGTTCGTGCCGGCGCTCTGCCGCGACGGCGTGGACCTCAAAGCCGCCTGCGCCGCGGGCGACCTTGCCCCCGTTCGCGCGTGGCTGGGCCAGCACATCTGGCAGTGGGGCCGCGCCAAGGACGCGCCCGAGCTTATCGAGAGCACCTGCGGCATGCCGTTTGACGCGAGCTACTACTGCCGCTACCTCGAGGCCAAGTTCAGCGAGCTCTACGGCCTTTAAAAACTGCCGGGGCAAGCGCTACCGGGGCAAGCGCTCTGCGGAACGTTAGACAGACGCGGCCGCGTCCACGATCGGGTGGGCGCGGCCGCATTCCTTATGCAGCGAGATTATGTTTGAGGCAGGCGATTGAGGGCGAGCCTAACGCAGCAACGGAGTGCCGGGACCACTCCCCCGCCGCGACCTAGGCCGAACACACTGCGCCTCGTCCGATAACGCCCTCTACGCGAGCGCCTCGGCGATCAGCCGGCACGCCTCTTCGGCGAGCTGCTCCTCGGCGGCCTCGGCAAGAACGCGCACCACGGGCTCGGTGCCGCTCTTGCGCACGAGCACGCGACCGGCGTCTCCCAGGAGCTTTTCGGCAGCCTCCACGGCCAGACGCACCGACACGCGCTCCACGGCGGCGTCCTTATCGGCCACACGCACGGCGGCATGTGCCTGCGGGAACAGCTTGCACGGGGCCGCGAGCTGGCTCAGCGTCTCGCGCTCGGCGCGGATAACCTCCATCACGCGCAGACTCGTCATGATGCCGTCGCCCGCCGACTCGATATCGCCAAAGATCGTGTGCCCGGTGGCCTCGCCGCCCAGGCTGTAGCCACCCTCGCGCATCTTGGCAAACACGTTCTTGTCGCCCACGTCGGAGGTCACGCAACGGATCGCATGCGGCTCGAGCGACTTGGCAAGGCCCATGTTGTTGGTGACGGTGGGAACGATCGTGGCACCCGAGAGGCGCCCGTGTTTGTTGAGATAGACGCCGCAAACGTAGAGGATCTTGTCGCCGTCGACCAGGCGGCCGCGCTCATCCACCGCAAGGCAGCGGTCAGCGTCGCCGTCGTAGGCAAAGCCCACATCGAGACCCTGCTCAACCACGTGGCGGCGCAGGCGGTCGATATGCGTGGAGCCGCAGTCGACGTTGATGTTGAAGCCGTCGGGCGTGTTGTTGATCACGCGCACGTCGGCGCCGAGTGCGTCGAACACGGGCTTAGCCACCGAGCTCGCCGCTCCGTTCGCGCAGTCAAGGCCCACCTTGACGCCCTGGAGCGAAAAGTTGGCGCTCGCGATAAGGAAGGCGATGTAGCGGTTGCGGCCCTGCATGTAGTCGACGGTGCAACCGATCTCGTCGCCCGTGGCAAGCGGCACCTCGCAGGCGCCGTCGATGTAGCCCTCGATGAGCTCGAGCACGTCGTCCTGCATCTTGTAGCCGTCGGCGTTGACGAGCTTGATGCCGTTGTCGGTATAGGGGTTGTGGCTCGCACTGATCATGATGCCGCAATCAAAGCAGCCGTCCACGGTCTCGTAGGCCACGCCCGGCGTGGGGATCACGTGCAGCAGATACGCGTCGGCACCACTCGCAACAAGGCCGCTCACCAGCGCCGATTCGAACATATAGCTCGAACGGCGCGTGTCCTTGCCCACGACCACGCGCGCCTTCTCGCCCACACGCGCGCCGTAGTACCAACCAACGTAGCGGCCGATCTTAAAAGCGTGCTCGACGGTGAGGTCGCAGTTGGCCTCGCCGCGGAATCCGTCGGTGCCGAAGTACTTCATGCAAAAGTCCTTTCTGGTACGCGGGGTCGGACCCGGGTGCCGCAACGGCAGCGCGCTCCCCGCTCGTACGGGCGGCGCGGACGGGGCCGGCGCCACGATCTCTATCCTATACCGTGAGAAACACCATCGCGATGATGAGCGCGAACCCCATGAGGTCGGTGGGCACAAAGACCGTGCCGAGCACGAGCGCGCTCGTGATGGTGGCCGAAACCGGCTCAACGGTGCCGATGAGGCTCGCGGGCATGGAGCCGATCTCTTTGACGCCTTGCAGGTAGAGCAAGAAGGCGAGGAACGACCCCACAAAGATGAGGATCAAAAACGCGCCGAAGCCTACGGCATCGAGCGCAGGCACGCTCCGCCACGGCTGCACGATCGCGCTGCTCACGATACCCGCCACGAGCATGCCGCTGCCCGTGACCACGGGACTGCCGTACTTGGGCAGGATCTTTGCCGGAAAGAGCGCGAGCCCCGCCGCCGAGACGCCGCACATGATGCCCGCCACAAAGCCGGCCGGCGTCATGCTGAGCGAGCCGGGGTTGCCACCCGTGGCAATGAGAAAGGTGCCCGCGAGCGCGAGCGCCACGCCGAGCACCTCGCGACGGCGCGGACGGCGGCGGGCCTGCACGCAGGTCACGGCCATGATGACGAGAAGCTGCAGGCATTGCATGACGGTGGCCGTGCCCGCGTTGGTGAGGCGCACGGCGCTCAGATAGCAGAACTGGTTGAACCAAAGGCCGAGGCCCGCAAAGAGCAGGAGCTGACGACGGTCGGCGCGGTTGGTCCAAAGCGCGCGGAACTCGCTGCGGTGCCGCGCCGCCACGACGACCATAAAGAGGAGCCCCGAGCAGACCTGGCGCACGCTCAGCAGCCAAAGGGTATCGATGCGGTAGTGGGCGAAGAGAAAGCTCGCGCAGGTGCCCGAGAGGCCCCAAAAGGCCCCGCCCGCGAGCGTCACCAGCGCGCCGGCGAGAAACTTGCGCCCGCGCCGCGCGTTCGATGCGCTGCGCGCCGCCTTGCGCTCGGCGCGTGCCTCGGCATCGGCACCGTCAGAAACCCTGTTCAGCTGCACGTCCTGCGCCTCGCTCGCCACCGTGCACCCCTCCCCGAAACTCGCCGGCAACAAACCCGACCACTGTAGCACGCGCGGACGCCGGGAACACGCCCGCCGGGCCGCAAGTGGCACGATTTGCACGCCGTTGCGTACCGTCGCCAAACAGCGGGCATGGGTATACTCAGAGCTGTTTGAGAAGACCTCCCGAGGAGATACCCATGACAGACCCCCGCACCATAGCGAACTCCCTGCTCAAGGTCGGCTGCGAGCTGCACGGCTTTGCCGTCGAGCGTCGCGAGGAGGTGCCCGAACTCGACGCCTGCGCCTACGTGCTCAGACACCAGGCGTCGGGCGCGCGCCTGCTCTATCTCGCCTGCGACGACGAGAACAAGGCCTTTGCCATCGCCTTTAAGACCCCGCCCGCAAACTCCACCGGCGTGTTCCACATCCTCGAGCACTCGGTGCTCTGCGGATCCAAGCGCTATCCCGTCAAGGAGCCGTTCGTGGACCTCATCAAGAGCTCCATGCAGACGTTCCTCAACGCCATGACCTACCCCGACAAGACCGTCTACCCGGTGGCCACCACCAACGAGCAGGACCTCTACAACCTCATGGACGTCTACATGGACGCGGTGCTGAACCCGGCCATCTACTCCAAAAAGACCATCTTTGAGCAGGAGGGCTGGCATCTTGAACTCGACCGCGACGAGGCGGGCGAGGCCTGCCGCCTGCGCTACAACGGCGTGGTGTTCAACGAGATGAAGGGTGCCCTCTCCGACCCCATGAGCGTGCTCGATGATCGCATGTGCGCGGAGCTCTTCCCCAGCACCCCCTACGCCTGGGAAAGCGGCGGCGACCCGCGCCGGATCCCCGAGCTCAGCTACGAGGAGTTCCTGAACACGCACGCGCGCCACTACAACCTCGCCAACAGCTATATCACCCTCTACGGCGACCTCGATATCGAGGCCGCGCTCGCGCATCTCGCCGACGAGTTCCTCTGCCAGAGCTATGCCGCGGCCGACAAGCTCGCCGAGGCGCGTGCCGCCGGCGCCGAAGAGGCCGGGCTCTTGCCCAACGCGCTCACCGCGCAGGAGCCTGTCGTTTGCGAACATGCCGTGGTAAAGATGCAGACCACACCCGAGAACGCCATGGTCGGGCTCGGCTACGTGCTCGGCAGCGCGCTCGACCGCAAGCGCACCATCGCGGCCGACATCCTGTTCGAGGCGCTGCTCGGCTCCAACGAGGCCCCGCTCAAAAAGGCGATCCTCGCGGCCGGCATCGGCGGCAACGTGGTGAGCTACACCGCGGCCGAGAGCCTGCAGCCCTACGAGCTGATCATCTTGCAGAACGCCGGCGAAGGTGCGGCTGGCGAGCTGCGCCGCGTCGTCGAGGACGTGTGCCGCGAGCTCTGCGAGAACGGCATCCCGCGCGAGCGCCTCGAGGCCGTGATCAGCAGCAACGAGTATGACCTGCGCCAGCGCGACTACGGCACGGCCGACGGCGTGGCGATCGCGTGCGACGCGCTCTCGACCTGGCTCTACGACGACGATGCCGCCACGCTCGCGCTCAAGTACGGCCCGGTCTACGCGGAGCTCCGCCAGGAGCTTGCGGGCAGCTACTTTGAGGACCTGCTGCGCGAGCTCACGCTCGAGAGCGACCACAACGCGCTCGTTGAGCTCGTGCCGGTCGAGACCGCGGCCGAGGCCGCCGAAGAGGACGAGGTCTCGGAGGAGGACGAGCTTGGCGCCAAGCTCGCGGCGTTCAGCTCCGAGGAGCTTGACGAGATCGACGCCGAGACCGCCCGCCTGCGCGCGGCCCAAGAAGCCGAGGACACGCCCGAGGACAAGGCCACGCTCCCGCGCCTGCACGTGTCGGATATCGGCGACGCGCGCGCCGAGGAGCCGCTCGTGGTCGACACCTACACGCCCGTTCCGTGCCTGCGCCACGCGATTCCCACCAACCGCCTCGCCTACGCGTTGCAGTATTTCAGTCTCGACGGCGTCGCGCTCGACGAGATCCCCTACGTGACGATTCTCTGCCGCTTGCTCAAGCAGCTTCCCACCGCCGCGCACGCGGCCGATGAGCTCGACAACCTCATTGCCGGCAACCTCGGCTTTTTGAGCTTTACCACCGAGGTTATGACGCAGCCCGACCCGGATGCCGCCCGCGCTTACCTGCTCGTTTCGGCAGGCGCCCTGAGCGAGAAGATCGATGCGCTCGCGAGCATCCCACGCGAGGTCTGGAGTTCTACCGTCTTTGCCGACACCGACCGCATGCGCGACGTGCTCACGCAAATGCGCATCGGCATGGAGCAGGGCTTTATCAACGCGGGCCACAACGCCGCGCTCGCGCGCACCCTGAGCTACACCGCGCCCTCGGCCGCCCTTTGCGAGCGCCTCTCGGGCGTGGACTTCTATGTCTTTGTGCACGATCTGCTCGAGCACTTTGACGAGCGCGCCGAGGACCTCTGCGCCAAGCTCAGCGATTTGGCCAGGCGTATCTTCTGCAGCACCGACGCCTTTGCGAGCTTTACGGGTTCGGACGCCGACTACGAGCGCTACTGGAGCTGTGCCGGCGACCTTGGGCTCGTTCCGCGCGCCGAGG
Organism: bacterium; assembly: GCA_963613305.1. Lineage (GTDB taxonomy): Bacteria > Actinomycetota > Coriobacteriia > Coriobacteriales > Coriobacteriaceae > Collinsella. The sequence goes on along the minus strand of CAVDZW010000117.1, from coordinate 56,051 downwards.
ACGCTCCGGCGCTCGTGCTGCCCGAGCCCAAGCGCGCCTGCGAGGGCTTTGTCATTCCGAGCGACATCTGCTTTGCCGCACGCGCGATCGACCCGCGCCGCCTGGGCATCGAGCTCGACGGCAGCTGGTCGGTGGCCGCTAACGCGCTCTCGTATGACTACCTGTGGAACGAGATCCGCGTAAAGGGCGGCGCCTACGGTTGCGGCTTCCGCGCGGCAGGCACGCGTCGGGCGGCGTTCTACACCTATCGCGACCCGGCCGTCGACCCCTCGCAGGAGCGCATCGCGCGCGCCGGCGCCTGGCTCTCGGCATTCGAGCCCGACCGCGACGCCTTTGAGGGCTTTATCGTGAGCTGCGTGAGCGGTATGGACGCGCCCGTCAAACCCTACGCGCTCACCAAGCGCCGGAACACCGCCCATCTCGCCGGGCAGGATCCCGACCAGCGCGCCAAGATGCGCGCCGACATGCTCGCCTGCACGCCGGAGCGTCTGCGCGAGCTCGGCCAGAGCGTGAGCCGCATCGCCGAGGAGGCGCCGCTTTGTGTCTTCGGCGGGCGCGAGCTGCTCGAGGTGAGCGATGCCGGGCTCACGGTCGTGAACCTGTTCGAGTAAGGACTGGGGCCGGGGGCCGGCCACGGAGCTTGCGGCCGAGGCGGCTGACTCTACGCCGACTGCCTCGCCGACGAACCCCCGGAATACTCGGGCGGCCCGCCCCTTTTTGCCATATTGCCGCAAGTGAGCAGGACTACAGCAATGGGCGCAGGGCCACGCCACAGGCGAGCGGATCTGGCCCGGGACAGCACGGCCCATAAACACCGACAGGAGCCGGACGCCGCGCATTTGCAGCGTCCGGCTCCTGCCTTATAAATCGCATCTGATCATGCCGGCACAAATGCGGGCGCATGCCGGCACCGCACGGGCTCCGTTCGAGCGCGCAACGCTCAAGCCGCCCGGGCGCTCCATGCCGATCGACCCGGCCGATCTACTCCCCTTGCGGAAGCTCGGCCGCGGGGCGCACGTTGTAGGCGCGCGAGTTGCGGGCGCTCAAAAAGACCGTCGAGCCGTTGTGGATGAGCGAGCTCACCTGCGGCGCGATGAGCCCCGCAACGCCGCCCGCCAGCAGCGCGGAGTTGAGCGCAATGACCTGACGGAACGAATCGTCCATGCGCTCCTCAAGACCCATAGAGAGGCGGCGCAGCACCACGAGCGAGGTGAGATCGCCGTCCGTGAGGGTGATATCGGCAACCTCCTTGGCGATTGCCGTGCCCGAACCCATGGCCACGCCCACGTTGGCCGCCGAAAGCGCCGGCGAATCGTTGACGCCGTCGCCCACCATGACGACTTTGCGGCCCGCGGCGCGCATCTGCTCCACCACGGTGTGCTTGTCCTCGGGCAAAAGGTCGGCGCGGAACTCGTCGATTCCGGCCGCGGCGGCAATGCGGCATGCGGCGTTCTCGTTGTCGCCGGTGAGCATGACGATGTGCTCAAAGCCGAGCTGGTACAGCTCGCGCAGGGCCGCCGGCACGCCGGGCTTGAGCGGATCCTCGATGCCGATGACGCCCTTGAGCTCGCCGTCGACCGCGAGGTAGAGCTTGGAGAGGCCGTCCATGGTCTCGGCGATCTGGGCGCGGACCTCGTCGGCGATTTTTACGCCCTCGTCCTCCACCACAAAGTGTTCCGAGCCGATGACGGCGCGCTTGCCGTCAAGCGAGCTCGCAATGCCGTGCGCCACGAGGTACTCGACCTCGGCATGGCGCTCGCGATGCTTGAGGCCCTTGTCGGCCGCGGCGTTGACCACGGCACGGGCCACCGGGTGCGGAAAATGCTCCTCAAGGCAAGCCGAGAGGCGGAGCACTTGCGTACGGTTCCAGCCGTCAAGCGCAATGACCTCGGAGACCTGCGGGGCGGCCGCCGTAAGGGTGCCCGTCTTGTCGAACACGATGGTGTCTGCCTGGGCAAATGCCTCAAAGTGCTTGGAGCCCTTGACGGTAAAGCCCTCCTCGGCGCTTTGGCTCATGGCCGTGAGCACCGAGATGGCGCCCGTGAGCTTGAGCGCGCAGGAATAGTCGACCATGAGTGCAGCACTCGTGCGCACGAGGTCGCGCGTGGCAAACCACACGCCGGCCGCGAGGGCAAAGTTCCACGGCACGATCTTGTCGGCCAGGCGCTCGCGGCGGCTCAGACCCTCGGCCTTGAGCGCCTCGGACTGCTCGACCAGGCTTACGATGGAGCGCACCTTGGTGTCGTTCGCAGCGGCACGCACGCGCACGTAAGCCTCGCCGTCCTCAACCGCGGTGCCGGCAAAGACGTCGTCGCCCACGCCGCGCTCCACGGCGAGCGGCTCGCCGGTGAGCGTGGACTGGTTGACCATCGCGCAACCCCACTCAACCGTGCCGTCGACCGGCACCGGCATGCCCGTGCGCACGACGATGAGGTCGCCCGCCTTGAGCTCGGAGGCAGGAACGCTTCGCTCCTCCGCGCCGCGGATTTCGGGGTCGCCGCAGGGAATGAGCTGCGCATAGTCGGGCACGTCGAGCAGCGAGTAGATGAGCTGGTTCTGGCTCTGGGCGCGCGTGTAGTCCTCGAGCAGCTCGCCCAGGTTGAGCAGCAGCATGGTGCTGCCCGCGGTCTTAAAGTCGCCCTTGATAAAGCTGATGCCGATGGCCGAGGCGTCGAGCACCGGCACGTCGAGGTGTCCGTTCAGGAGCGACTTGAGCCCGGCCAGCAAAAAGCCGCGGTAGCTCCAGATGGTGTAGATGGTCGAGAGCGGCGCCGGCAAGAACCAGCGGCGTGCCGCAAAGCCGCCGAGCAACGTTGCGATATCGAGCAGCAGGCTGTTCGTGCGCGGGGCGAGCGCGATCGTGCAGTCTTGGCGCGCGGCGTCCACGGCGTCGACGTCCACGGCGGCGATGGCCGCGAGTGCTTCTGCACGGCGGCTCGGCTCAAAACGCACGGCGAGCGAGCCCGTGCGCGGGTAGACCGTGGCACGGTCGATGACGGGACTCGCCAGGAGCACGCGGTTGAGCGCGTCGAGATCGGCCTCGGGCACGCGGCCGGCGAGCTTTACGCGGATGCGGCCGGGCACCTCATGTTCGATGGTGTAGCGCATAGGTTAAGACTTCCTCGTTCTTGACTTGGGGCCCAATAGATTGAGCGGCTAAGGCGCGGCTTTCGCACCCGGCAACCGAACCGGCGGCAACGGGCGGAGCGGGGCTCAGGGTCAGGCGGCACGCCCAAATGACAGCGCGGCGCACCCGAACGGGCGGCTTCGACAGATACCGGATGAGCTGACGGTGCAACCAAACAGAACAGCTGCGGTGCCAGAGAGGGCGACCGCAGCTGTTGGCACGCATTATGGCGCGGCGCGTCTACTCGGCCTTGCCGCCCTCGACGACCTCGACCTCGCACTCGCAGGGCTCGTCCTTGGTGAGGTACTCGGCCTCGGCCACGATATCGTCGACCTGGGCCTTGGCCTGCTCGACGATATCCTGGTAGCCCGACTTGACGCGCATGCCGGCGGCAACGGTGTTGACGGCGAGCTTGTGGGCGGGCTCAGAAGCGAGGGCCTTGGGCACGACGACGCCAAGGACGGCGCCGGCGGCAACGAGCAGGGAGTGAGTCTTGGAAATGCTGAACATGGGCGAGTTCCTTTCTCTCGGCCTTTTAGCGTCCGGCGCTGCGTTCTTGCCGCGCGCGGGCGCACTGTTGTTGAACAACGTTTAATCTACTCTCGGTCCCCCGAGGTAGGCCACGGTAACTTTACGGCTTCAAATCTCCGTCATAGTTGACGGCGGCTACTTTTAACGCAGGTGCTGGAACGCGGGGTATCGACGGCGCGGCCAGCAACCAGGCTCACCGGGTCCGCCCCTGTATGGCTGCGGCAGATGGCGCATTCCCATATAACCGGGCGGGCGCGTTGGCGTTACGCCGAATCAAGGCAAGCGACACCAAAAGTGCACCCCAAACGGGCGCGATGCGCAGATGAACGATCGGCATTCGGGTCGCCCGGCCAACGAGATAAGTCGCAAGCCCAAAGATGCTCCCGGCGTTCCTCTGTGGTTTGCTACAGTGGCTTCGTTGGGCACGCGTTGTTGAAAGGAGGACCGCTCATGGAGCTGCCGAGCAAGCAGGAACTTCGACGCGAGCTGATTCGCCGCCGTGACGCCATTCCCGCCGAGGCGCGTCGCAAGAAATCCCAGGAAATCTGCCGTGAGCTTTGGGCGCTTGCCGAGGACTCCCGAGCGCGCACCATCGCCGTCTATGCCGCCATGGGCAGCGAGGTCCAACTCGGCCCATTCATCGCGCGCGCCTATGAGCGCGGTGCGCGTCTCGCCTTCCCCGCCATGCTTCCCGTCGAGCAAGACGGTCAGCGCATGCGGATGCACGCGGTCCCTTTTGCAGACTTTAAATCGGGAGCGGCGCCGTTCATCAACAATCCCGTGCGACCCTTTACCCCGGTCCCTCCCGAGCAAGAACGCTTTGCGACCGTAGCCCCATCCGAGATCGACCTGATCGTCGTTCCACTCGTCGGTTTTGACGCGCAAGGTCAGCGCCTTGGCTACGGCGGCGGCTGCTACGACCGCTATCTGCCCGCCTTGAGCGCCTCGTGCAAGATTGCCGGCGTCGCCTTTGCCGAACAGCAAGTTAAAACCGTCCCGCACGGCACCCGCGACATCCCGCTCCCGCGCATCATCTCGGCCTAAGGCGCCCAAACGCCCGCCCGCCAAAGGCCAAATAGCCCCCGCAACACGGAGGCTTCAGCCAAAATGGCCCCCGCGATTCGCAAACTTCAACTATTGATAGGGTTATTTAGCATTTGCGAAGTAGAGCGGGATTTTAGGCAGCAAAACTGCAGGTCGCGAATTTCGAAAAACGCCTCTACTCGGCATGTCGGCCATAACCCTATGAATAGTTGAAGTTCGTGCACCGACCGTCCCGATTCACCGGCAAAATCCAAGCGATTTGGGCCGAAAAGCTAAAAATCACGGCATCGATGCCCAGTCGATGAAGATCGCGCGCCGCAAACGGTCTTCGCTCTCACGCTGGAGCTCCGTTTTTGGACGGTAGCGCATTCCGAGCTTGCGGCATATGAGTCTAACGAGGGTATCGAAGCGCTCGGGATAGAAAAGCGTTTCGAACGTCACGAGGATGACCTCGTACCCCATAGACTGCAGGGCCGTCGTTCGGTTCGAATCGAGAGTGGACGCGGCTTCGCCGTCGTGCACAACATGCCCCTGACATTCGATAATGACGCATCGATCGTGCGCGTCGTTCTCGATATAGATATCTGCATAGCAGCATTCCGCCGCATAGATTTGACGTGCGGGTCTCGTTAAGTCTATGCGCCAGTTGTTCCTGAGAAATTTGAAGCCCGCCCCTCCCCTGCGCCGAGACATTCCAAGAAGCAGGGAGGCCTGAACTTCTAGTGGCGAGGCGGCAATACCGGTGACGCACTGGAGCGCCTCGAGCAGCTTTCTGCTTCCGCGGTGTCCGCGCGTTTGATTGGCAAAGTCAGAAAGCTCCTCGATCTTGAGCAAAGGCCTTCTTTGCCACAGAGCCGTACCACGACCGCCCGCCGCGAGCGTCCGTCTCCATTCGTGGACGCCGACCAAAGAAACCGAGTCCTCAAGCAGCTCCTCGATTTCGGCGTCGGGTTTGAACACCGCAAATGTGCCGCACATCTCATAGATCATGAGCGCAAGTTCGATCTTAGAAACGTGATTAGCAAGGTTAAGCAATGTGAGCTGCGGCGACGTTATAGAAAAGCCGAGAGGAGTCTCGCGAATGGAGCCCATGGGCAGCCGTGCAGAAATGTCATGTCGGACGACACGGTTGCCGCGCCAACGGGATGTCGCTCCCGCATCGAGCAGATGAACCGGAACGCCAAGGGCATGCTCTACGAGCGGGTGCCGCGTGAGCCCAAAACGCCCCCGGTCATTGCAGAGATGAGGCAAGGGCGGCATGCGCACGATGGCCTGAGGAGGCACGCGGTAGTACCTGAATGCCGATATGTCGCAAAGAATCTCGTCCATGACGCGAGCGTAACTGCCGCTCGAGGCGCACGGTCCCGTGAATTCTGGCGAACGGCCATATAAATAGTTTTACAAAGCCCCTGTTAGATGCCGATAAGGTTCAGGCAATGTTGAAAACTCGGCGCGAGATGAGTGCCGGGCAATGTGGGAAACCCGCTGAGCACACCCATTCTCGCCGGGACCGAGGCCTCGTGATCGGGCAATGACGAACGCTCGATGGCGTGGAGGCGAAACGAGCAGCGCCCATTTTCGCGCGCAGATAAAAAGGGGTGGGGCGCGCTGGGTAGGGGCCTATATGGCCGTGATTTGACCCCCTCCCCTCTGACCTGCGGTTTATTGGCGCGCATGTGCGCACGGCACAAAAAAGGGCGCGGCCCGAAGGCCACGCCCGCGCGTGCTGTTGTCGTTGTCGTGCGCTCTACTGTTGGCGGCGCGGCGGCTCGATGGTTCCGACGGTCTCGCCCGTTGCGCGGTCGATTAACACAACATCGACGCCCGCCACGTCTGCCACGTCTGCCACGGTGCCTAGCTTTGGATCGCGGCCCGCGCCCGCTGTCATAATTGCCCAATTGGGCGACTTGCCGAGGGCCGCAGACAATGCCCTATAGCTCATGCCGGAGCGCTCGACCAGTCCTTTAATGCATGCATCTACCTGCATCTTTACCCCTCCATAAAGTCAACTGTAGTATATCACACTCCTTAGCGGTCAATTGCGATTGTGTAGGAACTGTGTAGAAAACAATTCTGATTGACTGGTCAATTGTAGTTGATGCATATTGTAGCCACGCCACGAGGACAAGCACCGCAAAGGACGGGGCGTTCGTGGCTAGCAACGGATTACCCGGCAAGGATTAAGCGGAAAGGGGGTGTTGTGGAACTGATTAAGGAGGTCTTGCTAGGCATCGTCAGCGGACTAATCACTGAACTGCTGGTGTACCTAGCCAAGACCATTGCAAAGCGCTTGCGTGCCGCGGCCCACGAACCAAAGCACAAACAGTAAGCGCAAAACATCGACCCGGAGGGCGGCGAACGTTCGCCCTCCGAAAGGGGGCAACGTGCCGCACGTCCCAACCATCATCGCAGCAGCGCTAACGGTGCTGCTCATCGAATGGCTTAAAGGCCGCAAGTAACTACCAGAAAGGCAATCACCATGAGCAATTGTATCGTCATTCGCGAGACCTGCAAGCGCGACCGCACCCAGAGTGGCCGCTGGTCGAGGAAAACATACGACCACAAGCGCCAAGCATGGAGCGAGGAGCAGTTCATGAACGGCACTGATGCAGGCTGGAAGGCGTTCTTCGGTGCCCGCGAAACAAGGCGCTATACCTACCTCGGTTACGTCCCCTGCCGCTGGACCTACGAAGACCCATCAGGAACCGGATACGTTGATACGTACAAGGTCGTTCATTTCGATTCGCTGGGCTACCGAGAGCGTTTCGCACTGGGAAACGCTCTCGCTATCGACCTTGTCGAGGACACGCACGAGCTTGCAGTAGTCAACTACGTAGCCGAGGGCGGCGAACGCCGCACCTGCACGCTCGATCTTGATAGCAAAAAGGTAGTGGGCTAGCGTGCGCCGCGCACGTTTTGCAAGACCCAAAAAGCAGCAACCAACCCGGCATTTGAGGACGCGAGAGACACTCGGGTCATTCCCTGCCGTGCCGTACGCATGCACGCCACGAGGACAGGCTCCGCAAAGGGCGGGGCGTTCGTGGCTAGCGACCAACCGGCGAACGCCGGTAGAAAGGGTGATTAAGTTGGACGAGATAAAGCGCGTGACCGTCTGCGTTGAGCGCAAGGACGGCGAGAAGATTCAGCACGTCATACCAGCCGACAAGCTGCAAGACCTGCTTCTGAAGCTCCTCGCCGCGCTGCTCTAGCGCAGGGGCGGCACGAGGGCCAAATAAACCAAAGCGCCCCCGTGCCGCCCACACCTCACGCGCAAGCGAAAGTAATTACCACATCCAAAGGAAAGGCAATCACCATGAGCAACTATACCATCTCCCACACCGTCACCACCGACATTGACCGGTTCGAGTTCTGGGCGGGCGCAAAGGACCGCATGGACGACGCCACGGACGAGCAGCGAGAAGAGGTCTTCGAGCGCATCGCGGAGTTCTGCGAGCACGCCGAGGACGCGAGCGAGGGGGCCATTAACGATCTCGTTTGGTTCGAGTGCGACGACATCTTCTTCCCCGAGGAAACCGAAGGGGCCGCATAGCGGCAAAAGCCGACGCGGGGCGCGGGAACCAAACGCGCCCCGCAGGCCACGCCACGAGGACAAGCACCGCAAAGGGCGGGGCGCTCGTGGCCAGCAACGGATTACCCGGCAAGGATTAAGCGGAAAGGGGTGTTGTGGAACTGGTTAAAGAGGTCTTGCTAGGCATCATCAGCGGACTAATCACTGAACTGCTGGTGTACCTAGCCAAGACCATTGCAAAGCGCTTGCGTGCCGCGGCCCACGAACCAAAGCACAAACAGTAAGCGCAAAACATCGACCCGGAGGGCGGCGAACGTTCGCCCTCCGAAAGGGGGCAACGTGCCGCACGTCCCAACCATCATCGCAGCAGCGCTAACGGTGCTGCTCATCGAATGGCTTAAAGGCCGCAAGTAACTACCAGAAAGGCAATCACCATGAACGACAATACCACCTTCAGCGCCAAGGCCGCCCGCGAGGAACTCAAGAACCAGATGAGCGACATGAGCTATGACCTCTGCGATTACGGCGGTTGCATCTGCGACGCGATCTCAGAGTTTGCAGATAGTTGGACCAGAGAGAAAATAGCCGCCCCCGCGCAAAGCGGAAGCGGTCACTTCTCAACCTGAAAAGTTAGACCGGAGTCGGCCAACCTGCTAGCACCAGGCAAGCCGTCCGCCCCTATGGTAGCACTCCACCCACTACCGAAAACAAGGAACCAAAAGCGACAAAAGGAGAACCATGGCACGCACGTTCAAGTTCGAGAAGCAGGGCACGTACTAAAATCGCTTTCGATCGTTGCGCGTCATCACAAGCGACAAGAGCGATCTCGAGCACGAGCAGACTTCCCACCCAGCGGACAGTCTTATATTCCTCCGGATGCAAAATTAAAGCGATAACGATACGAATAACGGTACTGGTACCAATGCAACGCATCGACCGGCGCCCCTTACCCTGGCGTGCTCTCGAATGCGGAGATTGGCAGGACGTCTTTAGCACGAAAGGCCGGAAATGGCCGAATTACCGCCGAAACACTCCAGCCGCATGCCAATACGCAAAAACCACCTCGATTTAAAGAGGCCAGATCAAGGCCAGCCACACCAAACTTCAACTATTCATAGGGTTATTCGGCATTTGCGAAGTAGAGCGGGTTTCTGGCCAACAAAACCGCAGGTCACAAATTTCAAAAAGCGCCTCTACTCGGCATGTCGGCTATAACCCTATGAATAGTTGAAGTTCGTGCATAAACCGGGTTCTCGGTGGCTCAAAACCCCCAAAGAAAAGCCCGCATGCCTCGCTTTGCAAGATGAAGGCGAGACATGCGGGCTGGAGTTACCGGAAGCCTATTGCCGCAGGTAAATCGGCACGTTTACTCCGCGTCGGCCTTTTTGGACGCGGTCTTTTTTGCGGTTGCCTTCTTGGCCGTAGCCTTTTTCGTCGTCTTTTTGGCCGCGGTCTTCTTAGTGGCGGCCTTCTTCGCCGTGGTCTTCTTGGCCGTCGAGGTCTTCTTGGCGCTCGCTGCACGGCCGCGGGCAGGCTTTTTCTCCTTGCTCGGGCAATCCATGTTCACGCAGATGCGCCACGGGCCGCGCGCAGTGTTGACCACCACGATCGGCGCACCGCAGTCGGGACAGGTCTCGCCCGTGGCCTCGAGCTTGCCACGTCCGGGCAAGGGATAGCTCACGCCGCAGTCGTCGTAGTTGGTGCAACGGATAAAGCGCTTACCGCTTCGCTCCGACTTGTGCGCAATCAGGCCGCCCGTGCGCCCGGCCTCGGCGCAGACCTTGCACTCCCCCACCTTGAGGTCGGGCTCGTAATTGGTCTTGCACTTGGGATTCACGCAGAGCTCATAGGCCTTCTGGCGGAACGGCTGGCACTTGATTCGCGGCGCGCCGCACTCGGGGCACACAGCAGCCTCGCCCTCGAGCGGGCTCACCTTGACGCCGCTCGGAACCGGGTACGTCACATCGCAGTCGGGCCAACCCATGCAGCCGATGAAGCTGCCGCGCGTCTTGGCGCTGGTCTTCATCACCAGGTCCTTGCCGCACTTGGGACAGGCGCCCACGCGGGCGTCGGCGGTCACGGCATCGCTGATGGCATCGCCGAGTTCCTGCGTGTGGTCGAGCAGCTGGTCGATGATCCCCGCGAGCAGCGCACGCGAGTGCATGACCACGTGCTCCTCGGTGTCCTCGCCGTGCTCCACGCGCGTCATGTCCTGGTCGAGCTCGGCCGTCATGTCGGGGCTCGTGATGCGCGGAGCGAACTTGGTCAGCGCGTCGATGACGGCGATACCGAGCTGGCTCGGCTCAACCGGGTCGTTCTTGAGGTAGCGCACGGCATAGAGGCGCTCGATAATGCTCGCACGCGTCGACTTGGTGCCGAGACCGCGCTTTTCCATCTCCTGCACGAGCTTGCCCTGGCTGTAGCGCGCGGGCGGCTCGGTCTGCTTGGCCTCGAGCTTGATGTCGTGCACATCGACGGTGTCGCCCTCGTTGAGAGGCGGCAGCTGCTCGTCGCGCTTGAGGCCGTAGGGGTACGCCTCGCGGAATCCGGCATCGACCAGCACGTCGCCCGAGGCCACAAACGGCTCGCCGGCAACGTCGATGGAAAGCTTAGTGTTCTCGATGGTCGCGGGGCCCATGAGCGTCGCCAAAAAGCGGCGCGCGATAAGGTCGTAGAGCTTCTTTTGGCCGCCATCGAGCGAGGCCGGGTTGCCCTCACCCGTGGGATAGATCGGTGGGTGGTCGGTGGTCTCGACCTTGCCGCGCGTGGGCTTCATGGGGCCGGCGAGCACCTTTTTGCAAACGGGCGCGAGCGCCGGGTTGATGCTCGCGAGGTCCGAGACAACGCCGCTCAGATCGAGCGTGCGCGGGTAAACGGTGTTGTCGACACGCGGGTAGCTGATGAGGCCCGCCATATAGAGCGACTCAGCGATGCGCATGGTGCGCGCCGGGCTGATACCGATCGAGGCCGCCGCGGCCTGGAGCGACGTGGTCGAGAACGGCGTGGGCGGCTGCTGTTTGCGCGACCTGCGGGCAATATCGGTCACTGTGCCGGTCGTGGCACCCTCAACATGCGAGAACGCCGTGGTCGCGTCCTCGCTCTCGGTAAAGCGCGCGGTCTTGTGGCTGATCTTAAAGCGCTCGTCCTCGGCAGCGCCCTGCGCGGCGGCAAAGCCCTGGATCTGCCAGTAGTCCTCGGGCACGAACGCCATGCGCTCGCGCTCGCGCTCCACTACGAGCGCCAACGTTGGGGTCTGCACGCGGCCGGCCGAGCGCACGTTGCCGAAGCCACCGAATTTGGCGAGCGTGAGATAACGCGTGAGTACCGCGCCCCAAATGAGGTCGATGTGCTGGCGACTCTCGCCGGCGTCGGCCAGATTCTGATCGAGCGAGACGAGGTTGTCGAACGCCGAGGTGATCTCGGCCTTGGTGAACGACGAGTACTGCGCACGGCTCACCGGCAGGTCGGGCGCGACCTCGCGCACCTTGTTGAGTGCGTCCGAGCCGATGAGCTCGCCCTCGCGGTCGAAGTCGGTGGCGATGATCACGGAGTCGGATTTTTTGGCCAGGTTCTTGAGCGCGCGGATGAGCTCCTTCTCGGACGGCACCTTAACGATGGGCGCCCAGGTGAGATACGGCAGGCTCTCGAGCTTCCAGCCCTTGATGGAGATGCCGTTAGCCAGGTAGGGGCGGCGCTTGCTCTCGTAGGGCGGGCGCGCGAGGCCGTCGGGCACGTCGGCCGGCAGCACTTCGCCGTCCTCGGTCACGGAGTACCAGCCCTCTTTTTTATCGAACAGGATCGACTCGCAAAAATCCGGCGCGAGGATATGACCGGCCAGGCCAATGGTCACGCACTCCTCGCCCTTCCAGTCAAAGCGGTAGATCGCGGTGTTATAGACCTTGTCTTTTTTGGGTTTGCCCTCGGCAAGACGCTCGGCAATCTGGCGCGCGGCGTCATTCTTCTCGGCGATGATGAGCTTCATGGCGAGGCTCCTTACGTTCTCGGTTCCGGCTGCGCCCGCCCGCATGGCAAGCGACTTGCGCCCTTGATGCCCGCGCCCTCCGGCGCGGAATAACGGTTTGAAACCTACCACACCTTGCGCACGCGCATGCACTCGGCATAAAAATTAAGGCGCGACCGGTAGGAGTCACGCCTATTAAATGCTGCCCTCACTCGGCAAAACGGCTGTATACGGAGCTGCTTGGTAAAACCTTTGGCGAACCTTACCGCAGGCCTGCAGCAAGGTCGGCCCGCCTCAACGACGCCTCGCCGCGGATTGACAGCAGCACCGCCGCAGCCCGGCACCACCGCGCCGCGGCTCTGTAGCTCGCCACGGCCCGGCACCACTGCCGCAGCCCGACAGCACCGCACTGCTGCCTACCGCAAACGGTCGCCGCAGCAACAACGCTGCCCCGGCCCCTTTAAGTCCGTGTTAGGCCCGCGCAGCCTCGATCTGCCCGGCGAGCCACACGCACCACTCGTCCATACCCTCGCCCTTGCGCGCGCTCACGCTAAAGCGCGGCGCCGTGGGGTTGAGCCCGTCGAGCGTCTCGTTGTAGAGCGCCAGGTCAAAGTCGAAGGCAGCGGCCACGTCGACCTTGTTGAGCAGCTGCGCGCCCGCATGCTGAAAGATCCCCGGGTACTTGAGCGGCTTGTCGTCGCCCTCGGGCACCGAGAGAATCATGATCGAGAGGTTCTCGCCCAAATCGAAATCGACCGGGCACACGAGGTTGCCCACGTTCTCGATAAAGATCACGTCGATGTTCTCGAGGCCGATGTTCTCGTCGAACGCGTCGATGGCCTCGCGAATCATGTTGCCCTCAAGATGGCAAAGACCGCCGGTGTTGATCTGGATGGCCGGCATACCGGCCTCCTTCATGGTCACGGCGTCCACGTCGGAGGCGATGTCGCCCTCGATCACGGCGCAGCGCAGGCCGTACTTGTCACGCAGGCGCTCGTTGGTGCCGAGGATGGTCGTGGTCTTGCCCGAACCGGGGCTCGAGAGCACGTTCACCACGTAGGTGCCGGTCTCTGCAAAGCGCTCGCGCAGCTCAGTTGCCAAGCGCTCGTTCCTCGAAAGAATGGGGCTTGCGATATCGATGGTCTTCTCGGCCATGGCTACTCCTCTATCTCCATTGATGTGATCTCGAGCTCGCGGCCGCGTTCAAGGCGCGTGTTGGCGCCCCCACACTCCGGGCAACGGCAGTGGAATCGATCGTGCTCGAACTCCACCCCGCAATCGAGGCAGGTGCTCGCCGGAAAAACCGTCTCGACGGTAAGCTCGGCGTCTTTCGTCAGCGGACGTTCGGCCCTGAGCGTCTCCCAAGCAAAGTCGAGCGCCTCGGGCACGACCTCGCACATGTCGCCGATGCGCAGCGTTACAGAAACGACGCGCGAGGCACCCGCCCCACGCGCCGCGTCTTCCACAGTATTCAGAATCTCGCGAACGATACCGACCTCGTGCATGGGCGGCTAGTCCTCGTCGTCCTCGTCGTCGGTGAGGAACGCCAGGCGGCTCTCGAAGAGGCCCTCTTTGCCGTCGCGGGCAACGACCACCACGCGGGCCACAGCGAGCGAGATCTCGTAGAGCGAAATGAGCGCGCCGAACATGAGGCCGAGCGTGACGGGCGAGCCGTCGGGCGTGATCATGGCCGAGACCACCATGAGACCCACGTAGACGTAGCGCCAGGCCGAACGGAACGCGGCGTAGCTGATGAGATGGAACACGCACAGGTAGAAGATGATGAGCGGCAGCTCGAACGCGATGCCGAAGCCGATCATAAAGAGCAGCTCCATGTTGATGTAGTTCTCAAGATCGGGCAGCGCGGTGGCCACGGCGTTGGTCTCGCCGATGAGCCACTCAAAACCCGCCGGGATGATGATGAAGTAGCAGAAGATCGCACCGAGGAAGAAGAGCGCGGCGGCGGCGAAGACCGTGGGCACGACCCACTTGCGCTCGTTGGGGCGCAGGGCCGGCAAGAAGAAGCCGAGGATCTGCCAGATGATCAGCGGGGTGCACATGACCACGCCAACCTTTATTGAAATGCCAAAGCGCAGGGCAAAGCCGCCGAGCGTGGTGGTGATGTAGAACTTGCCATCGGGCACGAATTCGCGAATCGGGTCCTTGAGGATATCGAGCACGACGGGCGTAGCAAAGTACAAAACGATGGAGGCCGCAAAGACCGAGACGATGATGATCGTCAGGCGGCGGCGGAGTTCGCCGAGATGGTCCATGAGCGGCATGCGTGCGGGTCCGACGGGCATTACTCATCGCCCCCTTCCGCGGGCTCGGAGGCAGGCTCGGCGTCATCGCCGTCCTCGTTCTCGGGCAGGGCTTCGGAATCGGAGGTGTCGCTCTCCGCGGGGGCCTCGGCCTTGCGGCGGCGCGGGCGGCGGGCATAGAGGCTCGCGACGCGCTCGTCCTCGCTCGGCTCCGGCTCGGGCTCCGGTTCGGCGGCGGGCTCGTCGGCCGCGGCGGCAGCGTCGGCCGCGTCGGCCTCGGCTACGGCCGCATCGCCAGCGTCGGCGTCCTCGTCCTCGTCGTCCGTATCGGCGCCACCCTCGGCAGCGGCCTTCTCGGCAGCCAAACGGGCGCGGCGCTCGGCAAAGGTCTCTTTGCGCGCGGGTTTGCTGGCCGCGGCGTCGTCTGCGTCCTCGTCGTCCGCATCTGCATCGGCGTCATCGTCGACCGGGGCAAAGTCGTCATCGTCGTCGTCCCAGTCGTCATCGTCGTCGTCCTTGGTCGGACGCACCGAATCGCCCATGGCGTCTTGCACCGGATCGATGATCTCGGACTGCACGACGGCCTGCATCTTCTCCTGCGTCTCGCGGAACTGACGGATCGCGCGGCCGATGGTGCGCCCCATAGCGGGCAGCTTGTCGGGGCCGAACAGCAAAAAGCCGAAGATCACGATGATCGCCAGCTCGCCTTCTCCAATACCGAACACAAATACCTCCAAGGCTCGATTTATGAACCGAGCCCGCACCGCGCCATTCGGCCGGAACTCGTTAGTTGAACCGCATTATTGTACAGCCCGAACGCATAGAGCGCCCGGGCTGGATACAAAGACGAAAACTGCGCAGGCAGCGCACGTGTTTTTAGGCGCGCCGCCAAGAGGCTCGGCCTATTCGGCCGCCCGCACGTCGATGTCTTGATCGACGCCCAACAGCTGCACCACGCGCATAACGCCCGGCTGCGCGTTCACCGCAGCAAAGCCCTTGCCATGGTCGACCGCGTGATGCGCGGCACCTACGAGCACGCCGATGCCCGTAGAATCGATATAGCTCACCTGTGCAAGATCGAGCTCAACGCGCTCGGTCGGCTGCTCAAAGGCCATGTCGATGGCATTGCGCAGTCGGTCGGCGTTGGAGATATCGATCTCGCCAGCAACGGCGATGGTGTAGCACTCGGGCTTGGGATCGGTCGTAATGCCCAGCTCCATGTGAGCTCCTCTCAAATAGACGGCCGGCCGAACCCGCACGATGCGGGTGCGACCGACCGGTCACGGTCACAGTCGAGCGGTTATACCCAACTAGGCGCGCTCCTCGCGTGCCAGCGAGGCCGCCACATATTTTACGGCGAGCACTAGCACGTCGAGCGCCGCCTCGAGCTCCTCCACCGTGGGGTAGCTCGGAGCGATGCGGATGTTCGCGTCGGCCGGGTCGTCGCCGTAAGGGAAGGTCGCGCCCGCCGGAGTGAGTTTAACGCCCAGCTCGGCGCAGAGCGCACCCACGCGCTTGGCGGAACCCGCGGGACCGTCGAAGCTCACAAAGTAGCCACCGCGCGGCTTGGTCCAGGTAGCGCAGCCGGTATCGGCCAGGCCCTCGGAGAGCTTGCGCTCCACCGCCTCAAAGCGCGGACGGAGGAACTCAGCGTGACGCTTCATGTGCTCCTGCACATCGGCCAACGTGGGCATGTAGCGCACATGGCGCAGCTGGTTGAGCTTGTCGGCGCTGATGAGACCGGCCTTGAGGCGCTGGGCAAACTCGGCGATGACCGCGGGCGAGGCGCCCACAAAGCCGATGCCTGCTCCCGGGAAGGTGATCTTTGAGGTGGAGGCGAACGCCACCACGCGATCCTCGTTGCCGGCCGCACGCGCGAGGTCAAAGATGTTCGCAAGCTCGTCGCCCTCGTCGTAGAGGTCGTGCACGCAGTAGGCGTTGTCCCAGAAGATGCGGAAGTCGGGCGCGGCGGTCTTCATCTGGGCAAGACGGCGGACCGTCTCGTCGCTAAAGGTGATTCCGGTGGGGTTGGAGTACTTGGGCACGCACCAGATACCCTTAAACGAATCGTCCTCGGCCACGAGGCGCTCGATCTCGTCCATATCGGGACCCTCAGCCGTCATGGGCACGGCCACGTTCTTGATGCCGAGGTCGTCGGTGATGCCAAAGTGGCGGTCGTAGCCCGGCACGGGGCAGAGGAACTTGACCGGCTCGCCCGCGTGGGCGGCGGCGTACTCAGACCACGGAGCGTTGCCGCAGGTGCCGCAACGCCAGAACATACCGGCGATGTCGTGCTCGATGAGCAGGCTCGACGAACCGAGCACGAGCGTCTGCTCAGCCGGGCAGCCGAGGAACTCGCCCGCAAGCTTGCGCGCCGAGGGAATGCCCTCAAAGCAGCCGTAGTTGGAGCAGTCCACGTCACCGTCATGAAGATCGGAATCGGCATCGAGAATCGAGAGCAGGGGACGCGAGATGTCGACCTGCGCAGGCGACGGCTTTCCGCGCGCCATATCGAGCGCGAGACCCTTTGCGCGCACCTCGGCGACCTCGGCCTCGAGCGCCTCGATGGCGGCACTGAGCTCGGAGTCGGTCATCTTTTGATAGATCGTCTGCATGCTGCGACCTTTCGCACGTGAGCTTGCGCCGCGCACGGTACCCGCGCGGCCCGTTTAACTTCGCTTAAGTATAGCCGTCCCGCTTGCCGGCCCGGCGGCCGGACAGGCGTTCTGCTACATTTACCCTCACGTTGGCAACGGCAAGGAGGACACATGCAGCTCGGGGCGTTCAGGGCAGAGGAATTCGGCGACCTGCAGAGGCTCGTCGACGGCGTCTTTTACGACCGTGCCATGGTCGAGCGGCTCGACTTGGTGGTGCAGGCCGAGATACTCGATCTTGCGCCCGACCTCATGGAGATCGTGAACCTGCTGCCGCCCGGCACTTACGACCGCCAGCGCCTCTGCGACCAGATCAACTCCGCACTCGCCGCCCACGGCTGGGCCGCGGCCTACGGTACCGTGGAATGATTTACTGCACCGCTTTGCCAGACGATGCGAGCTAACGCTGCTAACCGCTGAAGTCTTGCGGCCACGCCCAAGCCCCAAACGGTGGCCCGAGCGTCTTTTTACAAACGAACCCTCGATTGGTATTGGTTTAACGCATCCGTGAAAAACTAATTCCCGAATGGTATTGGTTTTTAACAGTGCTCTAAGTAGAGGGTAAATCAATTGCAGAGAACCCGCAGGTTGTCTCTTCCAAGAACGATGGTCTACTTAGCCAATCCATCAAAACCAATACCAATCGAGCATTGACTCGGCAGAAAGCTCCTAAACCAATACCAATCGGTGATTAGCTAAGTCGAGCGGGCCTTCGGACGAAAAACGAAGCTAAAGAGATCTCGGATGGAGGGTCTCTGCACCGATCGAGGGCGCGCGCCCGCTTCGCGCAGGGCCAAACGCCCGCTCCCTAGCGCACGGCGCCCTTTTTGCAGACCACGCTCATGTAGATCATGCCGAGGACCGCCGCCGTGACCGAGCCGCCGAGGATCGCGGCTTTGGCGGCGAGCATCTCGAACTCCGCGCCCGGGAACGCAAGGCCCGAAATGAGAATCGACATGGTAAAGCCGATGCCACCGAGGATGCCCACCCCGGCGATATGTGCCCAGCTCACGCGATGCGGCAGCTCACAGATACCGAGCTTGACCAAGAAAAATGTCACACCAAAGATGCCGATCGGCTTACCGAGTAGCATGCCAAAGTAGGTACCGAGCGTCACCGGGTCGGCCAGGAGCGTTCCCATATCGACCCCGACCAAGCGTACCTGTGCGTTCACGAACGCGAAGATCGGCAAGATCACGAAATTCACCGGCGTGTCGATTAGGCGCTCGAGGCGCACAAGCGGCGGGGTCACGCGATGCATGACGCGCTCGACCTTGGTGGTGGCATGGGTAAAGTCGTGCTGACCCAAAATGTGATTGCGCTCGTCAAAGCGGTCCTCGAGCTCGGGCAAGCACTCGCCGAGCCAGTCGGTGAGATGGCTCAGTTTGACGCCGCAGGTAGCGGGCACCGTAAAGGCCAGAATCACACCGGCAAGCGTGGCATGCACGCCGGAGCGGTACATGCAAAACCAAAGCACCAGGCCCAAAAGCACGTAGGGCGCGAGCCGATAGTGGTGTGTTTTGTTGAGCGCCGCGAGCGCGCAGGTAACGAGAGCTGCCGCCGCAAGCCAGAACAGATCGGGGCTCTGGCCGTAGAAGATGGCGATCGCCGCGATGGAGATGAGGTCGTCGGCGATGGCGAGCGTCGAGAAGAACACGCGCACGCCGGCAGGCACGCGATCGCCCAAAAGCGAGAGCACACCGAGCGCAAAAGCGATGTCGGTGGCCATGGGGATCGCCCAGCCCTGGATGGCCCCGCCGCGGTTGAAGAGCGCATAGATGCAGGCCGGCACCACGACGCCGCCCACGGCCGCGAGCATGGGCAGCAGCGCCCGGCGCGGGTTCTTGAGCTCGCCCACGCACATCTCGTACTTGAGCTCGATGCCCACGAGCAAGAAGAAGATTGCCATGAGGAAGTCGTTCACAAAGGCCTCGACCGAGATCTGGGCGGTGAGGGCACCCACGCTCACACCGAGCGGTGTCTCGAGCACGTGATGAATAACCTCATAGGCGTCTGTATTGGCGCAGATCACGGCAGCGATAGCCGCGAGCACCATCACCGCGGCCGAAATGGTGCCGTTCTCGGTGATGCGCTCCCAAATGTCGTGGCGCTCGAACCGCTTGCGCTGCGCGCTGTTAAAGAGTTGCTCCCGTGCCTGGGTTGCGTCCATGCCGTCCTCCTTCTGAGCCGGGCGGCCCCGTTGCGCGGACCCTCAAACGGCCCAGCGCTCCAATCGCTCTAATAAAAACGCGGCCCGCACAAAGCGGGTCGCGTCTTCACGCGTGTATGTACACCATTTAGCCTACCCAGCCCGCATGCACCGAGGCTCTACCCACACCCCGGAACCACAGGTAATACACGGGTCCTAAGAACTTGTGCGCGCGACCGACGACCGAACGTCGATTTCCGTGGCTTGAACAGCACCAGCCGAGTCAATGTCGTATCACCCGGCCACGTCAGCGAGCGGGGCCCAGATGCG
Source organism: bacterium (assembly GCA_963613305.1). GTDB lineage: Bacteria > Actinomycetota > Coriobacteriia > Coriobacteriales > Coriobacteriaceae > Collinsella. The sequence goes on along the minus strand of CAVDZW010000117.1, from coordinate 36,465 downwards.
GCAGATCGACATGAAGGAAGGAAGCCCTTGCACACCCTATAAATCGTCGCAGGTAGAACGTGCGACAGCGAAAACCCCTCAAGCGAGGCAAGGTGACACAAAACGAAAGGGAGCTGACCTTCCGGTCGCGCCCTTGAAGCTGAACGTCAGGCTGCCGCAGGCCGAAGTGCGGCAACAGCGGCAACACCACAGGCGCAAGCCACGCCAGCGAGCGGGGCCAGGCACGGCAGATCGACATGAAAAAGGCCATGCATTGACCCTCGAGTCATGCATGACCTTTTAAATGGCGAGGCAACGTGCCTGGGGCGCACAGCGTCAACTAGTTCTGGCGTTTGGCAAAACGCCGGAACTCCTAAGCCATGATGGGCGCTGCAACCTGCTTCTTGCGGGAGAGGACGCCGGGCATCCACACGCCGTCGTGCTCGTCGGCGATGCCGAGACCCTTCTGGGCCACGGCAGTCTCGCCCTCGAGCAGGACCTGGGAGCCCTCCTCCATGATGTCGGTGATGCAGAGCACGATGCCGTCAGCGCCCTTCTCGGCGGCATAGGCGCGCATGGCCTCGCGGATCTCGTCGATCATGCCGAGAGCGCGGCTCTTGTCCACGGTCTCGTACTGGCCGATGAGGAGCTTCTGACCGGCCGGCTCGAACATCTTGATGTCGTTGCCCACCATCTCGGCAGCGGTGAAGGAGCCGGACGGACGGGTGAGGAAGACCTCCATGCCGAACTTGACAGGATCGACGCCCACCTGCTCGCCGAGCTTGGCGGCGATGGCGCGGTCGGCATCGGTGGTGGTGGGGCTCTTGAGCATGAGGGTGTCGGTCATCATGGCCGAGAGCAGCAGCTTGGCCTGGGTGTCGGAGAGCTCGACGCCGAGCACGCCGGCGAGCTTGGCCACGATGGTGCAGCTCGAGCCCCAGGGAAGGGCGATGTAGTGCAGGGGCGCGGCGGTCTCGAAGTCGCCGATGCGGTGGTGGTCAACCACGCCGAAGACGGTGGCGTCCTTGAGGCCCTCGACGGACTGGGCGCTCTCGTTGTGGTCGGTGAGCAGCACGAGCTGGCCGGCCTCGACGGAGGCGAGCTGCTTGGGCTCGGCCACGCCGGCGTCGGCGAGGAGCTTGGCCGACTCGGCGGGCAGGGCGCCGAGCACGCAAGCCTCGTAGGTGTTGCCGGCGTACTCAACCTGATTGAGCAGCTGCGACAGCACGACGGCGCTCATGACGGCGTCGTTATCGGGGCTCTGGTGACCAAAAACGTATACGTTTGCCATGGGAATTCCTCCACTTGCGATGTGTACTCAGACGTCAGTAATGGTAGCACGCCGGCGCAGGGCGATGACCCCGCGCCGGCGTGCGCTCGAGCTTATGGTGAGCCGTCCGGAACGCGTCCGAACCCTCGCGAGCCCTTAGGCTCCGGCAGCCTTGAGGGCCACGTAGGCGGCACCGATGATGCCGGCGTCGTTGCCGAGCTTGGCCACCTCGATGGGCGTGTCGGCCGCGGCGGCAAAGGCAAAGTGACGGTAGGACTCGCGCAGGGCGTCGAGGTACACGTCGGACGAAGCGCTGGCACCGCCACCGATGAGGAAGACCTCCGGGTCGACGACGCAGCCGATGAGCGACAGCGCGCGGCCGAGGTAGCTGACCATCACGTCGACGGCAGCGAGGGCGCACGCGTCCTTCTCGCGCGCGAGCTGGAACACATGGCGCGAATCGCTCGGGCCGTCGAGCTCGATGGGCTCCACGCCGGCCTCTTTGCAGACGTTGAGGTAGTTGGAGACCACGCCCGTGGCCGAGGAGTACTGCTCGAGGTGACCGTGACCGCCGCAGCCGCAGGTGCGGACCTCGTCGGCATTGAGGCACATGTGGCCGATCTCGCCGCCGGCGCCCACGACGCCCGAGACGACGTTACCGTCGATGACCACGCCGCCGCCAACGCCCGTGCCGAGCGTCACGAACACCATGGAGGAGTAGCCCGCGGCACTCCCCTGCCAGAGCTCGCCCATGGCGGCCGCGTTGGCGTCGTTCTCGAACTTGACGGTCGCATCGGGGCAGTGCTTCTCGATCGCGAGCTTGAGCTCGGGCAGCTTGATGT
>CAVDZW010000117.1:2282-34324 GCA_963613305.1 bacterium | reverse complement strand
GGCCAGGCCGATACCGGCGATGAAGGCGCGCGGAATCTGCGCCTCGGCGGCGAGCTGGTCGATGCCGCCGGTCACCGCGGCAAAGCCGGCCTCGTCGACGAGCGGCGGCGTGGGCACGCTCGCGCGCGCAAGAAGCTCGCCCTCCTTGTTGAAGAGGCCCTCTTTGACCGAGGTGCCGCCCACATCGATACCGACGAAATAGCGCTGGGGTTCCATAAGCACATTCACCTTTCGTACGTGCCCGCCGGACGGGCGCAACAGTTGGCACCATTTTATCGCGCGGGGGCACGCACGCGCCGATCAGGCAAGAATACGTCCGCTAAATTCGGCAAACGCTTTGCCTAACCTGCGCACCTGCGAAAATCGCACGAAAAAGCGGCGCGTCCCGCAAACACTGCGAAACGCGCCGCCTAAACGCATGTTATTGCGCAACCGGCTACTTGCCGGCGAGCTCCCGGAGCTGCTTGTGAACCTCGATGAGCTCCGTGGCCATCACGCGGATGGTCTCGGTGCCGGCCATCTGGTCCTCGGCATGCAAAAGGATCAGCGGGGCCGCGCCGTCGCGCTCGCCGTTGGCCTCCTTCTGCAGCAGCGCCATGTGCACGTCGTGCCCGCCGTTGTAGGCCTCGTCGCCCTGCTTGATCAGCGCGTCGGCAGCCTCGTAATCGCCGGCCTTAGCCTTTTGAACGGCCTCGATAAAGCAGCTCTTGGCGGTACCCACGTAGCTGATGATCTCAAAGCAGGTCATCTGCAGCTCGTTGACGTCTTCCACGAAAATCCTCCTAGCCGATCGTCTTGAGCGCGAAGTCGATGATGCCGGCGGCGTTCATGCGGCCGTAGTCGACCATCGGGATGACCTCCACGGGAATGCGGCCCTCGACCTCCTTCTCGAAATCGCCCTTGGTGTAGCCGATCTGCGGGCCAAGCAGGATGATGTCGGCCTCGCCGGTGTGATCGTGGGCCTCGTTGAGCGGGCGCGCCTCGACCTCGACGTCGATGCCGCGGCTGGCGACCTCGGCCTGCATCTTCTGCACGAGCAGGCTCGTGGACATACCGGCGTTGCAGCACAGCATGATCTTCTTCATGGTGAACCTCCTTGATTCGGCCCGGTGGGCACGTAACTAACCAAATGCGACCCGGGTGAGCTTATTTATACCCCGGGAGCTAAAGACAAGACGGGCGGCCCGCCTGCGCAACGAGCCGCACCGAAGGAATAGGGAGCGAGATTACTCGGTCTCGCCGGCGAGCTCGACCTGCTTGGCCTGAGCACGCTCGGAGATGCGCATGAAGGGCAGGTAGATAGCCATGCCGAGCGCGATCTCGATGACCTGCCACACAGCGGCACGCCAGTCAAAGCCCGTAGCGAGGAGCGCGGAGAGCACGGGAGGCGTGGTCCAGGGCACCTGAGCGATGCAGGGGCTGATGATGCCGGCGCACGTGAGGCCGTAGGTGATGCCGATGAACAGATCGGGGATGAGCACGAACGGGATCATGAGCGGAAGGTTGTACACGATGGGGTAACCGTAGATGACCGGCTCGTTGATGTTAAAGAGGCCCGGAAGGATGGCCATCTTGGCAACGGTCTTGCTGGTCTTGTTCTTGGAGAACACGAAGGTGTCGAGCAGGAGCATGAAGGTGCAGCCCGAGCCGCCCATGAGGGCAAAGCTGTTGACGATCTGCATGTTCATGTAGTGGTCGGTGGGGATCACGCCGCCAGCGGCATAGGTGGCCATGTTGTCGACGATCAGCATGGTGAGGATCGGCTCGACGGTGGCACCCGAGATGGTGGACTGGTGGATACCGACGCAGAACAGGAGGTTAGCGAGGGTGTAGATGAAGATGACAGCCCACGGACCGGCGTTCATGATGCTCTTGAGCGGCGTGGCGATGAACGTGGAGATGATGGTGAGCAGGTCGGTGCCGGCGCAGACCGCGAGGAGCGCGGAAGCGAGGGCGAAGACCGAGAGGGCCAGCAGCATCGGAATCATGGTGTTGAAGGAGTTGGAGACCGCGGGAGGCACGCCCTCACCGAGGTTGACCTTGAGCTTCTCAACGCCAGAGATCTTGATGAACAGGGTAACGGCGAGCAGGCCGATGATGATCGCGCCGAAGAGGCCGTTGGTGCCCGTGTTGGTGGTCGAGAGCACGCCCGTGACCTCAGCGCTGGTCACCTTGTCGGTGAGCAGGCTGCTGGTGGAGGCGAGGCTCGCGGTGATGGTCTGCGGCATCATGATGACGAGCGAGGAGATGCCCACGACGACGCACGCCAGCGGGTTGTCGAAACGCTCGTTCTTGGCCAGGCAGTAGCCGATGAGGCCCGCGAGGATCAGAGCCGACACGTTGAGCGTGCCGAGGGTGATTGCAGAACCCCAGGTCTGAACGTTGGCGAGCAGCTCAGCGTTCGGTGAAAATCCGGTGTCGCCCCAGATGTAGCCGAAGATGACGTTGTTCACCAGAACCGCGATACCCGCAAGAATGTAGAGCGGGGTGATCGTGGCGAAGGCGTCGCGCAGCGAGCGAAGGTGGACTTGATTGCCCAGCTTCGCAGACACCGCTGCGAATTTGTCGAGGAACGCCTGCCCCTTTTCGTTGGCCATGATATCTCCCATCTGTCGAATCTGGCCTATTTCCTATGCACGACCGGCACCCTTCCGAGCCGGCCATACGTGCCAAAAGTTGGTTCCGCCCGGCGGGCGGCGCCGCCTACTCCACGACGTGCGTGGTGGCGACCTTCTTGATCCAGTCCGCGGACTCCTTGGGGCGGCGCTTGTAGCCGTCCATGAGGTCGACCTCGACGAAGCCGTAGCGGTTCTTGAACGCGTTGCTCCACGACCAGTTATCGATGAAGCCCCAGTAGTGGTAGCCGCGGCACTTGGAGCCGTCCGCGATGGCGCGAGCGACGGCGGCGAGATGGTCGCGCACGAAGTCGACGCGGTAGGGGTCGATCACGCGGCCTTCCTCGTCGCGATTCTTGTACTCGTCCATGATGCCGATGCCGCTCTCCGAGACGAACCACTCAAGATCCGGGTAGTTCTTGGCGCAGTCCATGCCGAAGTCGTAGAGGCCCTGCGGGTAGATCTCCCAGCCGCGGCTCTCGTTCATGACGGCGTCGGGCCACACGTACTCGTCGGCAAAGTGCGGCAGACCGTACTCGTCGACCTTGTTCGCGGGCGCCTGAACACGCGTGGGGTGGTAGTAGTTGCAGCCGAGCCAGTCGACAACGCCCTGCTTGAGGATCTCGGCGTCGCCGGGACGCACCGGGAGTTCCACACCGCCCTCGGAGAGGCTGTCGAGAACGTCCTGGGGCAGCTCGCCCTTGGTGATGAGATCGAGCCACCAACGGTTGTTGATGCCGCTCGTCATGCGCACGGCCTCAAGGTCCTCGGCGCTCGGGTTCTCCTTGGTGTAGGTGGGGGTAAAGCAGTTGATCATGCCGATCTTGGCGTCGGCGCGGAGCACGCCCTCTGCAAAGGCGCGGCGGAAGTTCGCCACGGCGAGCGAGTGCGCCACCGAGATGTGGTACTGCACCGTGCGGGCGCGGCCGAAGTCGTGCAGCTTGGGATACCACACGCCCTCCTGATAGCGCTGCTCGGGCTCGACGATCGGCTCGTTGAAGGTGAACCAGTAGCGGATCTCTTGGCCGAACTCGCGGAAGGCGACGTCGGCGTAGTGGGCGTAGGCCTCCACGACCTCACGGCTCTCCCAACCGCCACGGCGGAAGAGATAGGTGGGCATATCGAAGTGATAGAGATTCACAAAGACCTCGAGGCCAGCCTCCTTGGAGGCACGGAAGAGCTCGTGATACCACGCGGCGCCCTCGGGGTTGAGGTTGCCGTTGGCGTCGAGCAGACGGCTCCACTGGATGGAGGTGCGGTACGAATCGAGGCCGAGCGACTTGAGGAGCGCGAGGTCCTCCTTGTACTTGGCCATGAAGTCGTTACCGCCATAGGAACCCACACGGTTGTAGAAGTCACCGAGCTCCTCCATGGACCAGGTGTCCCAGAGGTTCTCGAGCTTGCCGCCTCGGTTCCACTGGCCCTCGGTCTGCGGGCCGGACATGGCCGCTCCGAAGAAGAAGTCGTCGGGCAGCTTGTATTGCTCCATGGGTGGGTCCTCTCTAAACGGATAGTCACGCTTGGCAACGCGCTCTGCTGCTATTACGAAGCTTTGGTGGCGCGCTTGTCGTTGCAAAGTATAGCGCTATGCTTTTAGGTGTAAAGCGATTCCCGCTTACGGGCAGAATGCTACCGTTCACCGATTGTTCCGATAGCGGCGGTCGCTATATATGGAGCGCTATACTTACCAGCGTCTGTTTTTATTAGGGGAGGTCGCATGATTCCAAAATACGAGACCATCGCCGCCGACCTGCGCCGAAGCATCGAGGACGGCGACCTCAAACCCGGTGACAAGCTGCCGACAGTGGTGGAGCTCTGCGACCTCTACAAGGTGAGCAAGATCACCATCAAACGCGCCATCGAACAGCTCGTGACCCTCGGTCTCGTGGCGAGCCGCCGTGGCTCGGGCACCTATGTGAAGGAGCTTCCCGGCGGCTGCGGCACGGCCTTTTTTCAGGGCAAGAACGACCGCGCGCAGGGCTTTACCTTTGAGCACCGCGACAAAAAGGTGAGCTCTGAGGTCTACGACTTCTCGATCGTCAACCCGCCCTCGCTCGTGGCCGAGCAGCTCGGTCTCACCGAGGACGACTTTGCCTACCACGTGTGCCGCGTGCGCAAAATCGACGACCTCCCCATCGTCATCGAGTACACCTACATGCCGCTCGAGCTCATCCCCGGGCTCAAGCGCAAGGACCTCTACAGCTCCGTCTACAGCTTTATTCGCGACCAGTGCGGGCTCAAGATCACGAGCTTTCACCGCACCGTGCGCGCCGTGGCCGCCACGGCCGAAGAGGCCGAGCGCCTGGAGGTCACAGAGGGCTCTCCCCTGCTCGAACTCAACCAGATCGGCTTTTTGGACAGCGGCACCGCGTTCGAGTACTCCATCTCGCGCAACGTGGGCGACCGCTTTGAGCTGCACAACGTCACCTTGGCGTAAGGCATATCGCATTTTTGGTTCCGCGGCAGAAAGGACATGCACATGGCGGACCTCATTAGGCTCAAACCCATCTTTCACGAGAAGATCTGGGGAGGCCGCAAACTCGAGACCGAGTTTGGCTACGAGATTCCCGAGGGCGGCATCGGCGAGTGCTGGGCCATCTCGGCGCATCCCAACGGCGACTGCCTGATCGAGGGCGGTGAGTTCGCAGACATGCATCTCTCCGAGCTCTGGGCCGAGCACCGCGAGCTCTTCGGCAACACCGAGGGCGACGTGTTCCCGCTGCTCATCAAGATTCTCGACGCCAAGGACGACCTCTCGATCCAGGTGCATCCCAACGACGCCTACGCCGCCGAGCACGAAAACGGCAGCCTCGGCAAAACCGAGTGCTGGTACGTGCTCGACTGCGACGAGGGTGCCACGATCATCGTGGGCCAGCGCGCGCACGACCGCACCGAAGCCGCACAGATGATCGAGGAGGGCCGCTGGTCCGACATGCTCAACGAGGTGCCTATCCACAAGGGCGACTTTTTCCAGATCGACTCGGGCACCGTGCATGCCATCAAGGGCGGCACGCTGATTCTCGAGACGCAGCAGTCGAGCGACGTGACCTACCGCCTGTACGACTACGACCGTCCGGGCACCGACGGCAAGCTCCGCCCGCTGCACATCGAGCAGAGCCTCGACTGCATCGACTTTGATGTCAAGGCCCCCGAGGACGGTACTGTCACCGCACCCGAGTCCGACGGCGTGACCGAGCTCGAAAGCAACCGCATCTATACCGTGGACCGCGTGCGCGTTGAGGGCGAAAAGACCCTGCCGCAGAACTGGCCGTTCGTGTGCCTCTCGGTGATCGAGGGCAAAGGCACCGTCAACGGCGAGGCCGTGCACAAGGGCAGCCACCTGCTCGTTCCGAGCACGGTCGAGAGCCTCGAGCTCGCCGGCACCATGGAGCTCATCGCGAGCCACCTGTAAGGAGGCCGGCCATAGGGGCGGTTGCCGGAACTCAGGACAGTCAAAAACCCGAGCGCAACGGGCGCGGAGCAAGACGTTCCGCGCCCGTTACTTGTCATAGAGGCGGCTGCCCTGCAGCTTAAGCGCGTGAAGGTACCGCACGGCATCGGCCGTGCTCATCGCCGCCACCGGTGCGTGAGCGCAGAGGGCGGCATCGTTTGACACCAGAAGATCCGCGTGGGCGCGCAGGGCAGCCGCGATGACCAAATCGCCTTCGTAATCGCCATGGAGCTCGCGATGCTTTTTGGCAAGCCAGATGTCACTCAGGTCGCAGGGCACAGGCGTCGCCAACTCCGAAAGGTTGTCAATGCAGCTCCAAGCGAGCCCAGTCGCCGCCGCAGCAGCGTCATGCGTGAGCTCACCGTGCTCACGGCGATACCATGCCTTGTGTTCGCAGGCGATGAGGTAGAACAGGTCCTTAGAGGACGTCGCGGCATACAAAAGCTCGGCATCGACCGCGCAGGCACCCTTTAAAAAGGCGATGGCATCCGCCCGGCCCGCGCGCGCCGGGATAAAGTAGTCGAGCCAAACGTTGGTATCGACAAGAATCAGCTTGGATTCTTCACTCATAGAGCCAACCCATCTCGTCGCCGAAGCGCTCCGCAAAGGCTGCGCGCTTGAGGGCATCATCGCTCATGGCCACGCCCCTTGCGGCATCGATGCCCACCTCGTCGCAGGCCGTGGCAAATAGCCCAGAGCCCTCCTCGATGAGCTTGAGTTTTTTCTTTGCCGCACGCTCGCGCTCGCGGCGCTCGTTCTGTGCCCGATCGGGCTGCAAGATATCGGCGAGGGCACCGGGGCGATCGGAAAGCGATGAGGCCAGCTCCCAGAGAGAGCGCACGGCCTGGCTGGGCGTGAAACCCGAAGCCGTTAGCGCTGCATCGCCGCTCTGCTTGAGCCCGGCATCGAGCCGAACGTTTATCTGCGCCGTAGCCGTCGACATGGCCGCTCCCTTCTGTGGTGATCTAAGTATATAAAGAACAGGTTATTACGTAAAGCGTGTAAAGCAAGATGAAGAAAGCGAGCCGACTTTGAGCTTACGCTTCAGCCGCGCCAACACACCGCGCGCCTAGACCTGGCAAGCAGGCGGCCTCGCGTCCGCGTCGAGGCCGCGAGACCAAGGAAATTTTCATCCGTTCAAACCAACCGAACTAAACACGGCGCAGGGGGCGAGTTGCGCTCCGGTAACGCGCGGGGCTTGCCGGCACGACCGTCGCATCGTCGTGAGACAATGCCCACGAACGATAGCGAACCGGAGGGACCCGTACATGAACATTCTTTGTCTGCTGCCCGCAACCGAAAGCCACCGCGCTGAGCTTGCCGCGAGCGCACCGGAGGCGAACATCGTCTATACCGATACCGCCAACATCGCGCTGTCCGAGCTCGTGGCCGCGGCCGATGTGATCATCGGCAACGTGGACCCCGAGCTCCTGCGCGGTGCGAGCAACCTCAAGCTGCTGCAGTTACAGTCGGCCGGCTACGACAACTACCTTGCCGCCGGCACGGTGCCCGCCGAGGCCGTGCTCTGCTGCGCCGTGGGCGCCTACGGCCAAGCCGTGAGCGAGCATATGTTTGCCATGCTTCTTTCGCTCATCAAGCGCCTACCCGGCTATGAGCAGGCCCAGCGCGAGCACAACTGGTGCGACCTCGGCCCGGTGAGCACCCTGCGCGGCGCGCACGTGCTGGTACTCGGCGCAGGCGACATCGGCACGCATTTTGCCGAGCTCTGCCGCGCGATGGGCGCGCATGTCGAGGGCGCCAAGCGCAATACCCTCACCTACCCGAGCGTGTTCGAGGCCGTGCATGCCATGGACGATCTGGCGGAGCCCCTCGCCAAGGCCGACGTGGTGGCGAGCTTTTTGCCGAGCACCGATGCCACGCGCAAGCTCGCGAACGCCGAGTTCTTTGTCGCCTGCAAACCCGGTGCATGGTTCGTGAACGGCGGGCGCGGCGACCTTGTCGATAATGCGGCGCTCATCGCAGCGCTCGAGAGCGGGCAGCTCGCCGGCGCCGCGCTCGACGTGTGCGACCCCGAGCCGCTCCCGGCCGGCGACCCGCTTTGGGACGCCCCGAACCTGCTGCTCACACCCCACATCTCGGGTTGGCTGCACCTGAGCGTCACGCTCGACAACATCATGGGCATCGCCGCCGAGAACCTACGCCACCTCGCCGCGGGCGAGCCGCTCCGCAACCACGTGGAGCGCTAAGCCGAGGCAGGCCGGGCGCGACGCATCGATGGCGTCGTGTCGCGCGCCTCCCCCGGCCGACAGCAGGTCGAACCTAAAACCAAGCTGCAAAAGTGCATAACGACGCCACACAGCTCGTAACAAAACGCCCGGGCCGAACGCATCGACCCGGGCGCGCGCATCTAGCGGCAGCGATTATACGTCAGCGGCGCTCAGCGGCGCGACGCCCTTGCTTACCCGAGCTCGATCGCCTCGGCGCCGTCGATGCGCAGGTCAGCCTGGTAGAACGCTGTAAGCGCGCGGATGGCGAACGTCACGTCGCGCGTGCCGGCGGTCTCAAAGCTCGAATGCATGGCGAGCTGCGGCAGGCCCACGTCGACCGCGTGCATGCTCGCCTGGATATTGCTCAGGTTGCCGAGGGTGGAACCGCCCGCTTTGTCGCTCCGGTTGGCGAACGCCTGCACGGGAACGTTCGCGTCGGAGCAGATGGCCGCAAACGCGGCACGGCTAAAAGCGTCGGTGCAGTAGGCCTGGTTGGCGGCCTCCTTGATCACGATACCACCGTTGAGCGCCACGCGGTTGACCCCGTCGTAAGTCTCGGCGTGCGCCGGATGCAGCGCATGCGCGTTGTCGCAGCTCAAGAGCATGGATGCGGCCAAGGCGCGCAGGTAGTCGTCCTCGGCAAACCCAAGCGCGGTATTGATGCGCCGGAGCGTATCGGGCAAAAAGGTCGACATCGCGCCCTGCTTGGTGTTAGAACCGACCTCCTCGTTGTCAAAGCAGCAATAGACCGTGATGCATGCCGGGTTCTCGGCAGCGACAAAGGCACGCAGGGCCGTGTAGGCGCAGGCGAGGTCATCGAGGCGCGGCGCCGAGATAAACTCGCTGGCCTGACCCCACACGCACGGTTCCTGGCGCGTGGCCAAAAAGAGATCGCGCCCGAGAATCTGTTCGGGCTCCACGCCGAGCTCGTCGGCGACCATCTCGTCAAAGGCACCCGACTTGAGTGCCCCCGCCGAAAAGAGCGGGCAGAGGTCGGTCGCGCGATTGGGCGCAAAACCCTTGTTGACCTCGCGGTTCATGTGGATGGCAAGGCTCGGGATGAGCGCCAGGTCGCACTCGGGATAAAAGAGCCGGCTCTCGATGCGAGACCCCTCGCGCACGAGCACGCGCCCGGCAAACGTGAGCGGGCGGTCGAACCAGGTGTAATCAATCATTCCGCCGTAGGCCTCGGTATCGAGACGAAGATACTCGCCCGGCCCCTCGAGCTCGGGCACGGCCTTGACCTTGAACGTGGGCGAGTCGCCGTGGGCCGCCGTGAGTTGAAAATGATACGGTGCGGAATTCGCCCCGCCGCCTTCACCGACCGCCGACCTGAGCTCCTCGCCCACCTTGAACGCAATAGTGCTCGAGGCGTTCCGCTGCACAAAGTAGCGCCCGCCGCGCTCGATATTCCACGCAGCGCTCTCAGGCAGGCGCTCAAAACCCGCCTCTTCGAGCTCGGCGGCAACGGTCGCGGCCGCATGGAACATGCTCGGACAGCGCTCGATAAAGTCGCAGAGATCGCTCGCGGCCTCGAGGTCGTCGACGCCCACGCCGTCCGGCTCCTCGCAAAGTCCCTGTTCCAGCTCGTTCTCGTCCGCCATCGTACGTCTTCCTTTCGGTCGGCCCGGGCGCGCAGCACGCGCACAACGTGCTCTACCCTACCACCGCCGCGCGCACAACGCCGAGCCGCAGCTGCAAACAGCACGCAAGGACCGGGCACCCGCCGCCGCACGATGAGCAGCCACCGAGCTTTGCCCGCACGGCACACCATACGTGCTGCGACCCCGGTGGCTTTGCGGCCCACTGCGCGCCAGACATAGCGCCCCAGCAGCGCCAATGCGCCCGTCCCGGCGCTCCGCGCCCCTGCCCCTGAGGTCACCAAGACGTTACACGCGCCGCCGCGAGCAAGGGGTAAACTTAGGCGCTAGCAATGCAACTCGCCCGGAAGGACACATCATGCTCAGGATCGGTCTTCTTACCAGCGGCGGCGACTGCCAGGCGCTCAACGCCACCATGCGCGGCATCGTCAAGACGCTTACGGCCAACAGCGCAGAACCCGTCGAGATCTACGGCTTCGAGAACGGCTACCAGGGCCTCATCTACAGCCGCTTTAGGGTCATGACCATGAGCGACTTCAGCGGTATCCTCACCCGCGGCGGCACCATCCTGGGCACGAGCCGCACGCCCTTCAAGCGGCTCGATATCCCCGAGGCCGACGGCGTGGAGAAGGTTCCCGCCATGGTGCACACCTACCACAAGCTCAAGCTCGACTGCCTCTTTATGCTGGGCGGCAACGGATCCACCAAAACGGCCAACCGCCTGCGCGAGGAAGGCCTCAACGTCATCGCCCTGCCCAAGACCATCGATAACGACACCTGGGGCACCGACATGACGTTCGGCTTTACGAGCGCCATCGACGTTGCCACCAAGTGCATCGACGACATCCACACCACGGCCTCGAGCCACGGCCGCGTGTTCGTGATCGAGATCATGGGCCACAAGGTCGGCTGGATTCCGCTGTACGCGGGCGTAGCCGGCGGCGCCGACGTCATCCTGATTCCCGAGATCCCCTACAAGATGGAGAACGTCATCAAGACGATCGAGAAGCGCATGGAGACCGGCAGCCGCTTTACCATCGTGGCGGTGGCCGAGGGCGCCATCTCGCAGGAGGACGCGGCGCTCCCCAAAAAGGAGTACAAGAAGAAGCTCGCCGAGCGCACGAGCCCCTCGATCGTCTACGACATCGCACACGAGATCGAGGAGCGCTGCGGTCGCGAGACCCGCGTGGCGATCCCCGGCCATACCCAGCGCGGCGGCGAGCCCGATGCGCAGGACCGCATCTTTGCCACGCAGTGCGGCGTCGAGGCTGCGCTCGGTTGCCTGGCCGGCGAGTTCGGCTACATGATCGCGCAAAAGAACGGCAAGATGACCCGCACCCCGCTCGAGAAGGTGGCCGGCAAACTCAAGTACGTCGACCCCGAGAGCGATCTTGTGCGCGAGGCCAAGGCGCTCGGCATCAGCTTCGGCGACGAGTAACGAAAGGGCCATCACGGGCGCACTACGCTTTTGAGGTGTGCAGGCGCGGGCTTAAAAACACAAATGAGCCTCATTGGGGCGTCGACATAGGTCGACGCCCCCTTTTTGTGCCGCGCAAGCAATCTTGCGTGCGGCCATCACAGAGTTTTAGACGCTCGGTCGAGGTTCTGGCCCACCGTCCTCGCCCAAACTTCAACTATTCATAGGGTTAAAACGAATTGTTGGAGTAGGAGAAAACTCGCGTTGCAACTACCTGCGGTTTCTCTGCAGCAAAACGCGCTATACCCAGAGGTTCGGCTATAACCCTATGAATAGTTTGAGTTTGCGACCCATGCGCGATAAAAATCCCCTCTCGCGCGTGAAAGGGGATCGAGCTCGCTCGCAAGCGCGCCGTCCAAGCCCGTGCGCCGCCAGCTTTGGCCTGTCACCCAGCAAGCACCTGCAAAAGATCAAAGAGAACGGCCAGGCTAAGCGACGAAGCAACCGTTCCACTCCAGCGCACAAGGTACGCTTGCAAAACCCCTATGCATGTATAGCCAGCGAATAACGAGAGCACCTCAAAAGCGGGACCCATCCAGGCGGATGGGTCCCGCCGTCGAATGCAGCCGCCCGCTGAACGGGCGACTGCCGCGCTCCCTTACTCGGCGCTCTTGAGTGCGCCCACCATGTCGATGCGGTTGAGGCTCCGGTTGGTGACCTGGTTCACCACGATCGTGAACACGAACGAGAGCGCAACGGCAATGGCGTAGCTCACCGGCTCCACGTGCACGTCAAAGTAGAGCGAGGGCATCTGCAGCACGTAGGTAAAGCTCCGCGCCAGCACGTAGCCGAGCGGCACGCCCACCACGGCGCCGACGCCCGTGAGGATGAGCGTCTCTTTGTTCACGTAATGGTGCACCTCGCGGCGGTTAAAGCCGAGCACCTTGATGGTCGCAAGCTCGCGTTCGCGCTCCGAGATGTTGGTGTTCGAGAGCGTGAACACCACCACAAACGAGAGCGCCGCCGCCATGGCGGTCACGAGGACCACCACCGCATTGATGATCGTAAAGTTCTTCTCGAAGTTCTTGACCTGGTCGGCCGTGCTCGACACGCTGAGCCAGCCATCCGCCTTAATGCTGCGGCAGAAGCTGATTTGGTCACCATCCTCGCCATCGAGCCGGGCAAGCACGGCGTTGGCCTGCATCTTTTTGCCGAATGTCTTCTCATAAGACCCCTGCGAGAAGTAGACGGTGCTGCCGAGGTAGTTCATCGAGGTGGACGACACGCGCACCTTGGCGGTATCGAGCGTGGCATCTTGCAGCTCAACGCTCTCGCCGGGCTTAACGCCGAGCACCATCTGGGCGCTCTTGCTCACGTCGCACCCGCTCTTGCCGAGCTCGATCGCCGCGCCGTCCGCGTCGGCGAGCTTTACGTAATCGCCGACCTCACTCAGACTCTCCGTGGGCACGACCACAATCTGCACGGACTCCTTTTTGCCACCGAACTCAGCCGTCACCGTCTCGAGCTGCACGGAGACCTTTGAAGCAACCGAGACCTTGGAGCCTTCCGCCGCCGCGCGCTCCTCGAGCTTGGCGGTAAGATCCGAGAGCTCCCCCGATGTCGTCACGGCCATGAGGTCGTAGCGCGTGACGCCGCCGTACTGACGGCTCGAGAGTCCGACCACCGTATCGCGAATGCCAAGGCCGCAGATGACGAGCGCGCAGCACCCAGCGATGCCAAAGACCGTCATAAAGAAGCGCATCTTGTAGCGAAAGAGGTTGCGCGCCGTGACCTTGCTGAGAAAGCCGAGCCGGCGCCAAACGGGACGCACGCGCTCGAGCAGGATGCGCGAACCGGCGCGCGGTGCCTTGGGGCGCATAAGCGCGGCAGGCGATTCGGCAAGTTCACGGCGGCACGCCACCCATGCGGCCCCCGCCACGCCCACGGCAAAGAGCGCAACCGAGCCGAACGACATGCCAAAGCTATAGAAGAGCTGCATGTTAGGCACCACGTACATAGACGTGAACACCTGGAACAAAAAGAGCGGCAGGGCGACAAAGCCCACCAGGTTGCCGACGATACCGCCCGCAAGGCAGGCCGCGAGCGCATAGCCCACGTACTTTGAGAGGATCTTGTTGCGACTGTAGCCGAGCGCCTTGTAGAGGCCGATGAGTGTGCGCTCCTCCTCGACCATGCGCGTAGCCGTGGTGAGGCTGATGAGCACCGCCACCACAAAGAAAATTGCCGGAAACACCGTGGCGATTGCCTCGATGGACGACATATCGGAGTCGACGCTCGCAAAGCTGCCGATGCTGGAGCGATCCTGCACATACCAGGTGGAGCTGCCGAGCGCGTCGGACGCCTCCTTGAGTGAGGCTTCCGCCTGCTCCTCGATCACCTGCTGCTGCGCCTTGAGCTGCGCTCCCGAGAGGCCCGTTGCGGCGAGGTCGGACAGCGTCTGCTGGGACTGCAGGTCGAGCAGCCTCGAGGTCTCGGCAAGAAGCTCCTTGCGGCGCGCCTTCTCGCGGCCGTGGCGAATGCGCTCGATCTCGTCCACCACGTCGGCGACCTTGTTGGTGTAGTCGCTCGAGAAGCAATAGAGGTCGCTCGAGGAGTCAACGCGCACGTGGATGGCGGTATAGGCGGAGCTGGTTGCCGCCGATTCGTCGACATAGAAGGTGTAGTCGGTCGTCTTGGTAGCACGGAAGGAGCTGCCGGTATCTGCCGCGATGTCGGTGGGGTCGGCCACCTCGGCCGTGATGGTGTAGGTGCCACGGGCAAAAATCGTGGTGGAGGCCGAGGACACAGCGCCGCTCGAGCCCGACTCCGCGTCCGAGTTTGCAGAGGCCGAGGTGCGGTCCTCAAAGGTCAACGTGTCGCCGATCTTCTTCTTAGTGCGTTTGAGGTAGGCAGACGTCACCGCCACCTCGTCGGCGGCCTCCGGATAATCGCCGTCGATCAAGATCGGCTGGTCGATATCCTCTTTCGAGAGGCTCTGCACGTAGGCGCTCTTGGTGGTCTTGCCCACCGGCGTGTAGACGGTCTCGGTAAAGATGCCCTCCGCCACGTCGACACCGTCGAGCGCGTCCACGGCATCGACATCCGAATCGCCAAGCCCGAGCGTGCCCTGCACGCTGATGTCGTAGACCTTCTGCTGCGAAAAGTAGGCATCGACCGAGCGGCGCAGGTCCTCGCAGCCCGCGCGCAGGCCGATCATGATGCTCACGCCGAGCGCGCAGATGAGTGCGATGGAGGCAAAGCGCCTGACGTTGCCGGTGATGGTGCGCCGGATATCGAGCGCAAAGGCGTCGCGGGTCGGGGTCTCGTCGTTATACGCCATCGCGCCTACCACTCGATCGTCTCGACGGGCGCGGGGGTCTCCTGCAGTTCCTCGCTCAATACCTTGCCGCTCTTAAAGCGGATGAGGCGGTCGGCCATGGGGGCGAGCGCAGAGTTATGGGTGATGATGATCACCGTGATGCCCTCGTCGCGGCAGGTGTCTTGCAAAAGCTTGAGGATCTGCTTGCCGGTTTGGTAGTCGAGCGCGCCGGTCGGCTCGTCGCAGAGCAGGAGCTTGGGGTTCTTGGCAAGAGCGCGCGCGATCGACACGCGCTGCTGCTCGCCACCCGAGAGCTGCGCCGGAAAGTTGTCCATGCGATCGGCGAGGCCGACCTTGGCAAGGGTCTCGGCGGCGTCGAGCGAGTCGGGGCAGATCTGCGCCGCGAGCTCGACGTTCTCGAGCGCCGTGAGATTGGGCACAAGATTGTAGAACTGGAACACAAAGCCCACGTCGGAGCGACGATAGTTAACGAGCTCGTTCTCGGTGGCCTGGCTGATGTCGCGGCCGTCGACGATCACGCGGCCCGAGGTGACGCCGTCCATGCCGCCGAGGATATTGAGCGCCGTGGTCTTGCCCGCGCCCGAGGCCCCGAGGATGATCGCGAGCTCGCCGCGCTCAACAGAAAAGCTCGCACCGTCGAGCGCGTGGATCTCGGTAGAGCCGGAGCCGTACGCCTTTACGACGTCGGAGAATTCAATGTAGGCCATAAGTGGTCCTCTCTGGTTGGATAGCTTTTAGTATTACCCAACAATTCCGCCGAGCCGCCCCATGATCCCGCGGTTCATCGCGTTTTATCCCGCATACATATCTGCAAGGTCAACGAGCACCAGCCCATCGCTCGCGGCACCCCCCCCGAGTCCCGAGCGCGCCTCAAAAGCAGCGCCCCGTAGGGCGATAACGTCCCCGTGCATATAAATGCATCTAAAAAAGCCGCCTTTGCAAAGACGGCTTTCATTCTATGCCCGGCGGGCCCGTCCAATCTCCTCGTCGGGCACAGATCCGAGACCCTGCCGAATAAAAGAGCCGACAGGAGCACGCGGTTGACGTTTGCGTTCTGACAAAGTTTGCCCAAACCCGCAGGGTTTACACCCAGACAGCAACAGCAAACCAGCAAGAAGCGCCGTACCAACCGACCATTTAACCGGCAGCTAACGACTTTGTCCGAGCACGGTGATACCTTTAGATGCAACACCATCGAAAGGACAGCGCCATGGACACCGCCGTCAACCGCGAACTCGAAAAGCTCGCTAAGCCCCGCTATCTCGTCTTGGGAATGGATCCTGGCATCTCGAGT
This sequence comes from bacterium, assembly GCA_963613305.1. Classification (GTDB taxonomy): domain Bacteria; phylum Actinomycetota; class Coriobacteriia; order Coriobacteriales; family Coriobacteriaceae; genus Collinsella. The sequence goes on along the minus strand of CAVDZW010000117.1, from coordinate 18,378 downwards.
TGCGGCTTTGCGCTGCTCGACACCGCGAACAACGAGATTCTTGAGATGGGGGTTAGGCTATTCGACGCCCCCAAGCATCCCAAAACCAAACAGAGCCTCGCCGTCATTCGCAGAGGATATCGCTCCACGCGTCGCAATATCGACCGCACTCAGGACCGCCTCAAGCATTGCCTCAAAGTCCTCAAAAAGCATGGACTCGCTCCGCAAGATGCGACCAAAGAATACTTCCACACGGTTAAAGGCGATAAACAGCCGCTTACGCTCCGTGTCGAGGCGCTCGATCGTGAGCTAACCGCACGTGAGTGGGCACTCGTTTTGTACTCCCTCTGCAAACGGCGCGGATATATCCCACATGGCGAGGGCTCGCAAGATAAATCAAGCGAAGGAGGCAAAGTCCTCTCCGCGCTTGCCGCGAACAAAAAGTCCTTGGACGGAGGCTCCTTCCGCACCGTCGGCGAGTGGCTTGCAAGCCAGGACCAAAGCAGGAATCGCGGGGGCAGCTACGACAAATGCGTAACCCATGCGCAGCTTATCGACGAGACGCATGTGCTCTTTGCCACCCAGCGAGGCTTTGGCTCTCCGTGGGCGTCGTCGGAACTCGAAGCGGCATATGTTGAGGTTTGCGATTGGGAGCGCTCGCGCGAGGAGTTCGACCGACGAACTTACGACCTCGTGGGATTCTGCTCCTACTTTTCAAACGAGAAGCGTGCGGCACACTGCACCCTCACGAGCGAACTTGTCTCGGCCTATGGGGCGCTCGGTAACATCACCATCGTCAACGAAGACGGCTCAACGCGCGCGCTCACGGCTTTCGAACGAGACGAATGCATCGCCATTCTGTTCTCATGCGAGCCGATCCGCGGCAACAAGGACTGCACGGTCAAATTCGGCGCCCTCAGAAAACGGCTCGATTTGAGCTCGAGAGAATACTTTAAGGGCGTTGCCCTGAGCGATGAAAAAACGCGTGAGGTTTACAAGCCCAAGGGCTGGCGCACGCTGCGCAATACGCTCAACGAAGTTAATCCCCTGCTTCTGCGTCGCCTTCGCAACGAGCGCAACCTTGCCGACGCCGTCATGGAGGCAGTCGCGTACTCATCCGCGCTCCCCGTGCTCAAGCAGCGACTCGAGCAGCTCCCGCTCTCGGCAAGCGAGATGGAGGCGCTCTGCAAACTCCCGTACTCATCCAAGGTCCTCAACGGCTACGGAAACCGATCCAAAAAGGCGCTTGATATCCTGCTTTCGTGCCTCGAAGAGCCCGAAGTCCTCTCGCTCACCGAAGCAGAAAACGCAAGTGGGCTCGGCGCCATGCGCATGGCAGGACCTCAACTCGAGCGCTCCGATCGGCTTATGCCTTACGAGGCCTGGCTTGAGCTTACGGGGAGGACTAACAACAATCCGGTTGTTATACGTGCCATGTCGCAGATGCGCAAGGTGGTCAACGCCATCTGCCGCAAATGGGGCGTTCCCAACGAGATCCATATTGAGCTCGACCGTGAACTGCGCCTGCCCAAGCGAGCAAAGGACGAAATCAAAAAAGCCGAAGACCGCAACAAGAAAAACCGAGAGCGTATTGCCAACCAAATTGCCGAACTTCGTGGTTGTACAGTCGAGGAGGTCACGGGCAATCAGATCGATAAATATCGCCTGTGGGAAGAGCAAGAATGCTTCGATCTCTATACCGGCGAAAAGATCGAAGTTGAGCGCCTCGTAAAAGACGAAACGTACACTCAAGTCGACCACATTCTCCCCCTCTCGCGCATGGGCGAGAACTCCCGCAACAACAAGGTTCTCGTCCTTGCCCGCAGCAACCAAGAAAAACGCGACCAGACCCCCTATGAGTGGATGTCCAAACCGGACGCCCCCTCATGGAGTAGCTTTAAGACCCGCGTTGAGGGAAATCAGCACCTTAGCCGTCGTAAAAAGAACTTCCTGCTCGAGCAAGACCTCGATTCAAAAGAGGCGGAGTTCCTGAGCCGAAGCATTACCGATACCGCCTACATGTCGCGCGAAGTTTGCGCATACCTGGCCGATTGCCTGGCCTTTCCGCAAGATGGAGCGAAAGCGCACGTGGTGCCAACGACAAGCCGTGCGACCGCGTGGCTTCGCAGGTGCTGGAGACTCAACTTTGGCACCACGGGCGAAAAGGACCGTGCAGACGACAGGCACCACGCCACCGATGCATGCGTAATCGCGGCATGCAGCCGCAGCCTCGTGATCAAGACGGCAAAGATCAACCAAGAGACGCATTGGAGCGTCAGTAAAAATCTAACTCCGCAGCAACGAAAAGATGCTCGTATGGACGCCCTTGAGGACGCCATGCCGTGGAAGACCTTTGCCAATGAAGTGCGAGAACGCCGAAAGCTCGTCGTGCCCACACGATTCGTCCCACGCAAAGGCAAAGGCGAGCTCTTTGAGCAAACCACTTACCAGTACATCGGCGTTAACGACCAGGGCAAGGACCTCGCGCGCAAAAGGCCCAAGCACGGCGAGGAGGCCGGCAAGGACATCGTTATGGGCAATGCAATCGTGTCCGAAGACGAGAAGTCGATCATCAAGGTCAGCGAGATGCTCTGCCTCAGACTCTGGCACGACCCCGAGGCCAAAAAGGGCAAGGGGTGCTGGTACGCCGACCCGGTATACAAGGCAGACATTCCCGCGCTCAAGGACGGTTCTTACACTCCAAGGATTGCAAAGGCGCACACCGGACGAAAGACTTGGCAACCCGTGCCAGCAAGCGTCATACAGAACGGTGCGCTTGAAATCTACCTGGACGACCTCGTTCAAATCGGCGACTTTGTTGGCCGCTTCAAGGGGCTGGATATCGATGGCGTGAAATGGGCGTTTGCCGATGTGCTCACACGAGAACAGATTAGTTGCCCGTTCACCATTGGTAAGCTCAATAACGAAATGGTCCCCGTCGTTATTAGAGAAGCGATTGTCGGCTAGAGCCCGCCCGCAGCCCAAAGCGCCGCCTCGGGAACACCCATCCTTCCCGAGGCGGCATTAAATCCAGATGTGTTAAACGCGGACACACCGAGACCAGCTGATGTGAACTACAGCAAACTCCATGCGTTGCAAAAAGTTGCCTCACCAAAATTTGCTCCCCGATCATCAACCCCACCCGAACACCTCCCGAACTCAACCGCACTCGTACGGTTGAGTTCGGGAGGTGTTCGAATATCACAACAAGGTCTTGAGTACGCGCCCTTCCCCAAGGTGATACGCTATGTACCGCAGAAAAAGCCCCTCTAGCAGGGGCTTTTTCTGTTTCACTCTCCGAAAAAATGAACTCCTGAGTAATGTATAGACCAGGTTTTCGTCATTTTTTTCGAGAGCCAGCTGCCAAGCTCGAGCCCGATATCGCCATAATTGCGACTGAAAATATGACCGCTTTGTGAAGATTGAACTATCGGGGGAACTAAATTTCGCAGTCAAATCGGCCTCGCCCCGACCGCTTGCGGGCATAGCCCATTCATTCGCCCTAAAAAAGTTCGCCCCGCCCAACCATACGGTTGAACGGGGGTAACTTTACGGGTAAGCCACATTAAAAGTGGCTCCCCTTGTCTGGAGCCGCGCCCTTCCCCAAGGTGAGCTGCTTCGACGAACCCAGTATAGCGCATGCTCGCGAAAGGTGTCGTAGCAATGGCTCAACGGACGATCCTTATCCAAAGCAAGGCCCATCTCTGCATTAAAAACGGCCTCTTAAAGATAAGCATGGACGAGCGCGACGCAACGATTCCTCTCGAAGATATCTGGGTCGTTATTGTCGAATCGCATCAAACAACGCTAACCGTTGCATGTATGTCTCAGCTCAACGATGCCGGAATCGGCGTCATGATCTGCGGGCGCGACCATATGCCCAACGGCCTGCTCCTGCCGATTGGGGCGCATGCGCGCCATGCCCGCATTGTTGAAGACCAGCTTGCGATGACCCTCCCGTTTAAAAAGCAGCTATGGAAGCGAATCGTCACGGCAAAAATCCTCAACCAGGCCGCCGTCTTGCGCGAAATGGGTCTCTCACCAGACCCGTTGCCCGCATATGCCAAGACCGTGCTCTCGGGCGACACTGACAACCGGGAGGGCGCCGCAGCTGCGGCCTACTTTAAATCGCTCATCACAGAGGGGACGCGTCGTTGCAGCATGCAGAGTTCTGCCCTCGACTACGGCTACGGAGTGCTCAGAGCCGGAATCGGGCGCGTGGCCGTCGGAGGAGGCTGGCTCGTATCGCAGGGCATCCACCATCACAGCATTTATAACGCCTTCAACCTTGTCGATGACCTCATCGAACCATTCCGCCCACTTGTCGACCTCATTGTCATGAGCTATGGCGTCGAGGAGCCTCTTGGCCCCAAAGACAAGGCGTTGCTCGCGCGCGTTTTTGAGCACGTCATGACCATCAACGGCAAACGTTGCGGATGCCAGCAGTGCATCGAAACGGTGTTCTCTTCGCTTCGCACCGCCGTACTCGAAAAAGACCCCAAAAAGCTGGTGTTACCCGAGCTCAACGGGCTCGAAACGATAACGCTCGAATAAGGGAGGAGTCATGAGGGTCATGAGGCTGTTGGTACTATTCGACCTTCCGACCGGAAGCAAAGCTGAGCGCAGACAATACAGCGACTTTCGAAAGTTCCTGATTAGCGACGGCTATCATATGGAGCAATTCTCCGTATATTCGCGCTTGCTGGTAACGAGGGAATCGGCTGAGACCCACATCGCACGTCTCAAACTCAATCTCCCCTGTTCTGGCGAGGTAACCGTTATCGAGATGACCGAGAAGCAATACGAAGATCGGCTCGTCCTACTGAGCGAAAAGAAGGAAGCGCCGGCAGAACAGGGCGCGCAGTTGACGCTCGTGTTCTGACGACGCTTCTCTTGAGGTTGCCGCTCCCCTACAACCGCACAGTAAAGGTGATCTGGCCGTCGCCGCCGGTTGCTTTGATGGTGCCGCCGTGGGCCTCGACGATCGCCTTGGCTACCGAGAGGCCCACGCCCGAGCCGCCCGTCTTGCTGTTGCGGCTCGTGTCGGCGCGATAAAAGCGGTCAAAGAGCCGATCGAGGTCGCCCTCGGGCAGCTTGTCGACGGCGTTCGTCACGGTCAGGCACGCGCCGCCGTGCGCGCTCCCCGAAAGCGCAAGCTCGATCACGCTGTCGTCGCTCGCGTAGCGCGTGGCATTGTCGAGCAAAAGCTCCACCACCTGCGCGAGCGCGGTCTTGTCTCCCTTGCAGGTGAGGCCCGAGGCGATCGTGCGCGAGAGGCGTTTGTTGCGCGAGACGGCGACCGACACAAAAGGCTCGCTCGTCTTGTCAACCAGCTCCGAGAGGTCCACGTCGGCCTTTGCAAAGCCCGCCGCGCCCTCGTCCATGCGTGCCAGGAACACCAGGCGCTCGGTGAGTGCAGTGAGCCGCGCCACCTGCTCGTGAATGCTCTGGGTCCACTCGCTCTCGCCACCCATGATCTCTTGCACTTCGTTGGCCGCGTCGATCACGGCGAGCGGCGTCTTGATCTCGTGGCTCGCATCGGTGATGAACCGCTTTTGCTTTTCGTAGCTCTCCACCACCGGACGGATCACAAAGCGGCTGAGCACCAGCACGAGTATGAGCACCGCGACCCAGCCGACGACGCTGATGGCCACGCTCGCCGCGAGGAACGACTGAAAGTTCGACAGCTCGCGCGAGCAGTCGAGGAAGACGCACATGGTGTTGTCGGTGATGCCGTCCACCTCGGCCATCGAGTAGCAAGCGTAGCGGTAGCTGCCGTAGAAACCGCGGCTGTTGCGCTTGCTCTTGTTGTAGATCTTGGCGGTGTAGGCGGTAGCGTCCGCGTCGCTCACCGTTGCGGTAAAGCTCGTGTCGACATCGCAGATCACGCCGTCGGAGCTCACCGTCACGGTGAAGTAGCGAATGGAATAGGGTTCCTCGGCGCTCATGATCTTGTCGGGCGACATCGGGCCATCAAAGTGCTTGGATGCGCGCCTGATCGATTTGATGATGAGCTCGGCTTCTTCGATGGCCACGGACTGGCTTGAGGTGTCCGCCGCCGCGGTGCCCGCCTGCGCGACGGCCGACGTTGTGGTCGTTACCGTGGCGCCGTTCGCAGAAGGATCCGTTGTAGACGACGCTCCGCCGGAGTTGGAGCTGGAGCCTGAACTGGAGTTGGAGCTCGCGTCGTCCTCCACATCAAAATCCTCGGTGCCCGGGTAGTAGCCGTCGTTCTTGGCGATGAGATTGAGCTTGGCGTCGGCAGTGTTGCAGATGGCGATGTAGTTGGCAAGGTTGATGCCACCCACGATGCCAGCAAGCACGATCGTGACGGCGGCCATCGCGGCCAGTACGAACTTTTGACGCAGCCCCCGCGCCATCGCGTTCGGCGGCGTCGCGGCCGCGGTGGCACGCCTACTCATCGCGCGCGACCTCGAGCGAGTAACCCTGGTTGCGCGAGGCCTTGATGCTCGCGGTGGAGCTCACCTTGGCAAGCTTTTTGCGCAGGTAGGAGATGTAGACCCACACGACATTCGCGCCCTCGGGAGCCTCGTCGCCCCATACGCTCATAAGCAGACGCTCGGTGGGAATGCGGTCGCCGGGATGCTCCATAAAGAGCTCCATGAGCTGGAACTCGCGGTTGGCCAGGTGTTCCTCGCCCTCGGGGCCGGTGAGCACGCAGGCAGCGAGGTCGAGCTTGAGGTCGCCCACCGAGAGGGTGTTCGCGTCGATGGCGGTGGCAACGCGCGTGATGGCACGGATGCGCGCGAGCAGCTCCTTGGCGGCAAACGGCTTGGTGAGGTAGTCGTTGGCACCGGCGTCGAGGCCCTCCACCTTGTCGGCCACCTCGCTCTTGGCCGTGAGCATGATGATCGGCGTGTGGTCGCCCTCGGCGCGAACCTGCTTGAGCACGCTGATGCCGTCGAGCCCGGGCATCATGATGTCGAGTACGGCGGCACCGTACTCGTTCTCCTGCAGATATTTGAGGGCGGTCGTTCCGTCAAAGACCGGGTCGACCTCGTAGCCGTCGTGTTCGAGGATCGCCGTGAGGGCGCGCGAAAGGCCGTACTCATCTTCGGCAAGCAGCAGTTTCATGGTTGAGCACCTCGCATATATACATATCTGATCGTTGGCACAGCTCGATAATAGCCCACGCCCGCGGCGTCCTTAGGCAAGCCTTAAGCCCGCTCGGCGGCCGGGGCGACAACGCAGGATTTGCCTTAGGCCTACCTAAAGCGCTGGTACATGCGCATTTGCAAAAACTCATCGCGGTAGAACTTGAATCGCCGAGGGGCCGGACGCCCAACGCACGGGGCATCGGAGCCCCGCGGGGCGGCGTCCACGCCATCCCCGCCCCTCGGCTCGGCAGCACATGCGGCCTGCCACGCGACTCGGCGGGCCCGGCTGCAGCCGTTTCGTATATCAATGCGGGCGCAAAGACGCGCCGCGCGAACGAGGAGGTTCACCATGACCGAGTATCAGCGCAACTTCAGCACCGAGGCCGAGAACGCTTCTGCGACGACGGGCACGAGCACGAGCGCGAACGCGAGCACGACGGCCGCAAGCGCGCAGACGTATGCGACGGCTGGCCAGGCGCATGCAGCGAGCGCCCCGGCAACGCAGACCGCCCAGACGTCCCCGATCAGCCAGGCCGTGCCCACGACGGCGTACACGCACCGGGCAGCCGCGCATGCCAGTGCGCCCGCATCTGCGGCCGAGGCCGCTCCGGCAGGTGCCGCACCGGCCGCCCCGGCATCCGCGCCTGCGGCCGAGTCCGTGCCCGCACCTGCGCCCGCCAAGGAGCCCGGTCGCGGCAAGACGCTCCTGCTTGTGGCCGTGCTCGCCGCCATCTGCGGTCTGGCCGGCGGCCTTGCGGGCGGCGCTATCGTTTCGGTAGCCACCTCGAGTGCCGGCGGCCAGGGCGAGATGTCCCAGGGCGGCGCTCCCTCGCAGGGTGGCGGCGCTCAGCAGGGCGCTGGTCAGGGCGATTCGAGCAGCTCCGACAGCTCAAGCTCGGCCGATGCCAACTCCACGGGCAGCGACGGCGCTTCTGCACAGGGCAACAGCAACGGCGCGCCCGAGCCGCCGAGCGGCACCGGCAACGGTAACGGCTCCTCTTCTCAGGGCCAGGGCGACAGCGCAAGCGGTGACTCATCTAGCAGCAGCTCCTCTAACAGCGATTCCTCCACAAGCACAACCGTCTACAACGCGTAAAGGTGCGTGAGAACCATGACCGAGCAGCAGCTTGAGCACATGAACATCCAGCATGCGGCGCAAATGCCGAAGGCAGACGTCGAGGCCGGCGCTGAATCGCAGGGCGCGCCCGAAGCCGAAAGCAAGCAAGCGGCGGCAGGCGCTGCGGTTGCAGGCGCTGCGGCGGCAGCAGGGACCGCTTCCGCCATTACCACCCAAAAGAACGACATCTCCACCTGCGGCGCTCTGCGCTGCGGCGAGCCCCGCGCCGTCGACGTCGACTTTGTGATCCCCGTCTACAACGAGCAGGAACAGCTCGCGAGCTCCGTCATCATGCTCAGCGACCAGCTCCGCCAGCTCGCCCAAGAGGGCTCGGCCTTTACCTGGCAGATCGTGATCGCCGATAACGCGAGCACCGACCGCACCTGGGAGCTCGCGCGCACCCTCACCGAAAAGTTCCCGTTTACCGTGCGCGCCCTCTCGCTCCCGCAAAAGGGCCGCGGTCGCGCGCTCAAGTGCGCCTGGGGCTCTTCAAAAGCACAGGTCATGGCTTATATGGACGTAGACCTCTCGACCGACCCGCGCCAGATCCCCGAGCTGGTGGAGCCGATTTTGCAGGGCCGTGCCGATGTCTCGTTTGCCTCGCGTCTTTTGCCGGCGTCGCAGGTCAAGCGCTGTCTTAAGCGCGAGTTCATCTCGCGCACGTACAACCGCATGCTCCAAACCTATCTCGGCGTGAGGTTCCACGACGCGCAATGCGGATTCAAGGCCGTGAGCGCCGAGGCCGCGGCAACGCTCCTGCCGCTCATCGAGGACAACGAGTGGTTCTTCGATACCGAGCTTTTGTTCCTGGCCGAGCGTATGGGCATCGCCACCAACGAGTTCGCCGTGCGCTGGCTCGAGGACCCCGGCTCCACGGTGCACATCGTCGACACCGTGCGCAAGGACCTCGCCGGCATGAAGCGTCTGCACGACGCCTACCTTGCAGACGGCAGCACGCAGCCGCGCGCACGTCTCGACTGCCCGGCCGCGCCCGCGCGCCCCACAGCCCATAGCACCCGAACACCCCTGGAGGCCTAATGAGCGAGATCGCTCTACCCTACCCCACCGCCCGCAACGAGCACGAGCCGCGCGCGACCCGCCGCGACCGCTCGCGCGTGCGCGCTTTTGCCCCGGCGCGCGGCCTTGCCGACTACGCCGCCCTCGCCCTCCTGCTCGCAGGCTCCGCGTTCGTCTTTTTCTGGAACCTCACGGCCTCGGGCTACGCAAACGAGTTCTACAGCGCCGCCGCGCAGGCGGCCTCCAAGAGTTGGAGCGCCTTTTTGTGGGGCTCCCTCGATGCCGGCGGCGCCATCACGGTCGATAAACCTCCCGCGTCTATCTGGCTCATGGCGCTCTCGGTGCGCGCGCTCGGCCTGAGCTCGTTCTCGATCCTCATGCCGCAGGCCGTCATGGGCGTTACCTGCACGTGGCTCCTCTATGCCACGACGCGCCGCTACTGGGGCAATGCCGCCGGCCTCGCTGCGGGCGCGATCTTTATCGCCACTCCCGTTGCCGCGCTCATGTTCAGGTTCAACAACCCCGACGCGCTGCTCATCCTGTTGCAGCTCGCTGCAGCCGCCCTCGTCTTGCGCGCGCTCGAAGCGCCGGCCACGCGCATCGGCAACCGCCGCCGCACGTTCCTCGTTTGCGCCGCGGGACTCCTTGTTGGCCTCGGCTTTTTGACCAAGCAGTTCCAGGTGCTCCTTGTGGTGCCGGGCTTTGCACTCGCGCTCTTTACCTGTTCGCCCACCAAGGTCGGACGCCGCGTGCTCGACGGAGCGGCAGCCATCGCCTCGATCGTTGTCGGCGCCGGCTGGTGGGTGCTCCTCACCGTGCTCGTGCCGAGTGGTTCGCGCCCCTACATCGGAGGCTCGCAGACCGACTCGTTCATTGAGCTCACCTTTGGCTACAACGGCCTCGGGCGCCTCACGGGCGACGAGACGGGCTCGGTCGTTCCGGGCGCCGCAAGCTCCACCGCGCAGGGAGGCATGTGGGGCGAGACGGGAATCTCGCGCCTCTTTACCAGCGATTTTGGTGATCAGATTACCTGGCTCGCGCTCATCGCCTTTGCGGGTATCGTCGTGGGCGCCGTTGCCGCCCGCGTGCTCGCCAAGCGCGGACGCTCGCTCAAGGATGGGCGCAGCAGCACCGCAAGCGCCGCCGACACCGCCGTGTTCTCGCTCAACGCCGAGGCTCTCTGTGATCTGGCGCGTCTGCGCATGGCCGGCATCATCGTCTTCGGTGCTTGGCTCATCGTGACCTGGCTCACATTCAGCTTTATGGCCGGCATCTTCCATGCCTACTACACCGTGGCGCTCGCCCCCGCCATCGCGTTCTTGGCCGCTGCTTGCGTGCGCGGTCTCTGGGAGATGCGCGAGCGCACCTGGACACGCGGACTTGCCGCCCCGCTCATCGCGTTCAGCAGCGTGTGGTCGTTCGCGCTCATCTGGCAAAGCGGCAGTTACCGCTGGGTCGGAATCGGCATCGCTGCACTCGGCATCTGTTCCGCGCTCGTGCTGGCCGCGAGCTTTTACCTGAGCGAGGGCGACGCGCATGCCCTCGCTGCAGCGAACGGAGGCGCGCGTACGACGGCGACCCCGCATCGGATCGCGCAGCGCACGGCCCTCGTGCTCGGCGCCGTCGCGCTCATGGCCGGACCCGTGCTCTGGACGGCATGCACCGTCAGCTCCGCGCACACGGGATCGATCGTCACGGCCGGCCCCTCGGGCCAGGGCGGAATGGGCGGTGGCGCAGGTGCAGGCGGCGGTATGGGTGGCGGCCTCACCGGCTCGTCCTCAAACAGCGAGGTCGCAGCACTCCTTACCGAAAACGCAAGCACCTACCGCTGGGCCGCAGCCACCTGTGGCTCGCAAAACGCAGCCACCTATCAGCTCGCCACCGAGTTGCCCGTCATGGCCATCGGCGGCTTTAACGGATCGGACCCGGCACCGACGCTCAAACAGTTCAAAAAGTACGTTAAGCAGGGACTTGTGCGCTACTACATCTCGAGCGGCGGCATGGGCGGCGCGCAGATGGGCGGCAGCGATGCCGCGTCGCAGATCGAGGAATGGGTCTCGGCAAACTTCACGGCAACGACCGTCGGCGGCGTCACCGTCTACGACCTGCAGAGTTAAGCCAGCTCGCAACCCTCGAGCGTGAGGAGCGCCGCCTTGCGCTCGAGGCCGCCGGCATAGCCGTTAAGGCTCCCGTCGGCCGCCACCACGCGATGGCACGGCACCACGATCGAGATCGGGTTGCGCGCCACAGCGGCCCCGACGGCCCGCGGCGACACACGGCGCCCGGCATCGCCGGGCAGGCAATGGCGGTTCGCGATGCGCGCGGCGATCTCGCCGTAGCTCGCGACCTCACCACGCGGGATGCCCAGAAGCTCGCACCAGACCTCACGCTGAAACGACGTGCCGATCATATGGAGCGGCGGGGTGAACGCAGGCTCCTGCCCGGCAAAATATGCGTTGAGCCACGCCCAGGTGCGCTCGAGCACCGCCTGGGCTGCAGCATTCTGGGGCCGCGCCGAGCCGCCGCCAAGCGCGCCCGACTCAGCATCGGCACCGCGTACGCGCTCCGGCTCGTCCTCGGGCGCAAGCGTGGAGGCAAAGTGCTCCTGACCCTCAAACCACAAGCCGGTTAGACCGCGCGCGTCGGCGGCCAGGAGGATATCGCCCAACGGCGAGCTGTACACAGTGGTTACCATCGGCGTCCCTCCTCTTTGAATTCCGCAAACGATTCTAGCGTACCGCGCTGCAGCATGCCCTCATCAGGTCGGTCTTAACCAATGCTCGCACGCTCGATTGCATGCAAAATCGTCCGATTTCGCTTTGCACAGCGGGTCGCAACGACCAAACTTCAACTATTCATAGGGTTATCCCAGAATCCTTAAGTAGCGCAGCATTTTGGCCTACAAAACCGCAGGTCGCGTTCTTTAAAACAAGCGTCTACTCGGCCTTTTTGCCACAACCCTATGAATAGTTGAAGTTTGTTGCAAAGCAGGGGCGTACGGCCACACAAATCCCTGCGAATGCCCGTCTCGGTCGCGCAAATACCCGTGGGCGCTTGTTTCAGCCTTGCTAAGACGACGCGAATCCCCGACGTAGTCGCCCAAAACATCAGTTGCAGCTCCGCAAATCCCGGCGACCGCCTGTTTTGGCTCACCAAACGCAACGAGTGCCCCCTCAGTCTCGCCAAAGCGCCGCGACCCCCACTTGTTTTGCAAAAGCCCTGCGAGCCCCGCCGCGGTCGCGCAAATCCTAAAAGTCTCGTCACCGTCTAAAAAGAACCCCGCCGCCGGCTCCTCTCGAACCGGCAGCGGGGTGAATTCGTCATTAAGCGAAGCGAACTCCAGAGTACACGCCTAAAAAAGCGCTCCTTTGACCTTTACTCGCAGAGCAGCTTGGCAATCTGGACGGCGTTCGTTGCCGCACCCTTGCGGATCTGGTCGCCGCAGCACCAGAAGGTGATGCCGCGCAGAGCCTCGGGGTTCGAGATGTCGCGGCGCACGCGGCCGACCCACACGAGGTCCTGGTCGCTCGTATCGATGGGCATGGGGAACCGGTCGTGCGCATCGGCGGCGTCGAGGTCGTCGACGAGCTTGACGCCCGGCGCGGTGGCGAGCGCCTCGCGCGCCTGTTCAAGCGTGATGTCGCGCTCGAACTCAAGGGTGATGCTCTCGGAATGCGAGCGCAGCACGGGCACGCGCACGCAAGTGCAGTTCACACGGAGCTCGGGCAGGTGCATGATCTTGCGGCCCTCGTTCTGAAGCTTCATCTCCTCAGAAGTGAAGCCCTCCTCCTTCTCGCCACCGATCTGCGGAATGAGGTTGCTCGCGAGCTGCGCCGCAAACGCGCGCGGCTCCGGGATCTCCTCGCCGCGGCCGAATGCCGCGAGCTGGTCCTCGAGTTCGCGCATGCCCGGCACGCCGGCGCCCGAAGCGGCCTGGTAGGTGCTCACGATCATGCGCTTGACGCCCGCGATCTTGTGGAGCGGGTAGGTGGGAACAAGACCGATGATGGTGGCGCAGTTGGGGTTTGCGATGAGACCCTTGTGCCATTTGACGTCGTCGGCGTTGATCTCGGGCACCACCAGCGGCACGTCCTCATCGAGACGGAACGCGTGGGAATTGTCGACCACCACAGCGCCGCGCTTGACGGCCTCGGGCAAAAGCTCCTTGGCGATGTCGTCGCCGGCGGCACCGAGCACGATGTCACAGCCCTCAAAGGCCTCGGGGCGCGCCTCCTCGATCGTGACGGTCTGACCGCGGAACTCCACGGTCTTGCCCGCCGAGCGCGCGCTCGCCAGCAGCTTGAGCGTGCCGACCGGGAACTCCTGCTCGTCGAGGCACTGGAGCATCTGGGTGCCAACCGCTCCCGTGGCACCGAGGATCGCGACCGTGTACTCTTTCATGCTTCCCCCTTATGGATCAGCGCCCGGGCATCTTGCACGCCGCAGGCATAAAGGGCGACCACGCGGCCGCCCTTCTTGCAATAACCGAATTACTTGTGCAGGCCCGTGAGCGGGTGCGCGGCATCCGCCTCGATGTCTGCGACCTTGACGATGCCGTTCTCGTCGGAGAACGCGTCGTAGATGGTGCGGATGGCCAGGGCAAAGTCCTTCTGGTCCACACCGATGATGATGTTGATCTCGTCGCAGCTCTGGCTGATCATGCGCACCGAGACGCCCGCCTCGCCGAGCTTGCCGAACAGATGGCCCGAGAGGCCGGCGCGTCCGCGCAGGTTGCGACCCACGGTGGCGATGAGCGCGAGGTCGTTGACCACCTCGATCTCGAGCGGCTCGACCTCCTTCTCGATATCGCCCACCAGCGAGTAGAGCGAATCGTGCACCTCGCTCTCTTGCACCACGGCGCCAAAGCGGTCCACGCCCGTGGGCATGTGCTCAACGCTCACGCCGTAGCGCTCAAAGACCGAAAGGGCGCGGCGCATAAAGCCCACGCGCGGCTTGGTGCGGTCGCGCGCCACGTTGATGGCCACGAAGTCGCACTTGCCGGCGACACCCGTGATGATCGGCTCCTGCTGGCCCTCGTCAGCGGTCTCGCTGATGATGGTGCCCGGGTCCTCGGGGGCGTTGGTGTTCTTGATGACGAGCGGGATCCCCGCCTCGCGCACCGGGAACACGGCCTCCTCGTGCAGCACACTCGCGCCCATGTAAGAAAGCTCGCGCAGCTCCTCGTAGGTGATGCGCGCGATGGGGCCGGCATCGGGCACGATGCGCGGGTCGGCCGAGAAGAAGCCCGAGACGTCCGTCCAGTTCTCGTAGAGGTCGGCACCGAGACACTTGGCGAGGATCGAGCCCGAGATGTCGCCGCCGCCACGGTCGAGGAGCTTGATCTGCCCCTCCTTGGTGGCGCCGTAGAACCCGGGCATCACGAAGCCGCCCTGGTTGCCGCGCTCCTCGACGAGCTCGGCGGTGCGACGCATCGAGAGCGTGCCGTCGTGGTGGAAGGCAACGACGTCCTTGGCGTCGAGGAACGGCAGGCCGAGGTACTCGGCCATGAGGCGGGCGGTAAAGTACTCGCCGCGCGAGACGAGCTCCTCGGTGGAGTAGCCGCCGGAGCGGGCGCGCTCGGCAAAGGCGCCGAACTCGTCGCGGATCGGGTATGAGAGGCCGAGCTCGTCGGCGATATCGAAGTAGCGCTGGCCGATGTCGTCGAGCAGCTCGTCGCACGACACGTGGTACTTGGTGTGCGCGTTCACGAGATACAGCAGGTCGGTAACCTTGGTGTCGTCCTTAAAGCGGCGACCGCACGCGGAGACCACCACAAAACGGCGCGCGGGGTCGGAGTCGACGATGGCTTTGATTTTCTTGAAATGTTCGGCATCGGCGACAGATGAGCCACCGAACTTCGCGATCTTGATCATGATGCTGAGGTTACCTTTCTGAAAGCCTCTGTAGTTGTAGGTCTTGCCTGCTCTGATACCATGAGTGCACCATTGACGGCCCTAAAACCGAGGAGCACATCGACATGGGCACATATCATAGTACACGTGGACGCACTTTAGCGTGCTCAAGCAAGGAAGCCATCAGAAAGGGTATCGCCCCCGACGGCGGCCTGTTCGTTACCGACGAGCTCGGTAGCCTGAACATCGACGTGGCCGGCCTTGCCGATAAGACGTACTTCGATCTTGCACGCGATGTGTTGGGATTGTTACTAAACGATTACACGGCCGAAGAAATCGCGGCATGCGTGTCCGAGGCCTACGAGGGCACCTTCGCAAGCGATGAGGTCACCCCGCTCGTAGCGCTCAAGCACTCCCCCGCCGAGGCCGCCGCGGACGGTTGCGGCGACGCCGTGCCCACCCACGTGATGGAGCTCTTTGGCGGCCCCACCTCCGCCTTTAAGGACGTGGCGCTCCAGATGCTCCCCCGTCTCATGGCGCGCACGGGCAAGGCGGACGGCAAGCCGGCCGAGCGCATCATGATCGTGACTGCTACCTCCGGCGACACCGGCAAGGCCGCACTCGCGGGCTTTGCGGGCGCCGCGGGCACGGGCATCACCGTGTTCTATCCCGAGGGCAAGGTCAGCCGCGTGCAGAACCTGCAGATGAGCACGCAGGAGGGCGACAACGTGGCCGTCTGCGGCGTACGCGGCAACTTTGACGACGCTCAGAGCGCCGTCAAGCGCATCTTTGCCGACGAGGAGCTGAACGCGCGCCTCAACGCCGCCGGCACCGTGCTCTCCTCGGCCAACTCCATCAACGTCGGCCGCCTCGTGCCGCAGGTCGTCTACTACTTTGCCGCCTATGCGCAGCTCCTGCGCTCGGGCGCCATCGAGGCCGGCGACGCCGTTGAGTTCTGCGTGCCCACCGGCAACTTCGGCGACGTGCTCGCCGGCTACTACGCCAAGCGCATG
>CAVDZW010000117.1:0-2272 GCA_963613305.1 bacterium | reverse complement strand
CATGGGCCTGCCCGTGGCCAAGCTGATCGTGGCGAGCGACAAGAACAACGTGCTCTGCGACTTCCTCAGCACCGGCGTGTACGACCGCAACCGCCCGTTCTTCACCACCACCTCGCCCTCCATGGACATCCTCATCTCGAGCAATCTCGAGCGCATGCTCTACTTCCTTTCGGACGGCGACTGCGAACTCGTGGCCTCGCTCATGGCCGACCTGGCCGAGAAGGGCCGCTACGAGGTGCCGGCCGAGCTCCTCGCCAAAATCCAGGAGACCTTCGGTTGCGGCTGGGCCGACGAGGACCAGGTGGCCGCGGCCATCAAGACCTGCTGGGATGCCGAGGGCTACGTGATCGACCCGCACACCGCCTGCGGCTACCACGTGCTTGAGCACACGCCCGCAGCCGAGGGCGCGCGTGCCCGCGTGCTGCTCTCGACGGCAAGCCCCTACAAGTTCCCGCGCGCCGTCTGCGATGCCCTCGGGCTCGACACGCCGGCCGACGACTTTGAGGCCATGCGCATGCTCGAGGCCTACAGCAGCACCGTCGCTCCCGTGCAGCTCTCTGAGCTCGAGCAGGAGCCCGTCCGCTTTGAGGACGTGGTGGACGTCGAGGGCATGGGCAGCTACGTAGAGCAAGCCGCAAAGAAGATGAACGAGCTCTAGTTCAAAAAAGCGCCGGTACAAGCCGGCGCACTTTCTTTTCCTGTAGATTTCTCTGGATGATGACGGGCGCGCAACGGGTCTGGCTGTTTAGTTCGTCGCGAGTTCCGCACGAGCCGGAGAGCACTAAACGTGCTCTCCGCGCGAGCAGGACTGTCCGAGCAGCGAACTAAACAGCCAGACCCGACCAGGAGGACCTGCAATGATCAAGATCACCGTCCCGGCAACGAGCGCAAACCTCGGCATCGGCTACGACACGCTCGGTATGGCCGTCAGCCTGTATTCGCACTTCACCTTCGACCGTGCCGACAAGCTCACCATCACCGGCTGTCCCGAGGAGTTCCGCAACGAGAAGAATCTCGTCTACGTGAGCTTTGTCGACGCCCTCAAGGCCTGGGGCGAGCAGCCCTTCCCCGTTAACATCGATATCCAAACCGAGGTGCCCGTCGCGCGCGGGCTCGGCTCCAGCTCCACCTGCGTGGTCGCCGGCATCATGGCCGCCGCCGCGCTCACCGGCCACACCGTCGACCGCTCCGAGCTCGTGCGCATCGCGACCGAGGTCGAGGGGCACCCCGACAACGTGGCCCCCGCCATCCTCGGCGGCGCCGTCTGCTCGTTCACACCGGAGGGTGACCTTCCCCGCTGCCTGCGCTACGAGGTGAGCGACCGCCTGCGCTTTATCACCGTGATTCCGCCCTACGAGGTGCACACGAGCGAGGCGCGCAAGGTCGTGCCGCAGGAAGTGCCGCTCTCCACGGCCGTGTGGCAGATGGGCCGCATTGCCGGCATGACCCGCGGGCTCGAGACGGGCGACCTTGACCTCGTGGCCGCCGCCAACGACGACCGCATCCAGGAGCCGTACCGCCGCCGCCTCATCCCCGACTACAACGCTGTGCGCGACACCTGCCTCTCGGGCGGCGCCAAGACCATCTGGATCAGCGGTTCGGGCTCCACGCTCATGGCTGCCACCGACGACACTATCGTTGCCAAGTTCTTGCAGGTGCGCCTGCGCGAGCAGTTCCCCAAGTGCGATACGCATATTCTCACGTGCGATACGGAGGGCGCTCAGATCGAGTACCTGTAGCGTCTACTCGATTGAGTTCTAACTGACGCCCGCAGGGGCCTTCCCTCCAAAAACGTCCTCGGCAAATGGAAGCGGCCGGCCGCCTCGTTCCTTCGGAACGTTGGCGGCCGGCCGCTTCCTTGCCTGCGGAATGATTTCGGAGGGAAGGTCCCTGCGGGCTGATGGGGACACGGTCGAGCTGTGGCAGGTACACGCTCTGAAAGGCGCGAAGGGGTCAGGGGGCTTGTTGCATCTCGTTTGCGCCTTCGGCGGGCAGCAATGACATGGGTGCAAGGGCATACGAGTGCGAAGCCGCTGGCGGGCTGGGACGTACGATAACAAAGTTGATGACTGCAAACCCGGAAACAGCAGGCGCCGAAAAGCTCTCCGTGTGCCCCCATCCTCAAAAAAGACGATTTCCGGTAGCTTGAAACGAAAATCCCGGGTAGCCACCTTTTTGCGCACGTGTTTCCGCAGGTCAGAAAATGGGACTCACCAGGTATACAAAAGGAATCCCGTCTAGGCTACCGGAAACCGTCTTTTTTGGAATCCCG
>CAVDZW010000116.1:2782-8728 GCA_963613305.1 bacterium | reverse complement strand
AGTTCTTCATCGACGTCGTGGGCATGAACGGCTTCAGCTTCGTCGTGCCCTGGGCGACCCCCGGCCCCATCGGCATCTTCATCTCGTGCAACTTCCAAATCATCTCGCTGGTGTTCATCGCGCTCCTGCTCATACTCGACGCCATCATCTACCTGCCCTTCCTCAAGGCATACGACAAGATGCTCTGTGACCAGGAAGCCGCACGTGCCGAGGAGCTGGGCGAAGGCAAGGCGGTTGTCGCAGCCATGACCGATAACGACGCCGCCGCAATCTCCGCCCCGGCTGCCGAAACCTCCGCTGTTGAGCCTGCGACCGAGCCCGACCCCGCTTCGAAGGTCGACGTCGACGGTCTCAAGGTCCTCGTCCTCTGCGCCGGTGCCGGCACCTCCGCCATGCTCGCCAACGCCATCAAAGACGGTGCCGCCGCAACCGGCGAGAACATCGCCTCCTCCGCCGGCGCCTACGGCCAGCACACCGCGATCATGGACCAGTACGACGTGATCGTGCTCGCCCCGCAGGTCCGCAGCTACTACGCCGACATGAAAGCCGACACCGACCGTCTGGGCATCAAGCTGCTTGCCCCGCGCGGCCAGGAGTACATCGCCCTCACCCGCGATCCCGAGGGAGCCATCAAGTGGCTCCGCGAGAGCCTGGAGCAGGCTGAGTAGCCCCACCTTCTTTCCGTGCCCCGGACCGACCAGCATCGGTCTGGGGCATCCTGCACGCTAGGCGCCCCGATCGGAGCACAGTCGATTGAAATTCCAGCGCGACCCCTCGCTGACTCCCGTCTCCGCGGCTGCGCTCCAATCGAGGCGCCCCGTCCATCTAAGCGAGCTCATCAGAACAATCACGAAAGGACGCACCATGAGCAACATCCCGTTCCCCAAAGGCTTCGTTTACGGTGGCGCCACTGCCGCCTACCAGGTAGAGGGCGAGACCCGCACTCACGGCAAGGGCAAGGTGCCTTGGGACGACTTCCTTGCTGCCCAGGGCCGTTTCTCCCCCGACCCGGCCTCGGATTTCTACAACAGCTACCCCGTCGACCTCGAGCTCTGCGAGCGCTTCGGCGTGAACGGCATCCGCGTCTCCATCGCCTGGACGCGCATCTTTCCCGCCGGCACGGGTGAGCTCAACCCCGAGGGCGTGGCCTACTACCACGAGCTCTTTGCCGAGTGCGCGCGCCGCAACGTGGTTCCCTACGTGACGCTCGACCACTTCGATACGCCCGAAGCCTTCTATGAGAACGGCGGCGAGGGGTTTCTCACCCGCTCGACTATCGACGCCTTTGAGGCATACGCCAAGTTCTGCTTTGGCGAGTTCACCGAAATCGAGCACTGGTTCACCTTTAACGAGATCCCGGCCACGGCCGAGGGCATGTACGTCGTGGGCAACTGGCCGCACGGCGAAAAGTACCGTCTGGACAAGGCCTTCCAGGTCATGCACAACATGATGGTCGCACACGCCCGCGCTGTCGTCGCCTTCCACGAGGGCGGCTATAAGGGCGAGATCGGCGTGGTGCATAACCTCGAACCCAAGTACCCCCTCGACCCGGCCAATGCCGCAGACGCCGAGGGCGCCCGAATGGCAGACGTCATCAACAACCGCTGGGTGCTCGATGCCACCTTCCGTGGCCACTACGCGCCTGACACCTGGGAGGCCGCGAGCAAACTGGCCGAGATCGCCGGTGGTACGCTCGATGTGACCGAGCAGGACATCGCCGACCTCACCGCCGCCCTCCCCTACTGCGACTGCCTGGGCATGAACACTTACAAGTGCCAGTTCATCCGTGCTGCCGAGGGCGAGAACGACATTAATCACAACGGCACGGGCGACAAGGGCTCGAGCCGCTGGTTCCTCAAGGGCGTCGGCGAGGCATGCGTGCGCGAGGGCGTTCCCACCACCGACTGGGACTGGATCATCTACCCCGAGGGCCTGTTCGACCTGATGATGCGCATCAAGAACGACTACCCAAACTACAAGAAGATCTATGTCACCGAGAACGGCATGGGCTACAAGGACGAACTGGTCGACGGCTTTGTTGACGACGCTCCGCGCATCGACTATCTGCGCCAGCATTTGAGCTGGATCAACCTCGCCATTCAGGGCGGCGTCAACGTGGCCGGCTACTTTGTTTGGAGCCTGCAGGACCAGTTCAGCTGGACCAACGGCTACAACAAGCGCTACGGCCTCTTCTACGTTGACTTTGAGACCCAGGAGCGCATTCCCAAGGCGAGCGCCTACTGGTTCAAGAACCTCACCGAAACCGGCCTGCTTGAGGGATAAGGCACGTCAGCTTTACGGATTTCCGTCAGCAAACGTCTGCAATTAACCAGCGCAAATATGCTTAAGAGTGTGCCCGCCGCGGAGAAGTCTGCGGCGGGCGCGTTGCCATAAATCGAATTCACGCAGCCTGAGCCCGATGGGTGATTGACGATGCGGCGCAAAACCATGCGGCGCTCAAATCAAGACGAGGCCTTTTGTTTCGAGTCTGTGTCAGAACTTGGGCTTTGACCTGCGATAACTTCCGTTTACCACGGGATTTCGACCGTTCGCGCATTGCAGGGTTTGGGCGGTTTAGAAATGCCGGTGCCGGGGGTACATTGTCCTCAGCAGCGGGTGCAACACCCGCACAACTTAGCCCCCTTTGGATGGCCGCCGCGGAGTTTCCTCTCGCGGCGGTCGTTTTTTATTGCTTTTCAGGCTTATAGGACAAAATGTGTGTCCGGTTTAGGGACATCGACGCAGGTCGGCGCCCCTTTTTGCTCCCTTTAAACCTCAGGAGCGGTTTTAAGCACTCGGACAGAATGTGTGTCCGTCGGCGAAGCCTACCCGACGATGCTGATAAGGCTCTGCTCGGTGCCGGTCCAGATTGCCTTGTCGAGGCTCCACCACCAGTCGTCGCAGGGTTCGCAGTGCAGGGTGCTCCAATTAACGAAGGTCGGCTTGCCGCACTTGGGGCAGGGATAGTAGTAGATCTTGTCGTTGCTAACCTCGCTGACCGTATAGCCGCGGCTGTTCTTGAGCTTTCTGGCGTTGGAGCTCGGTGGGTCGCGGGGCTGCATGCCGCCATTCACGTCGTCAAGCTGGGCGTCGGTAAGGTCGCTGCGCTTCTCGTCTGCCATGATGCTCCCTCCGTTGGGCTGCCGATGGCTACATGGTAGCGCGCCGGCGCGACGCGCGATCGAAAAGCTCTGCGCGTGGGTTCAGGACGGGAGGGTGTTGGTCGAGACCGCCGATGTGATACGCCCGATGCGAAAAGCCCCACAGCCACGCGCGAGGCCCGAATAACCCTAAGTGTTCGATGCCAATAGGTTGTTTACACGCGACCGATGGCAAATAGGGAGGCTCCTGCCAAGCTGTGAGCTGTTTAGACGAACAGCAAAGAGGGCCCCGTGCCCCAGCATCCCAACGCAAAACTCACCCCGAGAGGGCGCGAGACGCTCGTCTCGCACATCGAGTCCGGCCTCGGTGTCGCCGAGGCCGCCCGCAAGATGGGAACCAACCGCCAGGAGCGCCTACGTATCGACGAAGGCTCGACGCCCCATGCTCCGAGCATCGAGCCCCTCCCGGCATGCAGCCTGTTCGTTTGTGTTCGAAATCGCGACCGTTAATCGAATAACCCTCCATTAACGAACATCTTCCGTTAGGATTACCTACAACTTGCGAAAATGATGTCCGAGGGGGCACAGAAATGATCAAAGCCGAACGCCAAGACAAAGTTCGTCAGCTCCTCGACGACCACGGAACCGTGTCGGTCAAAGAGATCTCAGATGCCCTCGGTGTATCCGACATGACCGTTCGCCGCGATCTTGAGGAACTCGCGAACCGCGGTGAGATCGAGCGCGTGCACGGCGGCGCCCGGAGCGCCAGCGGCCGCACGCCCTCTATGCTCCGCCACGAGTACAGTCATTCCGAAAAACGCGCCAAGCACGCAGACGAAAAGCTCCAGATCGCGCGTACAGCGGTCTCACTTATCGAAGAGAACATGACCGTCTTTCTTGGCGCGGGCACCACCGTTGAGCAGATGGCGGCGCTCCTCCCCGCCTGCCACCTGCGGATCATCACCAACTCGCTCTCGGTCTTCAATATCCTCGAGAACCGCGAGGACTGCGAGCTCTGCCTCGTCGGCGGCATGTACCGCCCGCGCACGGCCGCCTTTGTGGGTCCCATCGCCGAGGGTGCACTCGGTGCCATCGGGGTCGATGCGGCCTTTATCGGTGCAAACGGCGTGCTCGGCGACGACGTCTCGACCTCCAACATGGAGGAGGGCCACATTCAGCGTCTCGCCTTTGGCAAGGCCGACACGCGTTATCTCATCGCCGACACGAGCAAGATCGGCAAGCGCGACTTCTACAGCTTCTACCGCCTCTCAGACCTCGACGCGCTCGTCACCGAGCCCGGTATCTCTGCCGAGCAGCGCGCGGCGGTCGAAGAGTTCACAAAGGTCCTCTGTTAAAGGGATCCGTCGGCGCGCCCACCAGCCAAGACCGTCGCCGCAAACCCAACCAAGGTCACATGATGCAGCAAAAGGCCGGCCCGGGATAGTTCCCCGGGCCGGCCTCGCAGTTATAAGTGCCATGCGGCGCTCGTTTGACACGCCGATTAGCCGTAAAAGCTACTCCGTAAAGACGTTGCCCACCGAGACGCCGCCCACGTAGGTCTCGCGAAGCGTAAGATCCGGCTCGAACACACAGAAGTCGGCGTAACGGCCGGGCTTGATGGAGCCACAACGATCGTCAATACGCGCCGAACGCGCGGGAACCTCGGTTGCCATGCGAATGGCGATCTCGGGAGAGGCGATGCCCCAATCGACGATGTTCTTGACGCCCGCCGCGAGCGTGAGCACCGAGCCGGCGATGGACTTGCCGTCGGCCAGCCAGCAGAGGTTGTCCTTCATGACCACAGGCAAGCCTCCACTCATATACTCGCCCTCGGGCATGCCGCCGCAGCCCAAACAATCGGTGATGAGCACCGTGTGTTGCCAGCCCTTGGCGTTAAGCAGCGCCTTGAGCGCGGCAGGATTCACATGCTTGCCGTCACAGATAATCTCGGCATAGGTCTCGGGCGTGGACATGGCAGCGCCCACCACACCGGGCTCACGGTGGTGCAGACCGCGCTGACCGTTATAGGTGTGCACAAAGCAGCTCGCCCCGCCGTTGATGGCGGCCACGCACTCTTCGTACGTGGCGTCGGAGTGGCCAATGCAGCCCACCACGCCGCGCGCGTCGAGCTCGGCGCAATACTCGGCAGAACCCTCACGTTCGGCCGCAAGCGCGCTCTTGACGATGCGCCCGCCGGCAGCCTGCTGCCAGTCGTCAAACACCTCAATGTCCGGATCGATCAGGTAGGCCGGATTCTGCGCGCCCACGTGCTTCATGGTAAAGAACGGGCCCTCGAGGTAGATGCCCTGAATGCGCGCGCCGCAGAACTCCGGGCCGCGCTCAATATCGGCCGCGGCAATCGCAGCACAAGCATCGCGGATGTTCTCGACACTGTCGGTAAACGTCGTGGGAAGCCAGCTCGTGGTACCGCGGCGCGCGAGCTCCGCCGAGGAGATGTTGATGCCCTCGGGATCGTTATCGGTAGTCGCATGGTTATAGAAGCCGTGGATGTGCGTGTCGACCATACCGGGCGCGATCCACGCGCCTGAATAGTCGCGAATCTCGCATTCCGGCTCCGACGCCTGCCACTGGCCGAATACCTCGTCCTCGACGATCAGATAGCCGCCGTGCATGACGCCAGCCGGCAAAAAGAATCGCTCGGCCTTGATTGCATAAGTACCCATATGCGCTCCAAACGCTCAAAACAAAGATACCCGCCCGCAGGCGCGCGAGCGGGTATCGCAAAATCCAGTCAAACGTCGACTACACGGTAAAGGGGTGAATGGTCACGCCCTTGACCACGCGATTGACGGTACCGGTGGGGCTCGGCGTGTCGGGGGTGTTG